>NZ_JBFUHX010000002.1:0-356886 GCF_056402175.1 Paenisporosarcina sp. P4_B8 | reverse complement strand
CCAATTCGAACATCCCACACTTCAAAATCCCTTAATCTAATTTTACGTTCAAAATAATCAATCAAACTTATACGTCCCCTTTCAATTTTTTTAACTGCTGATAATCAATCAAATTACATATTCTTATTCAACTATTCTGCCCCGTTAGTTGAAGAAGAATTACTCTAACCTTCGTTAATTAAACCGTATCGATTTTGTTTAAGCAGCTCAGTGAACAGCATCCGTTGAGGATTTTGTTAGAAGGCCTGAACAAAAGGGTATTATATAATTGGATAAAATAACGCATTTTATGTTCCCAATAGAAGAATAAAATAAGTAATTCCGTAAATAGGAAGTGCAATTGTAGTAATTATATACATTGTCATTTCGCCTTTAGAAAGTTTTCTTTTCCACTTAGTTAGCTTAAGTTGCCTATGATAAATAATGCTGGAAATGAATATTAATATAAAAGTTAAATCCTTTATGTTTTCTAAAACGGTAATCAAATAATCTGCTCCTTTAGGGATTTGCAATAATTTGCCCTTTATGTTAAATTACGAAATAACATAAAAAAGAATCTCGTATTTAGATAGCAAAATATGAGGATCCTGAACACCTTCCCCTTTTGTTCAAAAATTTACATATATTAACTTATTCAACAACATTCCAAAAAAGCCTTCTTATTGAACTGACCTGCCCCGTTAGTTTAATAAGAAAAAAGGCTTCACTCCTTATTGAAGTAAAGCACCGGTTAGTTAAAAAGTATTTAGTAGGATTTATTGTTAAAACAATCTTCACAAATGAACTTACCTTCGTTGCTTAAATATGCTTTTATTTCCGTAAAACCTTTTCGCTTTGGGTAACGCATTTTCACAAAAACAACGTCGTCTTCCTTAATCTCTTTATCACAAATAGTACATCTGGGTTTATCCCACAACATCTAAATCACCTCTAAGTAATGTTAATTCCTCTTCATATCTTTACGAATAACTTTTATAAAAGTTTCTTCAACTAACCTGCCCCTTTACTTTAATACGTTTGAAACGAATAAAAGCTCCAACTTTAAATAAATTTTCCATATAAAATTATCAAAAGTCCATTGTTTCTTATTGAACTAACCTGCCTCGTTAGTTCAATAAGAAAAAGGGCTGTTTAAACAGCCCAATGAACTTTAACTAAAGCACCCGTTAGTAAAAAAATTACTTTACTTCTAGAACAAATGCATAAAAAGCATCTCCATGAGATAAGTTCTCTTTCTTATCATCCATCCACCATACGCCATAAGAATAATAATAAACCCCTTTTCGAGTAGGTGCAGAAAAGCTATTTTCTTCCATCAATACTTCATTTTCATTACTTTCACTAACCTGCATAAGTTGGAATTCATTTGGTTTTGGTTCATATTCCATTAAAAAAGATAATTTCTCTCCTGGATTCACTTTAATAGGTACTTTCCCCTTCAATAGTTCAACAGGTCCAGCAGTATCAACACATCCATCTTTCCAACAATAAGTACCTAGCTTTGTTTCAAAATTTTCATTTCCAATATTTATATTGACTTCTGGAGGCTTTTCACCTGATATTCCCTCTTTTGAACAACCCATTATGCTAAAACTAATAAGAATTAACAGTATAAACAGACATTTTTTCATAAACCTTCCCCCTTTAATGTTAAAGACGAACTAGATTTACCCTAATGTTACACATATTTTATTAGTTATTAAGTAAGTTAGATACTTTTTTTGCTGGCTTATTGAGGGTTATAAATCAATTGAAGCCCAAAAATATCAGGCAATATGAAGATTAAAAATAGCCCTGTAAACGAGAAGGTTATAAATCTTTTTCTATCTAAACCAACTCTTAATTCCCAAAGTCCCAGACAAACTAAATACAAACCTAACAGTGTACTAATCATTGGTAAGATTAAGATATTAATATCCATTCCATTTCCCCCTTGATATAAAGCACTCCTTAGAACACCTTCCCCTTTTGTTCAAAAATTTACATATATTAACTTATTCAACGGCATTCCAAAAAAGCCTTCTTATTGAACTAACCTGCTCCGTTAGTTGAAATAGCAACGGGATGGATTCATCCGCAAAACATCGATTCAATCGCTGAATGGGCTTGTATGTTCCATACACAACCAGTTGACATAACCCCCTGAATGGGGGGTATTCAACTAGGTTCATTAAACAAGAGCTTGTAAATATTTCAACTCACATTGTCTCGGTTATTGAATCAATTGGAATTGAAGTAATTATGATTATAAATCCTTGTTCTTGTACCCCTTTATTAGTACCTGAAATATCTAGCTATGATTACTAAAAAAAAGGAAATATCATATCTTGTACAGAACAATATAATAAAGGAGTGGATGCAATTGGAAATTTTGATTTTAGGGGGTACACGTTTTTTAGGTCGATTTTTAGTAAATGCTGCACGAGAACGAGGACACCATGTCACGCTTTTTAATCGTGGAAACAACGGTGATATTTTTCCGGAAATCGAACAGTTAAAAGGAGATCGTGATGGGGATTTACAGGTGTTAAAAGGACGTAAATGGGATGCGGCTATTGACACGTCGGGTTTTATACCTAGAACTGTATCAAAATCATGTAAATTACTTAATCATGTCAATCATTATACTTACATTTCAAGTATTTCAGTTTACAAAGATCCCAGTAAACCAGGTATTGATGAACAGGCAGAGGTACATACATTGGATAGTGAAGAAGTAGAAAAAATTACTCATGGGACAGCTGGACCAATATATGGAGAATATTATGGTCCATTAAAAGCTTTGAGTGAAAAAGCTGCAGAAAAAGAATTGCCTGGGAAAATTTTAGTTGTTCGTTCTGGTCAAATTGTTGGACCCTATGACTATACGGATCGATTACCATATTGGATCAAAAGATTATCAGAAGGAGGAGAGGTTTTATCTCCAGGCCGTCCTAATCGCCCCATACAATTTATCGATGTAAAGGATTTAGCGAGATGGGTCATTCAGTTGATTGAACAAAATGTGACAGGTACGTTTAATGCTGTCGGACCAGATAAAACTCTAACGATGGAACAATTACTTAAAGAATGTAAAAGAGTAAGTAGAAGCGATGCTACTTTCACATGGGCATCTGAAAAGTTTTTACTAGACAACAATGTTGAGCCGTGGGGAGAAATGCCCTTATGGATACCCGAGGAATATCCTTTACCAGGGGCCGAGAAGCCATGGAACGGATTTTTGGCCGTTAATAATAAAAATGCGATGAATACCGGATTAACATTTCGTCCTCTTTCAGAAACCTTAAAAGATATTTTAGACTGGGAACAAAACCGTCCACAAGGGCATGAAAGAAAAACCGGTATAGATAGACAACGTGAAAATAAACTTCTTAAAGAATGGCACGAAACAAATAAATGAACTCAACAGTCCGTAGTGTACTTTTACGGACTGTTCTAAAGCGCCCTTATTGAGGAGCAGAATCGAATGGAATTAAAGATCAGGTACATTCAATTATAAACACCAATGTAACAAAACTTAGGAGTTAATGAACACCCTATATTTACAGTGTTTTGTGAGGGTTAACTCTTTTATTAATGTTCAAGAACTCGTTCAATAATCTAAGTTCAGTAACCTATACGCAACTAAGTATAGGTACACGATTGATTATATTAGATTATTATAAAATATCAATTTTATTTCTACTTTACTATAATAGAGAGATGAGGAGCGTTAAGAGTCTATTTTGAAAAGGAGAGTGATTTTTTGATTGAATTAGGAACATTAGGTGCTTTTGCTCTAGTATCGTTAGGGATGGTCTGTTCACCTGGTCCTAATATGATTTATTTAATATCTAGGACAATTACGCAAGGTAAAAGGGACGGAATTATTTCTCTTTTAGGAGTAATCACGGGTTTTTTGATTTATATAATCGCTACAATGTTGGGCTTATCCTTCTTGTTCGAATTAGTCCCAGTAATGTATGACATTATTAAATGGTTAGGTGTTATCTACTTGTTGTGGTTAGCATGGAATGCAATAAAACCAGGGGCAAGTTCAATTCTGGAGCCACAGCATTTAGCTGTAGAGTCACCAAAAAAACTATATGTTATGGGACTTATGACAAATTTGTTAAATCCTAAAATTGCAATCTTGTATGTTTCACTTTTACCTCAATTTATGGATCCTAATAGTGGTTCACTGCTTCTTCAAACTGCTCAATTAGGAGCAGTGCAAATTTCTGTTAGTTTTGCTATAAATTTACTAATTATTTTATTTGCTGGGCAGGTCTCGGATTGGGTTGGAAGAAGACCTTTTTGGGTTAAAGTTCAAAGCTGGTTCATGGCATCTGTTTTAGGTGCCTTAGCAGTAAACTTAGCTTTTAATGAAAAAAAATAATCCTTTGAAGAGTGTTTTTTTAGCTACTCTTGCTTTTATCACGAAATAAATTTTTTTATTCAACCTAACCTCAATCAGACAAGTAATAGCTTTGGTGAACTTGAAAATACACTTGCCTATCCTAGGGATAAGCAGGTTTTTTTATTTACTAGTGTAAACTTCCTTTTTTATGTATTTCAAATACAAAGTAGGTTGACATAACATCCGGATGAGGAAGTTAATCAACTTCAGATCCATAAGAAAAAGCCGCCTTAAGGCAGCCGGTTGTTCAACTAAAGCACCCGTTAGTTTAATAACAATCTTGCGATTAATACTTTCCAAATGTGGTGATACCACGATGGGTACAATAATTTCGATGACTTAAATCTTCTATCCACTTTTTTAAATTTAATTGATATAAACCATAAATATCTCGGTATGTATAACTTCCCACATTTACTTCAATTGGCTCAGGATTTTCTTGCATATTTTGTTTGTACTTTTCAAATGCGTGTTGATTCGGTACTTCGTAAATTTCTAAGACATCACCTATATCCATATAGTTTTCAATGTATTTTAGAAACAATTTATTACCTACTCCATTTGCCTCGTAGATATAGGGCAAAGAAAACAAACCGTCAACCTCTTTCTCCCAATAATCTCCTATCTCTTCAACATAGAAAGATATAACATCTTCTTCACGTTCAAAAATTGTTCGATTATTGTGATCTTCAATTTCATCAGGTATTTCAAATGGCTTGGATGAAGCTAAAAATGTGATTTCTGTCATCTTTATAAATCCTCCTTTTTGAAAGCTACTAGGAATATTCCGTTAAAATTAATCATTTATATGAATTATTTCTTTAGGGAGATTGATAAATACCTGCAAAAAGCTAGGACGTATATTTCTACTTTCATTTCTCATACTAAAGAAAAAAAGGAGTGATATCTATGGCGAAACGGACTAAGAAAAATGACGCAGAACAAAAGAATAAACAAGGGTTTGACTCCAGCAAAACAGATTCTGAATTCTCCAAAGAATTTGGCAGTGCAAATGCTAATCGAGCGAAAAAAGAAAAGGCGAAAAAAGAAAAAGCATCCAAAAACCAAGGGGAATGGAAAGGAATGCATTGATTGTTTTATCAAGATTTGAAAGAACACCCCTCCCTCATAGGATGTATGGCGTTTCCAAAGAACAGGATATAACTCTTTTGATTTACAGCGTGGATTTTTTTATAAACTTTCCACCACATCATCTCCACTCTCAAAATCTGATAAATCTATCATTTCTTCAAAGAAAACCAATATAATGAACTGCACCTCTAATTGTTAGTTGTGTCTAACGATTGAAGGTGCAGTTTTTTGACCCCCGCAAGTTCAATAAAAAATGGTTTTACTCCTTTTTGAAGTAAGCACCTGTTAGTTTAATAAGGAAATTACAGATGATGAATATTTATTGCATCTATAACGTTCTCAGGCTTGATTGACTATTCTTTGCACTGCACCTTTCTTCTTCAATCGGTTTAGAAAGTCTTAATCCGTTCATAAGCTTCCGCATGTCTTATCTAAGCGCAAATTTCCGGTTAATTATTTTGGGTTCGGATGCTTTTCAACTATTCGAACCTAAAAATCATGTGGTATAATTAGCCATTAATAATGAGAGGGGAATTATAATGGACACAGGCGGTAAAGTAACCATAACGGTAGAAACAATAGTTCATGCACCAGTTGAAAAAGTGTGGGAATTTTGGACAGAACCACAGCATATAACGAAATGGACGTTTGCTTCTGAAGACTGGCACGCACCAATTGCCGAAAATGATTTAAGGGTTGGCGGTAGATTTCATACAAGAATGGAAGCAAAGGATGGAAGCTTTGGATTTGATTTTGGTGGAGTTTATGATGAAATTAGAATAAATGAATTTATTTCTTACACTCTTGGAGATGGTAGGAAAGTTACGATCACGTTTGTTAGTCAAGAAAACGACACTAAGGTAATTGAAGTTTTTGAAGGAGAAGCCACTCATTCCATTGAGCAGCAAAAAGCAGGCTGGCAGGCGATTCTAGAAAATTTCAAAAGATATAGCGAACTTTCTAAAGAAAATTAAAAATAATTTGTACTTGAGATTGAATAAAAATTATACAAAAGTTAATTGTTACCTTCCTTTGGGAAGGTTTTTTTATGTTAACCATTTTTAAACTTACTAAGAGGAATAACGTCTGGGAACGTATCATAAACCTCTATTTTCCTTTCTTATTCTTCAACTAACCTGTCCCTTTAGTTGAACAAGAAGAAGAGCCGTCTATACTGCTCATTGTTCTTCTACTAAAGCCCCCGTTTGCCATCCATGAAGCTCAAAATTAGCGCTTCACCACAGAAAATGAAACTGTGTACAACTGAACAATACCCATCCCCTCAAGGATTGAGGGGTTGATTGAAGGGGGTCTGGGAAAGGGTCTTCCAGTGGATTTAGACAAAGCACAAGGTCTTTATTGGGCTTGCCGAATCCTGGATAGGCTACACTTAGTTGGACAATCAAATTAAGGGCAAGTAAAACAAGTTGAGGAGAATCTACTATGTCCCAAAAAAGAAGAACGTTTTCAACAGAGTTCAAGAAACAAGTGGTAGCTCTATATGAAAACGGAAAAAGCCGCCAAGAAATTGCCCGCGAATATGATCTAACAGCTTCTGCATTAGATAGATGGATTACACAATTCCGTCAGTCTGGATCTTTTAAAGAAAAGGACAACAGACTACCAGAAGAACAGGAATTAATCGAGTTACGTAAAAGAAATAAGCAGCTAGAAATGGAAGTAGATATTTTAAAGCAAGCCGCGCTGATCATGGGACGAAAATAGATGTAATTCAGAAAAATCGCCACACCTATTCGGTATCAGCAATGTGTAAAGTCCTGAAAATAGCTCGCAGTACCTTTTAMTATGAAACGGAAATATCGGCCAAAAAAGCGCAAGAAAAAGTCGATGAGGAACAAGAAATAAAAGAGAAGATTCTAACGATCTTCAATCAGAATCGCTACGTGTATGGTACCCGGRAAATAAAAGAAGAACTTCGAAAAACGGGACTTACCGTGTCTAGACGCCGTGTTGGACGTCTGATGGCGGAGCTTGACATCCAGTCAAAATACGCACAACCATCTTATAAACCAATGACCTCTGCGCCAAACGAAGAATCCTATCGCAATGTACTCAATCGTGACTTCAGAGTTGARGAAGAGCTTTCAGTTTTAGTGAGCGATCTTACATATGTGAAAGTAGGTCAACGCTGGAATTACATCTGTTTCTTAATCGATTTATACAACCGTGAAATTGTTGGGTACAGCGTCGGAGAGCGCAAAGACTCAGCGCTAGTTCAACGTGCTTTCAAATCGGTCAATCGAGATTTAGGAGCTGTGAAAATCTTTCATACRGACAGAGGTTCAGAGTTTAAGAATGTAGCAATCGACGAGCTRTTACTTACACACAAGATCGAAAGATCCTTAAGTCGAAAAGGTAACCCCTATGACAATGCCGTGGCAGAAACCACATTTAAGATTTTAAAGACAGAGCTCATCAACGGGATGCACTTTCCCACCCTTTCCCAGCTCGCACTTGAACTATTTGATTACGTGAATTGGTACAACAATAAACGGTCGCATAGCTCATTAAGCTATTTAAGTCCAGTTGCATACAGAAACTTAGCCCTTAAAAAAATTGTATGATTTAGTGTTGACGTACCATCCCCCGTAGGGGCAAGGGGGAGTTCACTAACTACAACATTAAAAAACGTCAAACCTTCTTCGATCAACAAACCGATGCGAAGCTAATTTTTAACATCTTACATGTTTTCGTTTAAAACCCAGCCTCCCTTTATCAATTTCTTTTTGAATACTTTCGTAAGCGTTTAGGATACTGCTTTTTTTCTTGTCCCGTTTGACTTCTACTTTACCTACTGCCTTTGCGGTCTCGACTGCCTTTTCATGGTGAGGCAAATATGAAATCCCCACAGTGTATAGAAAATTATTCATAGCTGATTTCGTTCGTTCCGGGGAATCGTGAATCTTATCTTTTACAAGATCAAGCATATTGGATATCTTGCTTTCGGAAAATTCATTGTCTATGCGATTACCTAAAAGCCAGCAGTAGCAGCTCCAGCCCGCTGACATTCTTAGCTCTTCACCGCTTGCGATCCATTTATCAGCAACTTCTTGTGCAATATCTGACTCTGATAAAGTTACGGCCACTACAAAATCGGACAGCATATAAAAATATGCTGCATCGATCCAACGATCAAAATCCGCCTCAGTCATGGCTTTTGGGTCTGCAATAATGCCTCCAAAGTACATTGCATCGTAGTTACCTGTGGAATAAAGCTCTTCAGCTAAACGTTGATTTATTCTTATCTTCTTTGCAATTGGTTTCATAGCGCCTGTAGCTACACCAAAAAGAGGCTCGTGCGCACCATTAGATAAGTATATTTTTTTAGTTCGTTCCTTGCCTAAGGCTTCAAGCTCCTGCATAACTGTTTTGAAATCCATAGTTTTGCACTTCCTTCCTTATTAATAATTTCATTGTAACAACTATTTACTGAAATATTAAATCATATAAAAATAAGGTCAACCTTTAAAAACTGGTTGACCTTATAATACGAAAGCACCTTTTAGTTTGTACAATACTTCACAATCTTGCATCCTTGGATAAATCACTATTACTGTTTGATATGTAAAAAAAAGGAACCCTACTAACCAGGTGGTTCCCTTTTTTATTCGTGAGATAAAAATACAACATAACGTTTGGAAAAAAACAGGCTGAGGTTTGGGTTTCAAGCTTTTTTCAACCGACAATTGTTACATTACCTATATGAGTGCATTGAAAGAATATTGTTGGTAACCAGTATCTAAAACAAAAAATGTAGGAGTACTAAAACAGCAGAATTACAAAAACACTCCAGAATTAATAATAGATCCTAGACAACTTAACCCCTATATACACTATCACATGATCCAGCTGCTGGTTCGTAATAACAATGATTTTTATATTGACCAGCGAAAGGTTGATCGTACCATGTTGGAGGGCAAGGGGCATATGGATTAAAATACCATAGTGCATATTTCCCTGGGTGTTGACTCCAATAATCCAAATTCTTTTTTGCTAATCTTTTTTCAACAGATCTCGCTCTTTCATAAAATAAATTACCTTTTTGAACAGCTTCAAAAGAATAATTTCCTCCTTGTACATGAAAAATGACATCTGAAATTGTTCTTAAATCTCTAAAGTCTAAACAATCGGCTTTAAGACGATTAACAATTACATTTCCAACATATAACATTCCTTGCTGTCCTTCACCTTCGGCTTCTGCCCTCATCATCCTTGCCATTAAGTCAACGTCTGAACTTTTGTATTTTACTCTTGGCATTTATTCACCCCAACAATATTGTATGAAAAAAAGCCAACATTGTGTCATTGTTTACTTAGTTTTAATGCTTACAGTTTCTAAGTAATATGAAAACTAAGACAAACCTTTTCACAATGTTTGTAAAATACCCATTCAGCTTGGCGGATTTTCCCATTATAAATACGATGAAATTCGATATATTCAATTCTTCTGGCAATGCCGGTTTAGTTTTCCTCTTTAATGCAGGAAGGTGGCAAAAAAGGGTATGTTCAGAAATCACTTTGAACATACCCTTTTTGATAATTTRTCATTTTATTTGATGGATATCGCTTTATGCAAATCTATTCTTCCAGCAGTTTAATTTCTACCAGTAATCTTTTTAGCATGACTGCTGTTTCTGCCCTTGTTGCAGATTCTTTTGGTTGCAATTCATTTGCMWTGTTTCCTTGAATTACRCCAAGTTGTATAGCTAATGCTACGTCTGCTCTGGACCATGCACTGATAGATTTACGATCGMTATATTTYGCCAATACTTGATCCACATCCACTKTTGGTGCTTGTTTCTCTATGATTTTGTATGCACGACCCATTAATGCAGCCATTTGTTCACGTGTGATGTACATACTTGGTTTAAATGTATTATCTTCGTAACCATTGATTAATCCTGCTTCAACAGCTGATTGTAGTTCCGAAACATACCAATCCGTTGGTCGGACATCTGAAAAGTTTTCTTGCTCCGTTGCTTTTGGCAAGTCGAGAGCACGCGCAAGTAGGGCTGTGAATTCTGCACGTGTAATATCTTTTTCGGGTGCAAATAAACCATTTTTCAGTCCATTAATAATGCCTTTTGTTGCTAATAATTCAATATCCTCTTTTGCCCAATGTTCTGAGATATCAGCAAATGTTATTGGCTCTGGAGTTGGTGTTGGGTTTGGTTCTGGATTTGGCGTTGACCCGTTAATCTTAATGACTTCTCTCTCGACAAGATTGCTTTCTGTAGTTACTTGAACTGTAAAGGATACATTGTTGGTCAATGCTTCTTTTGTTTTATACGTATTCGAATACTTTCCTGCTTCGTCAGCTGTGAATTCATCGATATACATCAAATTTTCGGATGTAAGAACATTTCCTTTGAAAACTGTAATCGTCATTACTTTATTGGCATATTTTGCATCATGTCCACTAGTTGTAAATGTGCCATCTTCATTATTAGTTGTTGCAGCAAGTGTTAATAATGGGATACATAGGCTTATTACAACTGTTGCGATGAACATACATATTAATTTTTTCATCCTTAACCTCCATCTAACTTCATTCGTACTTTGAAAGTTATCAGCGAGAAGATTACTTCCCGCTGAACAGAACAATTGATTATTTTAATACAGGACGTTTTATTGTTTCATCCCATTTCCAAACCGTTTCAAAATCCCAACCTAATAACTCCCTGTACGTCTCAATCGTTTCTATTTCTTCTTTTGTTTTACTTAATCCTGACACACTGGATCCAGCATTTTCTTTTGTTTTTTCCACATCAACAATCGTTCCATTATAGGCAAAGTTATTTTCCAATATTGCCGTATGTCCGCTTAATATACGACCTACGACTCTATTCGCATAAGGAGATGTTACAGTTCCATTTAATGCAATCGTATTTTTCACAGCTGTATTGTTGTAACCATATCCGGAAATACCACCTGCATTACTCTTAGAGGCACTCACTTTACCAGTAGCATACACATTCTCTGTCAAACTTCCAGAATTCGTGATACCTACCAGTCCACCAGCTTGACTCCCAGTTGCCGATACATCTGCGTTGGAGTAACTATTTCGTATTACAGCATTTGAGTACCCAACTAATCCCCCTACTGTATTGGCCCCAGTAACTTTACCTGTCGAATAACTATTTTCGATTGTTCCATTGTTAAGATTCACTAGTACACCAGTTTGAGAAGCGCCGATTTCTCCGGTTACATCTACATTCACCATCGCGATGTTATGGATAGTTCCACCATTTAAATGAATAAGCGCACCTGAAGTTGATTTGAAATTGATCAGCTTTTTCCCGTTACCATCAAGTGTTCCCATAAATGGTGCATCAACAGCAAATGGTGTTAATACTTCTCCTGTTAAATCAATATCATTTTCCAAAGTATACTTTTCATTTAAATGATCATCTATTTGCTTAAGGTCTTCCACCGTTCTGATCATGTAGAATCCATTTTCATCCTGATCCAACGATGGTTTTCCTGCCCCATTGTTTTCCGTAAGTTCTTTATTCCCTATTAATATAGGTCGATCTGCGTTTTCATCCCACGTCCATACGTGATTAAAATCCCAGTCAAGATCTTCAAACGTTGCTTGATCTTTAATGGCATCTTCACTCTTACCAAGACCTTTTTCATTATTTGGATCTTCCTGAGTGATTGCCTCTTTGCTGACAATCATCTTCTCTTTTGCGATGTTATTTTCTAATTCCGCCTTTTCACCAGCCAACACTCTTCCTACAATTCTATTAGCTGCGGTAGTCGTAATTACTGAAGTATTCAATGCAGCACTGTTCTGTATCACTGTATCACCATAGGCGTAACCACTCAGTCCACCTGCATTGCTTGCTCCTGCTGTTACAGTACCAGTTGCATATACATTTTCTGTAATACTTCCACGGTTTGTAATCCCAACCAAACCACCCGCTTGTTTTTCATTTGCTTTTACATTGGCGGTTGAATAACTGTTTCTAATTATTCCGTTTGAATAGCCAACCAGGCCACCGACAGTCGACTGTCCCTTGATAGCACCTGTCGTGTAGGAGTTTTCAATCGTCCCATTATTTACATCTACCAGAATTCCTACATCATTCGTTCCTGTAGCAATGTTCACATTCAAAACAGCGATATTTTTGATCGTGCCGTTATTGATCCGGAATAATCCAGCACCATTTGTTGAAATATCAACACCTGTTATAAAATGTCCATTTCCATCAAAAACTCCACTGAATGGGGTGGCATCGGATCCAATTGCAGTAATTACATCCTGGTTTCCAATGATATCTTTTGTCAGGATAAAATGTTTATCCGGATAATATTGGATTTTCTCCAAGTCTTGCACTGTATCAACTTTATATGGATTTTCTGCAGTACCTTCTCCATCCATCGCTTCTCTTACAATTCTAGAAGGGAAAATAGGATTTTGATTCGTCAAATTGTCCCAAACAAAAAGTTTTACCGTATTTTGATCATTATAAACAAGCGGTTTGTCGAAATTAATGATTTGTTCACGGCCAAGTCCCTCTAATGCTACCTCTTTAATCTGTGCATCGATAAGCTTTGTTCCTGTTGCATCATAGGTAGCACCAATCACAGTAACTTGATTACTTGAATTCGGATAGTTTAATAATCCAACTCCATTAAACTCTCCATTCTCCACATCTACACTTGATAATTCCATATGGCTTTCCGGCGGCGTCAATGTAAATTCATCAATAACAGTTCCGGCATTATTGTAGGCTTTAATCGTTAAGGAATCTTCATTAGCTTCCAGAATCACGCCAGTCTGAACATTTTCATCGTAAACTACGTTATCCCAATCATAGACTTCATTGTCATAGAATTTAGGACCAGATGAACCCATTGTAATAAACGTAGTCCCTAAGTTCATCGCGTCTTGGTTATTATTCATGACACCGTCTCTAATGGTTGTACGTTTATATACATGGTCATGCCCGCCAATATAAAGGCTTACTCCCAATTGTTGAAGTTTCTTAGATATTTGTGCTCTACCTGTACTCATCCCAGCATCATCGCTATGTGAACCACCATAATACGGGAAATGCCCCATCACAATTTTCCATTTCTTATTGGTTGCTCTCATGTCTTGCTCAAGCCACTTTAATTGCTTATCCGTGAAGTCCATCGAGTTTAATACAGCGATGTGTGCGTCTCCATAGTCAAACGAATAATTCCCTTCTTTTTTCGTACCTTTCCCATTTTCAGGTAAGTTGAAGAAATTCGTGTATGAGCTTGCATCAACATCTTGTATGACTTCATGATTCCCAATCATGTTTGCTGATAACAAATTCAGGTCTTTGTAGATATACTTCATTACATCCGTCCAAGCATCAGTCATACCAGCTGAATTCACCAAGTCACCAACTTGGATCATTAGCTTGCCGTCTGCATTTTTTTGTTTCAATACATCCAGCATGTCAGTATAAAGCTTAAAGCTTTCTGGATTTCGGTCCGGAACTTGGAGATCCCCCATAAGATAAATCGTTGTATCCTCTGATTCAGGAGCTGTTTCAAATGAATACGCTTGTCCCCATGGACCTTCCGGAGTCAGGCCATATCGGTATTGATAAGTTGTCTCTCTTTTTAAATCCGCTAAATCTGCCTCATGTGAAGCTAGTACTCTATAACTACTATTGTCTATATTTTCCCCATATGCAGATTCAAAATAAGAAACCTTTGTTTCAATGACACTTGCATTGCTCCAATCTTTTTCGGAAGTAGGCATATACTGAACATGGGCTTCCTTCAGAACACTGTCCGTAACCAGTGTTATGCCTACTTCTTCTTCCGTTGCCCCAACATTTACAGTTGGTGTAAATTCATTTAAAATTTTGTCTCCATCTAGACTAGTATCATCAACCAATATTCTGACTGTGTTAACCCGTGAATTTCCCGCTGAATCCGTCGTATAGTATCTAACAAAGTATTCGCCGTATTCCTCTACCACGAAATGATTATCCACTATTTCCGCCATGCCTTTAGAATCGAAAACTTCTGCTTTCACATTAGGAGTATCACCACTATCATCAATTGATGTTGCAGCAGGAATTTCCACTGTATCCCCTAACTGAACAGTAGAAGGCAATTCCCCGTTTATGACGATATCAGGAGCGTAGTCAGTTCCTTTCGTTACCTCACCAACCCAGATCGGTGCACTAAGTATTTCATCTCCATCTTTCTGGAAAGTTCGAACGAAGAAATACTCCCCATCACTGGATGGAATCGACTCATCTATTTCAAACTCATTGTTATTAATATCCTTATATTCTTTTACAATCTCACCGTTGTTAGTATAGATGGTGACATTGTCAATAAAATCCTCTGGGTCTGGATCTTTCAATAAAACATTAAGATTAAGTTCTTTTGTGTCTCCAGAGAGTATAGAACCCATTATATTTCCATTAGCTGAGTAACCTAATTCAAAATTTTCATCGAAAGTAACATACGTACGGCGGTTCGCCATTGCATCGTAAATACTTTCTCTCGTTAATTCATCTGTCCAAACACCTGTTAAAGCAGGATTTCCGCTTCCCCAATTGGCACTGTGTTCATCCCCTCCATAGGAAGGAGAAAGGTGCCACCCATTATCCAAAGCTTGGACGAATGTGTCAAAATAACGTGAAACTTTATATTCAAACAACGTAACGTTATCATCTATGTCTTTATTTAAATGACCAAAGCCATTGAAATTGCCTTTACTATTTGGATCGGGATGATTGAATTGTGCAATTGCACCTTCTTCTTCTGCAAGACGACCATAAAATGTTGGAAGATCATACATTAATTCGCCCATTCCAAATTGTCCTGTTGCCCCTTTTCCATATGTTCTAGGAAACCATTCTGTATTGAACAAATTGATATGCCCCGCATCGTCATACCAAGTTACTTCAACACCAGGTATTGTTACAAGACTGTCAGAATTCAATCTATCAAGCTCTGATCGAGAAAACTTGTATTCATCCGAGTAAGAATCTGTGTAGCTTTCCAGATAGTCATTACCAGTAGTTATATCAAACGTTACATCATGTTCCGACGTACTGTAAAAATCAAGATTCGTATTTTCCGCCACATGATTAACAGCATCCTCCGGGAACAACACACCATCACTAATGGAAGTATGCGAATGCAACTCCCCCGTATATAACTTCAGATCTAAATACTCTGCCCGTTCACTGTCCTGTGCACTCTCATCCCCTGCAGCATAGGCAGGAATCGTTTGCAACATCAAAGCTAACGGCATTAACAAAGCTATGCCCTTTCCCATTAGAACACTACTCTTCTTTCTCACTTGTAAACCCCTTTCTTTTGGTCGTGCAATCACTCACGCAATTCTCACACAATCTAATATTTATCATATTAATGCTTTCATTTTCCATATTTCGGATAATTCTTAACGAAATTTACTATAAGTTAACAATACTTAGTATGTTTTCAACAAAATCATTTATCCAAACCCAATAATAAAAACACTCCTTCTAGCTTTTCAGGCGGAAGGAGTGTTTTGTGATTTTCTATCATGTGCTGTACAATTGAGAAAAATTATTCTAGTCTTTCGGTAACTCCGGGCTGATCGGATCATTCACATTGGTATGCGACTGATTGATTAAATCAATCCTTTTGAAAAGAAAAGGATGTATCGGAAAACTTGGATTCGATTAATTGTATTAAATCCTGAATGTCCTGCTTGGTGGCTGGTTGTTTATTAGCGTTCAACTTATAACCAAGTTCTCCATTAACCTCTATTGTTCCCCACTCAAGATCACCTATTGTGTAAATTCCAACTTGGCGTAATCGCATTTCAAGATTGTCAGTAGTAAGTCGCATTTTTTTCATGTTTTCTTCATTTATGGTTCCATTTTCAATTACTAATACTGATTTTCCTGTAAGAAGTGTTTCTACCCCTGCAAACTTTATTTTAAGATACTGGATAACAAACACTGTAAATATGAGAACAAAAGCAACACCAAATGTGTTCCAAAGCCCTTGGTTCTCGATAGGGCGACTAAGTAAAGGTCCAATCGTAATCATTATAACAAGTTCGGAGACAGTCATTTGAGAAATGGAATTTCTTCCAGCTAGTCTTAATATGAGCATTCCCACTGCAACAATGAGAACTGCATCCCAAATCAAATTTAATTGCATATTACCAACCCTTTTTTGATTAGTTTGCCCAAAGGTCTATATAATATACATTTAATATAGAGGGTGTAGGGATTAAAACGAGAATTTCCATTTGGAACGGAAGATGCTGTAAATCCTGGAATTCCCAGATTTTGTGGTGAAACCCATAAAAATGGAACAGCTAAAGATTAACAAACCAAATAATTGATCCGATCCTTATTGAAGTAAAGCACCCGTTAGCTTAAGTATATTTGTTCACAAAGCATGTGTTATGAATCATGTTTTCTGAGGCGATAATTAGAATATTTTACGAATTAAATTTTTCTCCAAACGGAATATCCGACCTTTTCAAAAGCATTCCTCATTGGTAAGTTGTTAATATCTGTATCAGAAAATATTCGCCACACACCAATAGATTTTAGAGTTTCAGTCGCTTCTTATAGAAGGTCAATTATATATCCTTGACCTCTATGTTCAGGCAATACTCCAATGTAGTGGATTGTCCCTTCCACCAATCCATCTCTTTCGCTACCTTTATAGACTACTGGTTGAGTAATTCCGACCACGGTACCTTCCAAGTATGCTATCTTCCACCATTCCTCCTTATATACGAAGTGATTCTCATCCACTGACCAATATTCATCCACTAATTCTTCAATTGTTGCTTGTTTATCAACCAATCTTTGGTCCATAGAATCTAAAGATCCTATTATAATCTTTCCGATATTTTCTTTAAATTCTCCCTCTAAATCTTTAGTTACCTTCTTAAACTGTAATCTGCTTGTTGTATGTTTTATAGGTTCTTGTCCCTCTAGAAAATATGGGATTTTTTTATAATCTCTTTCCATTTAACCATCCTTTTCTATTAACAATGTTTTAGCTTGGTACATATAGTAATTCTTCTCTACTCCCTAGGAAAAAACCCCTATCAATGTGTACAGATTATTAATTAATCTGCCCCTTTAGTTCAATAAGAAAAAGGCTTTACCCCTTCTTGAGATAAAGCACCAGTTAGTTGAATAATGTATACAATTAATAACTAATATTTTCACACTTTTCCGAGTTTAGAACCTTAGGCCTAGCCTAGGGTTTTCATTTCTACAACAAAAGCAGAAACAGTTTTTAAACTGCTTCCGCTTTTTTCACTTTCTTACTTTTTCTTATTGATAAATAGTTTACCAGTCGCTATTTTTCTTGTTTCATTTCCATAACCATCTGAAACCATTACTTCTACTTCTGCTCCGGCTACCTTCACATTGGAAGTTGCCGTGTAATAGCCCACATAATGACCAGGGGATGTTTCCATCATTGGAAATTCAGTTGAAGCACTTGACAATTTATTTGTTGTATTTTTTGTGGTCGTTAACATTCTAAGCGCGAATACAGGTTTTAAGCCAGCCTCACTGTCAAATTCCACCTTTACTTTTTCACCTGATTTCAAGTACTTGTCTGTTGCTGGTTGTAAATTTTCTATAGAAGGAGCAGATAGTTTGGCATCCACCAATACCGATTTTTTCGTTTCATTACCTGCTTTATCATGGGCAATGACATGAATTGTATTTACTCCTTCTGATAAAAGGACTCGATGAGAGTATTTGCCGTTTGTAACTTCTGCTTGTTGACCATTTACTTTCACCCAGTCAAGGTGTTGATCTGATACTATTCCTTCTACCGTCACAGCCTCTTTATTGGTTTTTACATTGTTAACTGGCTTGTCAATAGAAAGCTCTGGTTTCGTTTTGTCATAGACTACTTTAACAGGAGCCGACGCATCCGTAGTACCACTTTCAGATGACGCTTTAGCAGTAATAGTGTTCTCTCCTTCATTTAATTGGAGTTCTGCTGAGAAGCTGCCATTTTCAGTTGTTTGCACAGATGTAGATTCCACTTCCTTATTATAAATCTTAACTGTAGTAGTCGGGGCTGATTTTCCTTCAACGATGACTGAACCTTGATTTGTAAAGAATCCATCAGCAGGTGATGTAATGACTGGTGCTTTAACTTCGTAATTAACCGTCGCCCGAATCATGTAGTTTCCTTCATCCTCAGGTGTTGGAGTAAATTCACCTCCAAAATAAGACCAGCTGCGACCAGAAAACTCACCATTCTCATCTGTTGCAAGTCCAGGAATATTCGGACTATCCCCACTTTGAATATAAACCATGTAGAAATCGCCACTGACCATAATTCCTTTTGAACTTAAATCTACATGTGTCCACTCACCATTTCTTTTGGCGGTTCCATTAAATGGTCCTGCTATTTTTTTACCAGGTCCACCATCTTTCCCACTGGCGTCATAAACAGCCACCTTGAAATCCGTTCCACCAGGCTGCGGCCAATCATCTCCCCAAAATCTGAATAATCCTCCTGTTACCATTGCACTTGTTTCGCCTTCAACTAAAGACATCTTGACAGCCCAACCATTACCGCCGGTATAGAACCCTTGTGCGTTTTCAAGCGTACCATCATCGTAGCCAATTTCTCCCGGATACCCGATAAAAGGTTTTAACTGCATGTCTTGTTTGAAAGATCCCGCGTTTACTTTAACGGTTAATTCTTTACCATAGTAGGATGGGGATGCCACTTTTAAAGTATAACTTCCTTCGTAAGCAGTAATGCTATATTCCCCTTTTTCATTTGTTTGGACAGGTTGAATCTGAGCATCTTCCATTAAAAACAGTGTAGCATTTGAAACTGGTGCTCCCGTCACTTCATTTGTGACTAATCCTGAAATCGTTCCTTTTGGAATTTCCTCCAAAACCAAGTTCGCTGTTACATCTTCGTTAGCTGAAACTGTAACAGACTGCGATGCTGAACGATGCCCGTATGCCTCTGCCTGAACTGTGAATGTTCCTGTTGCATTAGTTAATTGGTAACTGCCATTTTGCGGGTTTGTAAAGGTTGATCTACCTGTTTCCAGTACACTTACCTCTGCATCAAGCGGTAAGATTGACGGAGAAGCTCCCTGTTCTAAGTTATCTTTAGAAATCTCCTGCTTAACCGGAGTTATTTTGCTTGGATCCACTTTTACCTTTGTAGCCATTGTTACGGAATCTTTTTGATTATGGTCTTTAACAACCCCTAATGAGGCCTTGTTAGTTGCTTGAATAGGTTGATTAGATAGACGAACGTCGTCTATATACCATCCTCGATCATTAAAAAGTATGTCTGAAGTTGCATTAAAAGCAACAAAAATTCTTTGACCAGCATACTCACTTAAATCAACTTCTCCATCAATATAACTACTGGACTCTTGACCAGTGACGCGGAATTTTTGCGTCCAGTTTTCCATATCTGTTGAAACTAATACATGGCCAAAATCATAATTTGTTTCAAAATCATACCATTGTTTAAATTGTAAGTATGCCTGCCCATCTGGAAGGTCGATTGGCGGCATCAGTAACGTCATATTTGACCCATCTGGATAAAGTCCATCCAATTTTGTCGCATAAACTTTCTCACCTGATACGGCTTTTTGAGGTCCCGAAGTTGGTACTCCCCATTCCCAAACATTATTTACCCCGAAGGAACGCCAACCATCAGGCTTTGTTTCAAAGTCTTCTAAATAACCGATGCCAATTCCTGGTTTTACAAAGATGTTATACGAATCAGTTATAACTTGATTTCCAACATAATCGGTTATTTTCCATTTGTAAGTGAGAGTAGGTTCTTTAATGTCTTTTCCTGAAATTGTTACCATATATGAGCCATTTTTATGGTCTCCTGAGACTCTTTTAGCTTGAAGTGTATCCCAATTCCCATCTACTTTTAAGTAGTGTAGTTCAACATTCGTTACGCTGATATTATCTGTTGCCTGAATATCTAAATCTAAATCCATGCCCGAGAATGTTTTTTGTGGAGCACTATGCTCATACTTTGGTTGCTCTGCGTCCTCTCCTTCTACACTAACTTGTCCTTTTATTTTGCCAAGTCCGGTAGTAATGGAAGCCACAGCTTCATACGCATTAACTAGTCCGTATCCGTACCCATTATTAGGGGTATCCGGGAATGTTGAGTCCGTTAAAGGTGTAGAGGTTGATAATAATATTCCCTCTAATTCGTCTACTGTTAAGCTTGAATCCACTTGACGAAGAAGGGCCACAACCCCAGCAACATGCGGTGCTGCCATTGACGTCCCATTATTAGATGCATAACCACTGCCTGAAACGGCTGATCGGATAGCAACTCCGGGTGCTGCAACATCTGGTTTCACCTCATCATATGGGGAAGGCCCTTGAAGTGAAAATGAAGCTAATTTATTATTAATATCAACCGCGCCTGTTGCAAATGATTCTGGATAATTGGATGGACTGGCAGCTGATCCGGGTCCACCAGGATTCCAGAAATTTATATTTCCTACAGCAAACTCAGGGAAAATTTCTGCCGCACGCCAAGCTTCCACCATTGGACGGTACCATTCATCAAGCCCAGGACCTCCGCCCCATGAATTATTGACAACGTCAGGTGCTTTTTCAGGGTGAGGATTTCCATTTTTATCTTTTGGAGCTAAAATCCATTCACCGGCTGCTAATAAACCTACATCCTCTCCACCTTCTTCAGAGAATGCCTTAACAGAAATCCATTTTGCTCCCGGTGCAACACCAATTTGATTTTCACCGTTTGGTTCAGCACCAACCATTGTTCCTGTTACATGGGTTCCATGGCCAACATCATCATAAGGCGTCGATTCATTTGATACTGGATCATACCAATTGAATCCATGGTCTACATTATTCGGATTAGCTGGATCATATCCTCGGTATTTTTCTTTTAAAGCGGGATGATCCCACTGTACTCCTGTATCAATGGAAGCTACGACTGTCCCGGAGCCATCAATCCCCGATTTCCATACAGAAGGGACACCGATATTTTTAAGATTCCATTCTATAGAATCCTTTTGGTTATTTACACTAGCCTTCGCCTGGGAAGTTTCTTGTGATTTTACCGCTTTATGAAGCTGCCTCGTTTCATTTGGTAGAATCTTTTCAACTTCAGGAAATGCTGCGATTTGTTCCATGACCTCTTCCGTAGCTGTTACGGCCATTGCATTAACAATATAAAAGGATTTAGTATTTTTTGCTTTACCGGCTTTTTCTTGTTTCTTCAAATAATCTTTAACATTTACTTGTGTTTCGCTTGCTGTTGACCTTAAAGAAGAAACAACAGCAGATCTTTTCATATACTTTGCCTTTGCAGGAGAAGCCTTTTGACTAATTGCATTTTTCCCTGCTTCCGTAGCTATTTCAAGTGTATTTGCTTGTTGCTTAAATTTAATTAAGAAGGTTACTTCTTTCTGTTTATCAAATTGTTTAGTTAGCTTACTATTAATCTTACTTTTATTGGATGTTAAAGCAGCTTCTTTAACAGACGTGTAAGGCTTATTATTTGTTTCTGCCATACCCATTCTAGGCAACATTAATGAAAGGACTAAAAATGTACTTAAAATTACATACAACCATTTGAAGCGAGCACTCATTTTTCTTCTCAAAACTTCTCCTCCTTAGTTCATTCAGTTGAAATAGTGATGCAATTCATCCAATTACCAAAAGATCAAATCACCTCCTAAAATTGAAATCTCTTAGATGAGTAAATTTTCCAGTTAATGTAACCATAGCAAAAAAATAGATCATCAGATATCGGAATGTGTAGAAAATGAATGCGCTTTCATAAAATAATACTTTCGAATTAGGATAAATACTACATACGCTTGTAACCATTTATCCAGCATGGAGAACACCAAACACCTACTTGCATATTTAAACATAATCATTTATGTTTTTACGCTTTTCCTCTCCGTCCTCACTCTTGCATCCACCTCCTTTGTTGAATAATTACATTCATTTTCTTTTGATTTACGTATTTGAATCTATTGAATATTCACTTTATTCCTCTTAAACCCAGTGTAGTATACGCACATTTTTTTGGCAATGTTTGTTAAGGAAAATCATTCCATATGCTCATTTGTTATTTTTTGTATATGATTTATGTAGTATAAGCACATTTTTTTGGCAATGTTTGTTAAGGAAAATAGTTCCATATACTCATTCTTCATTTTTGCTATGAGTTATTTAATGATAAATCACTCCATAGAATTGACTATCATTCACCCTTTGCTGGAAACCGATAGCTTAAGTACAAACCATTCATCTCTTCTGATCATCACCATAACTTCCACTATATCTCGTAAGTATGTTTTTCTAACTACTCAACCATTTCTATGAATAAGAAGTGTATATTAAGATCAATACTCAATCCTTTTCTCTAGTTTCTCAAACTATTTTTCCTTGGATCACCTCTCTATCTAATCAGCTATTATCCTACTTTCATAAAGAAAGAATCCCCCTCACAATAAGAACTTTCGTTCTCAGCGTGAGGGGGATTCGATTAGTAAAAGATAGAGGTGAGATGATATTAATCAAACTTTTTTAGAAATGATCAAACTATTTTAGAAATTATCGAACTTTGTTTTAAATGATCAAACTTTATTTCAAAGCTACATTTACTGCAGAAAAAAATGCTAATTCACATTCTTTAGCGGTCTATTATTTTGAAATAACGATATATTTTGTTTAATTTCTCGTCATGCTTTCCCTTCAGATTTTCCATATTCCCAAATTCAAAAAACTTCACTTTTTTTATCCCAACATAATTAAACAAGGCTTTCTTCATTAATACTTTGTGCGCATTATTCAACCAGAACAAAGGATAAAGCGTTGGCCCCTTCATCGTTGAAATACAAACAACAGACTTCCCCTTCAAAAGTCCTTCTGGCAGAAGTCCGCCCTTGTCTTTGTAGGCAAATTCTGAAGCAAACATTTGGTCAATATACCCCAAAAGCATAGCTGGAGGCCGTCCCCACCAGATCGGATATATGAAAACTATTTTATCGGCCCAAATAATTTGTTCTCTATACTTTTCAAGTTGGGGATCGGAGTGCATATCCCTTCTGCGTTTTTTCTCATTGAAAACTAGGATCGGATTAAACTCCTCATCATATAAATCCAGCACCTTTATCTCCGCTTTATTGGGGTTTTCACTGCTTCCTTGAATAACCTTTTGAAAAAATGCATAACTTAGGCTCTGATGATTTGGATGCGTATATATAACAAGCGTTTTCATTGTGCCACCTCTTTACTTATCATTTGACAAACAAATCGTAGCACATTCTTTTTTAGTTATCAAATGATAATTGTATTTTAACAACTATTTTGTTATATTATCATTAAGAGGTGATCCTTTTGGAAAAAAAAGCTTTATTTCATAAATTTGTGGCCTTTACTACTTCTGTACATCAAGTGACGCATGAAATTACAAAAGATGTTAAATCCGATACCATTACCCCCGTTCAACATAGTATTCTTGAATATATAGCGGTTAGTCAGCCCGTTACCCTTAGTCAAATTAGTGATTGTCAGAATATGTCCATGCCTAACACGAGCCGTGAACTGAAAAAACTAAGCGAAAAAAATCTATGCGAAAAATTTGCCGTTGCCGAAGATCGACGAAAGCAATATATCCGTCTTTCCAAAGAAGGCGAAGTCATGATGAACGAAGCCTTTAACCATATAGAAGCCCGTTTCCTGCAACGGATAAAGGAAGCGTCCAATGATGATTTGGAAGAAATTAATCGGTCGCTGGATGTGCTTCACACAAAAGTATTTTATTCAATTAAATCCTTGTGAAGGTGAAATGCTGTTCCTAAACTTATACGTTGATTGGCTTGTGCTACCCCTAGAACAGAAAAAGGCTAAATCATAAGATTTAACCTTCTCCCTATTAGGAATTTATTTTTATCAAATAACTTAATCCTACTCAGTCCATTGCTATTAAAAATTATAAAAAGCAAAAGACGATTTAACCTTTTTAGAGGCTAAATCGTCTTTTTTTATTAAATCGCCCCGAAGTTTTTTAAAAATAAGAAGTCATTCCAATTATCGAATCCACTTCTAGAGCAGCGTCGGTTCCGCAAAGGGCAACGATTTTTGATCGTATTTATTTATTTTTGAGCCCCATCATACTTAAATTCCCACTTTAAAGTCATTGGTTCATAGAACTTTTCAACATCTTCAGCGTGACGAGATAAATCAGGTTCGCTGATTTGAAAAGTTAATTCGTAATTTCCAGGTTCAGGTAATAAAACATTAGACGCATAATGTGGGTCACCTGCTACCATTTGATACAATTGCCCTTGATCTACATCTTCATCTGTATCAAGATTATGTATCTTATAGCCAATTGTTAGAT
Source organism: Paenisporosarcina sp. P4_B8 (assembly GCF_056402175.1). Taxonomy (NCBI): domain Bacteria; kingdom Bacillati; phylum Bacillota; class Bacilli; order Caryophanales; family Caryophanaceae; genus Paenisporosarcina; species Paenisporosarcina sp. P4_B8. Next base: position 331,988 of record NZ_JBFUHX010000002.1, on the reverse strand, counting down.
ATGGAATCCATTCACCTTCATGAAATCCAAAAGAATTGTCTTTTGCTGCATGAATGTCGGCTTCTAAGTGAATGTTTCCTTCTTTTCCTCCACGCTCAACAGGAGCTACTTCAACTGAATGGGGCAGATAAACAGCATTAATCTCCATTCCATTTTTAATTACCTGACCAATCATTACATCTTCTCCAGCTTGACCTTCATGTTCAGAACCATGTTCTTTCTGATTAGTGCAAGCCGATAATACTAGAATTACTAATGATGCCAAAAATAAGATAAGTATCTTTTCACAAGCTATCCCTCCCCATATCGATTTTATTTATCATTTCTAAACTTTGTTCGAACTGCTCATTTTAATTCCAGAGTTTTTTCAGCGGAACTCGGAATTTCGTATGTCTAAGTCTGTTAATAGTTAAGGAAAATAAATGATCTATTTTGAAGTATTGATCCAAGCTTAAACTATAAATCTGTCTTTCTCTTAGTAACAAGCAAAATGCGCTTGTATAAAGGGTAAGGCTCATTACATTGATATTACCTGAGAGAAGAAAATTTATATGCATAAAGAGACAAGTCAGAATCGATGGAAGTATCATAAATCCTGCGATGAGGAACAAACCAAGCATCATTTGAGCGATGGGAATGGAATAATTTAAACCCATCACGTGCTTTAAAGCTACCTCGTCAATAAGAAATTTGTAAAAATCTGGTACATTAGGTTTATCTAATGCTTTTACCAGATAATCACTAAGAAATACCCCGGGTTGAGCAAACCACGAATGCCCTGTGGAACCTCCTTTTCCCAAAATCTTCGTAACTCCCGCTAAAAGCCAACCTAACCCAAATAGAATACGCATTAAAACGACTAAAGATTGAAACACGTGTTTTCCAAGTTTGTTTTGATCTGTAGTATGGAATATATCTTTAGCAACTACTTCATTTTGCATCATAAAGTCCTCCTGAATATTTTTAGAACGAAGTAGAATCAGTACTGATAATCATAAGAAAAGTTCATCGACAATCCGAAACTATTTTTTGTAAAACAACCGATTAATAAACCTATACCTACCAATAGTTTCCCCAAGGTACTAAAAAGTTAAATGTGTGATTTGGAATAGCTAAATTTTTCAGAAATATCACCCGCCAACCATGAAACATGTTTACTCGAGTTACACACGTAACACAGCTTCGATACCATGTTTTCCTCCTATTTTTCAATATAAAAAGCACAAAAGATATCATAACATAATTGATAATGATTTTCATTGTCAATTAATGTGTAAAAAATCTCTTGCAACAAACAGAGGAAACATAGTCCCTGTTTTGAAAATAGGTTACCGAAAACCTTGCATTATTCTGGAAACACTTGATCTAAAATCGTGTGAAACTGTAGCTTAGCCTCCATTTACATATTCGTGACAATCTTCTGTTGTCTCGAAAGATTTCTAAGATTTAAGAGTTGGATTGCTCTGTTTTTATGAGGTTCAAAAGCTCCTACCCTGGCTACTGATATCTTAAATCCAATAAAAATAAGGTCAACCAGTAAAAACTGGTTGACCTTATAATACGAAAGCATCCGTTAGTTTAAGTGCAATCCTTCACAATCTTATATCCTGACCATTTAATGACAAAAATACTGCCTAAATGACGCACTAGGTCTTTAACTCAAGCACTCTTAATTTGCAGTTGAAAGACCTCTCTTAGTTATTAATTATCTCAATAATTTTTTGTTGAGCATCTTTAGCTTCAGGGATTGGCATTACAACAAACGCATGGTTCATTTTTGGATAAACAAATGTATTGTTCTCAATTCCTTGCTCTGTTAGTTTTTCATCAAGTTTTATAGCATCTGGATATAAACCTTCGTGTGTTCCAATAAAGTGAGTGATTTTCCCAAGTCCTTTAAAGTTACCGTAGATTGGACTAATTAATGGGTCATCTATTTTCTTATCAGCTGCCCAAATCTTTGTAATCACTTCCATTCCTCCAATAGCCAACATTGGGTCCTTTTTTTCATATTCAGGTATAAGAGGGTTATCAAGTCCCATATCAACACATGCAGATAGCAAAATGATATCTTTTGGTTGAGGTATATTATTCGTCATTAAAAGATGTGCCAAACCAAGTGATATATTTCCGCCTGCCGAATCCCCCATAATGGTCAATTGTTTAGGACTTTCGACGGTTCCAAGGATTTCTTTATATAGGTTTAAGAGTTTTGGGTAGGTGTGCTGATAATTAAAATTAGGTACTTTAGGATAAATAGGAGCAATAATTTTTGCATTTAATGATTGAGCCATTTTATCCATGAACCTCCAATGAAAAATTAAAGGTTGATTAGTCCAGGCCCCTCCATGTATATAAAGAATTACTTTTTGTTCCAAAGATTTTTGGTCATTTAATGTGAAAACCTTTATGTCCTCTATCACTTGCTCCTTAATATCACTGGAAAATTTAGCATTCCCTATAACATATGGCTTAATATTTTCAGTTCCCCTTTGTTTTACGAACTTCGAGGTGTTTTCAATAGTGGAAAACCCCTTTTTTGTATTTCGCAAAGTTAGATATTTTTCAAAGAGATAACTTTGTATGGAACGTTTTTTGCTGTAAATTTGTAAACTCATTTTTATATCCCCTTTCATAAACCTCTTTTTTATTGATCATTCTGTTCAGTTTATGAAATAACGGTTATAGTTATTTTTCTCTTCATCAGAAGTTTTTAACAAATTTGAAAGCATGTTTTGAATAGAACGTAGGATTCTAATCTTCTTTTCAAGTTGTTATTCACAACACCCTTTAAAACGCCAATCCTCATTTTAATTTACATATATTAACTTATTCAATACCATTTCAAAATACTACTTCTTGAAGTAAAGCACCCGTTATTTGAATAAGAGTAAGACAATTATCCAACTGAATACGGTAATACCTAAAATTGGATTTCTAATTTTACTTCGTGTTTCTTTAGTACAACTATTTAAGTATCGACGAGTTCCTAACCCAATCGACCAAGCAACTATAAGCATTAAAGACAAAATAATGATAAATTTTGCATTAGGGAATGTATCGTTTAATACAGCTACAATTAAACCATTCAAACCAAAATATAAAAGTGAAATAAGTGCTAAACCATAACCACATAAAAACCACGTACTATTTTATTCATCTTGTCCCTCCTATTAACTACAATAAAACTCCATTTCCTTGTTCAACTAAACTGCCCCTTTAATTGAATAAGAAAAAAGAGCTGTCTAGGCAGCTCTCTCTTATCGTTCGTAACTCTATTCTATAGCACCAGTTCTCGACGCTTTATTTTTTTTTATTCTCCAAAAAAGTGAAAAAACAAGGAGAATAAATCCAACAACAACTCCTACAATTTGATCTAACAAAAGTTCTTCAGTTCTAAAGTAACGAAGAATAAAAGTTCCACCAAAAATTAAGAGAATCATACAAGCCAATTGAATAAGATAAGTGTTAATTTTCATCAGCTACCCCCTCACCCTCAATAAGTTATATAAATTAAAATTAAAATAAAACCAGAAACAGCTACCCTCAAAGGATAGCTGTTTTTCAACACAAGCCCCCGTTACTTCGTATATTACCTTGAACGAAAAGAATCCGGATTAAATGGGTTAAACTTTTTGTTTTTTTGTTTTATCCAATAAATAGAAGGCTATCGCTGCTATGAATAAACCCGTACTTAGCCATAAAGCTATTCCATTCCAATTCCCATTAAAAAGGGTGATATTGGTAAGCGTGATGAGATGCATTAAAACAATTAGAATTAATAAACCAGTTGACGTTTTCAAATTACCACTCCATTCTGTGTACTAATTCATTTCTTACTTAGACTTTTAATTCCAACATCGAGATATAAAAAGTAAAAACTCATCTTATTAAGCTACAAGTAATGTTTTTATTAGTTGATTTAAATTACTTCAGTTTAAAAGTTCAGCAAATTCATACTCAAAACATAGCATAAGCTTAACATTAAAAATCCCTTAGTTGGATATATTTAGAATAATTTCTTTTGAACTAACCTGCCCCGTTAGTTGAATAAGGAAAAATCCATCCCCATCAACTTAGATACAGCTTTACTACTCATTTGTTGAATATTGGAGCACCCATGCAAGTCATTCAATGTCTTCTTGGACTCGGGAAGAACGCGGAAGACTAAGGAAAGAGTATTATCAGAAGTACTTTTAAATGTAAAAAGGGCAACGACTTAATTGACATTGCCCAAATTGACTAAAGCACCCTTTAGTTGAAGAAGGAATATTAGCATGCTCTAGTTACATAGGTTAATTTTAGTAATAGTAATAAAAAATTGAACGATTTATCTTCTTATAACAGCTTTAATCGATTATTTAAATATCGAATTACATTGGAGAGTGAAACATGGGGGCTATTAATGGAGAAGATTATATTAACCGATTAAACCAGCTTAACAATGATATTTGGTACGACGGTGAAAATATTGAGGGGTTGCTCTCGGAACATCCTGCATTCAAAGGACTTATTCAGTCAAAAGCGGCTCTTTATGATTTGCAACATGACCCAGAAATAAAAGATGAGATGACTTTTATTTCCCCAGTATCGGGTGAACGTATTGGTCTTTCCTTTTTGCAACCAAAAACGAAAGAGGACTTAATAAGAAGAAGAAAGATGATTGAACATTGGGCTAGGTATTCAGGTGGTATCATGGGAAGAACCCCAGATTATTTGAACACAGTTTTAATGAGCTTTGCCTCTTCGGTATCCTTTTTAAAAAATAAGGACAAATGTTTTCCGAATAATCTGCAAGCATTTTATGAACTGGCTAGGGAAAATGACCTGTCGTTTACACATACCTTTGTTTCACCACAAGTGAATCGTTCTGAAATCTACTTTGAAGATACCGATGAGCCACCAATCGCCGCAAAAGTTATTGATACAAATGAAGAAGGAATCATCATTAAAGGAGCCCGTCTTCTTGCTACGCAAGGTGGTTTAACAGATGAGTTATTAGTATTTAGCGTTGGTAAATTTCTATTTAATGAAGATGAAGCTTTTGCTTTTTCGATCCCTTCTAATACGAAAGGAATAAAGTTTATTTGTAGGGATTCATTCATCGGAGGACAATCTTCTTTTAATCATCCATTAAGCTCGCGGTTCGAAGAAATGGATTCTATTGTTGTCTTTGACAATGTATTAGTACCTTGGAATAGGGTATTTTATTACAACAATGCGGAAGTAGCCGAAGAATTCCCAATTCACAGCTCTTTCAGTCCCTTTACTAAGCACCAAGTTTTGATTAGACAAATTGTAAAAACAGAGTTCGTCTTAGGTATTGCTGAGCTTCTTATCGAAACGATTAATATTAACGGATATCAACATATTCAAGAAAAGATGTCAGAAATCATCATTGGTCTAGAAACGATGAAAGCGTTGTTAGAAAAATCGGAGAATAACGCAAAATTAGATGAGTGGGGATATATGCGTCCAGATATTTTCCCGCTTCAAGTTGCTGGTAACATTTTTCCTAAAATTTATCCTCGTTTCACTGAAATTATCCAGTTAATCGGAGCTAGTGGAATGATTACATTACCTACTGAAAGAGCATTTCATTCTATTATAAGAAAGGACTTAGATATTTATCTTCAAGGAGCAAATAAGACCGCAGAGGAACGTGTAAAAATATTTCGTTTAGCTTGGGATCTAACAATGAGTTCATTTGGAACTAGACAAACCCAATATGAGCGATACTTTTTTGGTGACCCAATTCGATTATCAAGCGATTTATATAAGAAATATCCAAAAAATGAATATGTAGAGGTAATTAGTAATTTCTTAAATCTATAATAAGAAGAAGAAGTTTAAATATTCCTTTTAGGATCAAAATAGAACGCCCAATCTTTTTATAGATTGAGCGTTCTGTTATTTTTTTCTGGGATTCCATGAACTTTTAACCATATTTTTTCCGATGATAAGGATGCATAAATAAATCGTATTGAATTCTACGTTCCTCATGAGATTTTCTTAAATAATTTATATCTGTTCCTCTTTCAAAAACCTCTCTTTTACTCCTTCTCATCAACTCGGTTTCTCCATCCGTATATAAGTAAACTTTTAGATTGAACAAATTGGGATCTGTAAAGGCCACGCTCATGCCTTCAACCTGCCCCTTTAGTTCAATAAGAAAAAAGGCTTTACCCCTTCTTGAGGTAAAGCACCCGTTAGTTGAACAAGACTTTTATGTGAAGTGAATAAAAGAGACGTCTAGTAGTATAGAACGTCTCTCTTTCAAAAATTATTTGGGTAAGGGACTTAAATGCTCGTGAATTAAAAGCCAGATATCGGATTCTTTGACGAATCTACTCTTCTGTTTCATTCAATCTTGATTTAGTTAAGTTTTACTTGACATACACTTTACCAGCGGCTGTTCGACGAGATTCATTTCCATAAGCATCTCTCATCACCACTTCGATCACAGCACCGTTGATCCTGTCTTTTGGTGCCTTCCAGGTACCAACATAGTGACCTTTTCCTTGTTCTGTTAATGGTATTTCAACAGAAGCGGCGGTTGCGGATGAAAAGGCTGAAGGTACGCTTAACGAGAAGAAACCACTAATTCCTGGCTCACTATCTAGTTCGACGGTCAACGTCGTACCCCTTTTTATCACCACATCTTGAGCTGGTTTCAGATTTGTGATTTCAGGTGCATTAAACTTGGCGTTAACAGTGACTTCCTTGCTAGTTTCGTTTCCAGCACGGTCCTTTGCAGTGACAGTAAATTTATTTTCTCCATTATTGAGCAGTACATCTAGGGAGAAGGAGCCATCTTCTGTGACATTCACTTTTTGACCATTTATAGTGACTTCTGTTAGATATGGATCGGTCGCTTTTCCTTCGATCGTAACCGCTTTCTGATTTGTCTTGAAGCCTTCAGCAGGTTTGGTGATTAGTTCTGGTTTTGCTTGGTCAAGGGTGATCTTCACTGGCTCGGACAGATCCGTACTGCCTCGATCAGTTGAAGAGGAAGCTGTCAGCACGTTTTCACCATCTTGAAGGGTAACATCTACAGAGAAGGTACCATCCTTTTTAGCTGTTGTGGTAGCTACTTCTTCGCCTTTATTGAAAAGATGAACTTGAGTAGTTGGTGAAGCTTTCCCTTCTACTGTGAAAGTAGATTGATTGGTGTGGTCTGCATCTTTAGGCGTTGTGATCACTGGAGCCGACGCTTCATATTTTACCCGTGCCCGAATCATTACGTTTTCGTAACGGTCTGGGGAGAAAACTCCGTCAACCAGTTGCCAGCTGTGAAGAGTGCTTGGACTGCTTTTATCAACACCGAGTCCTGGTGTATTCGGGTAGGAGCCTACTTGGATATAGACCATATAGAAGGTGTCGGTTACCACTACTCCTTCGCTTTCCAGATCGACAACCGTCCATTCTCCATTACGCAGAGCAGTCGCATCAAATGGACCCGCAATTTTTTTACCAGGAGTATTATTCGGTCCATTATCATAGATGGCAACCTTAAAGTCTGTTCTACCTGGATCCGGCCAGCTTTCATCCCAGAAGCGGAAGAGACCAGCGGTGACTAAGGCGCTTTTTTTACCTTCAGGTAAAAACATTTTTACAGCCCAACCATCTCCAGCAGTAAACGAAGCATTATGATTTTCTGCTGTCCCATCATCATAGCCGATCTCATCAGGATAGCCGACAAATGGTTGTAACGGAACATTTTGTTCGATATTTCCGTTTGCTGGGATGGTGATCGTGATATCTTGGCTATGATAGAAAGGCGCGGATACATGCAAGGAATAGGTTCCTTCATAGCCAGTGATGGAAAAGTGTCCGTTTTCATCTGTTTGTACAGGTTGAATGAGCGCGTCTTCGATCAGAGAGAGTGTTGCGTTAGCTAGCGGCTGACCTGTTTGCTTATTTGTGACAGTTCCGCTAACCGTTCCTTTCTGGATCGGGTTTAAGGTAAAGTTGGATTCTACTGTACCATTTTTAGGAATCGTCACTCGTTGATCTGCAGATTCATATCCATATGTTTCAGCACGTAAGGTGAACTCACCAGAAGGATGACTATTAATAACATAGCTACCATCAATTGGGTTGGTAGTAACAGAACGTCCTGATTCGAGCACGCTTACTGTAGCTCCAAGCGGCAGGGACATAGGTTGGACTGCTGTCGGCGTGATCGTTGCGGTGGGTGCCATCACGTTTTGTATTTTTGTTGGTTGGATGGTATCCGGGTTGACTGCTTTTTTATTGGTTTGTGGCTCATTTTCCAGTTGTTTAGCTAACAGTTTTTGTTGTTGTACTTCTTCTAGTTCTACATTGGCTGTGGTATGTGGTGTATTGCTTAAGGCGACATCATCGATATACCAACCTGCGCTCCCATAAGCAGCGTCTGTAGTGACGTTAAAGGCGATATAGATTTGTTGACCAGCATATGCGGATAGATCGATTTGGCGCTCCGTCCATGTGTCAGATTTACCAGTGAAGCGGGACAGCTGTTGCCAATTTTGTTTGTCTGTCGACACAAGCACATGACCATAGTCGGCGAAGCCGTCCGCTGTGTCGTTGTCAAGTCGATACCAGTCTTTAAACTGTAGATAGGCGTTACCTTCAGGCAAGTCGATTGGAGGCATCATCAAGTTCATATTGGCATAGTTGGCATAGTTGCCATTTAATTTGGTTCCGTATACTTTTTCACCAGAAGCGGCCATTCCTGGTCCACCGGTAGGTACTCCCCACTCCCAGCTGTTGTTGGTACCGTAGGAGATCCAACCACTTGGTTGAGATTCAAAATCTTGATTGTACCCGGTGCTGATTCCAGATTTGACTGGTACTGCGTAATTGTCAGAAGTAACCACATGTTGCCCATAGTCCGTGATGCGCCAATGATAGGTAAGGGTTGGGACCTGTACGTCATCAGCCGGAATCACGGCTTGGTACGTTCCGCTCTTATAGTCACCTGCTGTACGAGTTGCCGCTACAGTTTGCCATTCGGCAGATTCGCTTGCACGATATTGTAGCTCAACACTTCTTACATTGACATTGTCTTGTACTTGAACAGTAAGAGGTAATGTCATATTCGAAAATATTTCAGTTGGAGCGGTATGCTGATAAGTTGGAGTCTCTGTATCTTGACCTTCACGAACCACTTGCCCCTGAACTCGGCCTATTCCGTTGACAATGGTGGAGACAGCGTTATAGGCGTTTACTAGACCATAACCATAACCATTGTTTGGTGAAGTTGGATAAATGGAGTCAGTTAATGGTAGTGCCGAATTCATTAAAATTGTTTCCATTTCATCAACGGTAAGAGAGGCATTCGCCTGCTTCATCAAAGCAACGACTCCAGCAACGGCTGGTGCAGCCATCGAAGTTCCTTGCATGCCTTGATATTTACTACCTGGTACGGAAGATCGGATGGCCACACCTGGAGCGGAAATGTCTGGCTTCCCTTCTCCATATGGCGAAGGACCGCGTGAGGAGAAACCAGCAATCCGATTCCCACTATCCGTTGCGCCAACAGCGAATGATTCCGGATAGTTGGCTGGGACGGAGATACTTCCATCAAGCGGACCGGTATTTCCAGCAGAGAAATTAGGGAAAATATCAGCTGCACGCCAGTTTTGCACCATTAGGCGGTACCATTCATCTATTCCCTTTCCACCGCCCCAGGAGTTGTTCACCACGTCAGGTGCTTTTTCTGGATGTGGGTTGCCTTCTGCATCTTTTGGAGCTAGAATCCATTCTCCAGCTTTCAGTAGATCTTCGCCGGTTCCACCAGCCGAGGTAAAGGCTTTCACCGCGATCCATTTTGCACCTGGAGCGACACCGATTTGGTTCGTGCCATTAGGCTCAGAACCCACCATCGTACCCACGGTGTGAGTTCCGTGACCAAGATCATCAAAAGGTGCAGATTTTCCAGTAATAGCGTCATACCAGTTGTAAGTGTTATCAGGTTGATTTGGATTGGCTGGGTTGTAACCCCGATACTTTTCTTTTAAAGCAGGGTGATTCCACTGGACTCCTGTATCGATACTAGCGACTACAGTTCCCGTACCATCAAAGCCCATATTCCAGGCTTGTGGTGCGTCGATTTTTGCAATATTCCATTCGATTGAAGTGGTGTCTGCTTGGGTATCAGCTGTTGGTTGGCTGGATGTTTTACTGCTTTCATTTGAGATCAGCTGTACCGTTTCGTTGGGCTGGATTTTTTCGACTTCAGGGAAGGCAGCAAGCTTCTCCATCACTCCTTTGGTTCCTGTTACCGACATACCATTGACGATATAGAAGGATTGAAACTCTTTGACATTTCCCTTCTTTTTTTCTTGATCCAGATAGGTTTTAATCGAGTATTGAGTTTCGCTAGCTTTAGCGCGAAGGGAAGAAACGACAGCAGAGCGTTTCATCAATTCGGTTTTGGCAGCCGTTTGTTTTTGAGCTTTAGCCTTTTTAGCTGTTTCGGTGGCAACTTCTTTTGTATCCACTTGATCTTTTAATTTTACTAAAAAGGTAACCGTATTATTCTCACTAAACTGATCATTCAGTTTTTTATCTACCTTTGCTTTCACGTTTTCAGATGCTACATCCGAACTTTCAAGAAGAGAAATACTTTCTTTGGAGTTGGAATTAGCAAAGGTGAGTTGAGGTAGAAAGGTAGAGAGCAACAATAATGCACATAAAATAAAACTAAATGCGACGCGGTTATGTCTGTTCCTTTTTATCAATTTGATTCCCCCCTAAAATTTGCTTGCATTAAGACTTCATTTTAGAATCATCTTTCACCTTTCGCTTAAAGGGTAAGTGAAAGATGATTCTATTGTCTTCATTCAATCTATCAATCTATGATTTAGTTAGGTTTTACGTTGACATACACTTTACCAGCGGCTGTTTGACGAGATTCGTTTCCATAATCATCTCTCATCACCACTTCGATCACAGCACCGTTGATCTTGTCTTTTGGAGCCGTCCAGGTACCAACATAGTGACCTTCTCCTTGTTCTGTTAATGGTATTTCAACAGAAGTTGCGGCTACCGTTGCGGTTGCATAGGTTGAAGGTAATCGGACCAAGAAGAAGCCATTAAATCCTGGCTCACTATCTAGTTCGACGGTCAACGTTTTACCCGTTTTTATCACCACATTTTGAGCTGGTTTTAAGTTTTCGATCGCAGGTGGATTAAACTTGGCGTAAACAGTGACTTCCTTGCTAGTTTCGTTTCCACCACGGTCCTTTGCAGTGACAGTAAATTTATTTTCTCCATTATTGAGTAGTACGCTTAGGGAGTAGGAGCCATCTTCTGTGACATTCACATTTTGACCATTTATAGTGACTTCTGCTAGATATGGATCGGTCACTTTTCCTTCGATCGTAACCGCTTTCTGATTTGTCTTGAAACCTTCAGCAGGGTTGGTGATGGTTAGTTCTGGTTTTGCTTGGTCAAGGATGATCTTCACTGGCTCGGACGGATCTGTACTACCTGCGACTTGATCAGTAGAAGAGGTAGCTGTCAGCACATTTTCGCCATCTTGAAGGGTAACATCTACAGAGAAGGTACCATCCTTTCTAGCTGTTGTAGTAGCTACTTCTTCGCCTTTATTGAAAAGATGAACTTGAGTAGTTGGTGAAGCTTTCCCTTCTACTGTGAAAGTAGATTGATTGGTGTGTGCTGCATCTTTAGGCGTTGTGATCACTGGAGTCATCGCTTCAAAGTTTATCCGTGCTCGAATCATAAAGTTTCCGCTCGTTGTACCCCATGGTCCATTCACCTTTTGCCAGCTGCGACCCGCGCTTGGACTGCTTTGATCAATAGCAAGTCCGGGTGTTTTCGGGGTGACGCCTACTTGGATATAGACCATATAGAAGTCGCCGTTTACTTCAACTCTTTCGTTTGCCAGATCGACAACCGTCCATTCTCCATTACGCAGAGCAGTCGCATCCAATGGACCCGCCAATTTCCTACCAGGAGCACCATTCGGTCCACTGGCATCATAGATGGCAACCTTAAAGGCTGTTCCACCTGGATCCGGCCAACTTTCATCCCAGAAGCGGAAGAGACCAGCGGTGACGTAGGCGCTATTTTGGCCTTTAGGTAGAGACATTTTTACAGCCGCAACGTTGTCTTCTGCATTAGGAGCAACGAAAGTGCGAGCGTTTTCCGCTGTCCCATCATCATAGCCGATATCACCGGGATAGCCGATAAATGGTTGTAACGGAACATTTTTTTCGATATTTCCATTTGCTGGGATGGTGATCGCGATATCTTGGCTGTAATAGAAAGGCTCAGATACATGTAAGGTATAGGTTCCTTCATACGCAGTCATAGAGAAGTGTCCGTTTTCATCTGTTTGTACAGGTTGAATGAGCGCGTCTTCGATCAGTGAGAGTGTTGCGTTAGCTAGTGGCTGACCTGTTTGCTTGTTTGTGACAGTTCCGCTAACCGTTCCTTTTGGGATCGGGTTTAAGATAAAGTTGGCTTCTACTGTACCATTTTTAGGAATCTTCACTCGTTGATCTGCAGATTCATATCCATATGTTTCAGCACGTAAGGTGAACTCACCAGCAGGATGAGTCATACCATAGCTACCATCAATTGGGTTGGTGGTAACAGAACGTCCTGATTCGAGCACGCTCACTGTAGCTCCAAGTGGCAGGGACATGGGTTGGACTGCTGTCGGCGTGATCGTGGCGGTAGGTGCCATCACGTTTTGTATTTTGGTTGGTTGGATGGTATCCGGGTTGACTGCTTTTTTATTGGTTTGTGGCTCATTTTCCAGTTGTTTAGCTAACAGTTTTTGTTTTTGTACATCTTCTAGTTCTACATTGGCCGTGGTAAGTGGTGCATTGCTTAAGGCGACATCATCGATATACCAACCCGCTCTCTCGCCAATCTGGTCTGTGGTGATGTTAAAGGCGACATAGATTTGTTGACCAGCATAGGCGGATAGATCGATTTGGCGCTCCGTCCATGTCAGAGAGTTACCAGTGAAGCTCGACAGCTGTTGCCAGTTTTGTTTGTCTGTCGACACAAGCACATAACCATAATCGTAGCCGCTTTCAATTTGATACCAGTCTTTAAACTGCAGATAGGTGTTACCTTCAGGCAGGACGATTGGAGGCATCATCAAGCTCATATTGGCATCGTTGTTATAGTTACCATCTAAATTGGATCCGTACACTTTTTCACCAGAAGCGGCCTTTTCCGGTCCATTGTCAAAGGCAGGCACTCCCCACTCCCAAGTGTTTTTGGTACCGTAGGAGATCCAACCAATTGGTTGAGATTCGAAATCTTGATGGTACCCGGTGCTGATTCCAGATTTGACTGGTACTGCGTAATTGTCAGAAGTAACCACGTGTTGCCCATGGTCCGTGATGCGCCAATGATAGGTAAGGGTTGGGACCTGTACGGCATCAGCCGGAATCACGGCTTGGTACGTTCCGCTCTTATAGTCACCTGCGGTACGAGTTGCCGCTACGGTTTGCCATTCGGCAGTTTCGCTTGCACGGTATTGTAGCTCTACACTTCTTAAACTGACATTGTCTTGTACTTGAACAGTAAGAGGTAATGTCATATTCGAATATGTTTCAGATGGAGCGGTATGCTGATAAGTTGGATCCTCAGTATCTTGACCTTCCCGAACCACTTGGCCCTGAACTCGGCCTATTCCACTGACAATGGAGGAGACTGCGTTATAGGCGTTTACTAGACCATAACCATAACCATTGTTTGGTGAAGTTGGAAATTCGGAATCAGTTAATGGCATTGCCGTATCATGTAAAATTTGTTCAATTTTATCAACAGTAAGAGATGGATTCGCCTGCTTCATCAAGGCAACGACTCCAGAAATGTGTGCTCCACCCGGACTAGTCGCAGTCACTCCTTGATAGCTGCTACCTGGCCAGGAAGAGCGGACGTTCACACCTGGAGCGGAAATATCTGGCTTCATTTCTCCATATGGCGAAGGACCACGTGGGGAGGAAACACCACGCTTATTATTACTATCCGTATAGCCAACAGTGAACGATTCTGGATAGTTGGCTGGGTTCCAGATGCGTCCCCCACTCAAACCTGCTCCATTTCCAGCAGAGAACACAGGGAAAATCTCAGCTGCACGCCAGTTTTGCACCATTGGACGGAACCATTCATCGATTTCTGCTAGATACTTCCCCCAGGAGTTGTTCACTACGTCTGGTGCTTTTTCTGGATGTGGGTTGCCTTGGGCATCTTTTGGAGCTAGAATCCATTCTCCAGCTTCCAGTAGATTGACTTGGGTTCCGGTTGAACCTAAACTACCGTTAAAGGCTTTCACAGAGATCCATTTTGCACCTGGAGCAACCCCAATTTGATTTGAACCATTAGGTTCAGAACCTACCATGATTCCTGTGACGTGGGTACCTTGTGAACCGTCATCATATGGAGCCGACTTCCCATTAACAGCATCAAACCAGTTGAAGGTATTGTCAGGTTGATCTGGATTGGCTGGGTTGTAACCCCGATACTTTTCTTTTAAAGTAGGGTGATTCCACTGGACTCCTGTATCGATACTAGCGACTACAGTTCCCGTACCATCAAAGCCCATATTCCAGGCTTGTGGTGCGTCGATTTTTGCAATATTCCATTCGATTGAAGTGGTGTCTGCTTGGGTATCAGCTGTTGGTTGGATATCAGCTTTTGGTTGGATATCAGCTTTTGGTTGGATATCAACTGTTGGTTGGTTGGATGTTTCACTGCCTTCATTTGAGGTCAGCTGTACCGTTTCGTTTGGAAGGATTTTTTCGACTTCAGGGAAGGCAGCAAGCTTCTCCATCACTTCTTTGGTTCCTGTTACCGCCATGGCATTGACGATATAGAAGGATTGAAACTCTTTGACATTTCCCTTCTTTTTTTCTTGATCCAGATAGGTCTTGATCGAGTATTGAGTTTCGCTAGCTTTAGCGCGAAGAGAAGAAACGACAGCAGAGCGTTTCATCAATTCGGTTTTGGCAGCCGTTTGTTTTTGAGCTTTAGCTTTTTTAGCTGTTTCAATGGCAACTTCTTTTGTATCCACTTGATCTTTAAATTTCAATAAAAAAGTAACCGTTTCATTCTTACTAAACTGATCATTCAGTTTTTTATCTACCTTTGCTTTCATGTTTTTAGATGCTACATCAGAACTTTCAAGCATAGAAATACTTGCTTTGGAGTTGGAATTAGCAAATGTGAGTTGAGGTAGAAAGGTAGTGAGCAACAATAATGCACATAAAATAAAACTAAATGCGACGCGGTCATGTCTGTTCCTTTTCATCAATTCGACTCCTCTCTGAAATCGCTTACATTAAGACTTGCGTTACAAGGATATTTTTTATTGTTGTAGATGACCACCGACTTTCTATGGATAAATTTGATCTTTTTCCTTTGCTCTCTTTTCCCCCCCTTGCATGATAATGAATACAATTCGAAGTGTACATCCGCCTTAAAAAATAGTAAATTGGGGGATTTCACTTGAAACTATTAATATATTTTTTGAAGATTCAATAATAAAAAATGTTATTTAAGTCCTTATTTCAAAAGAATTTTCAGTTATTTTGTAGAAGAATGTTGTGAATATTGTCTGAAATTTAAGTTTTTTTAATGAGCTTAGTTTTAAAATTTGGGGGAATATAGAAATTTCTCGTAATTTTTTAGAAATACATTTAACAATAATATATTAAAACAGGAAAAAAGTTCTATTTGTTGATATTCCAGACAAATAAAAAAACCTTGATAACATATTGTTTACCAAGGCTCTGTATATAGTGGTTCACCCACATGTTAATTAGAAAAATCAAAGTAATTTCGCTTTAATAATTTTGGCAAGCTCATTAAATCTTCAAATGAAATCTTTTTCCCAATTTTCTTCGTATCAATTAGGAATAATTGGTCTTCAATTTCTTTCGTGATTTGTTCACTTTGGTAGCTCATTTCACAATCCACGCATTTGACAGAAGGTGTTCTCTCTATTTGCATGGCTCTCGATCCGTCTGGAAGTTCCCAATAAACATCATCATAATCCTCTTCAACTTGAATCGCAGATATGAAAAACCTTAATAGAATGTTTCATGACGGAACTTATGGATCACCTTTCGATATGATTGGAGTTACTCATAAATCAGCTGGCGAAAATATTGCTCAATGTCAAACAACCCCTGCAGCAGTCATGAAAGCTTGGATGAATTCTCCTGGTCATAAAGCTAACATCTTGAGTAAAAATTTTACGCATATCGGAGTTGGCCATGTAGCGAGTGGAAACTATTGGACTCAACAATTTATAGGAAAATAAGAGAAAGAAGTGTGGTTTATTCCATGCTTCTTTTTTTATCTGCCTTATTATATTGTCAAAACATTTTAAATAATTTTATCCTTTGAGGGTAGCGTTTTCTTATTGCTTATAAGAGTTCGTAAAAGTGGCGTTAAAAAGTGAACGTTCATTAAAAGGGATTATAGTATTGCGAACTATGAAATGACTATATAGGAGCAATTCAAAGCAGTTCGTAAAAGTGTACTTTTGCGAACAGTTATACTTGAAAAGAACTGACTTCCATCCTGAAACACCCGTGTTTATTATCTTCTTTTTGAAACACAAAAAAAGACCGGATTATCCCGATCTTTTTTATATGATACTAAAACTTACTTATTCAATATCTGATTTTGGAACAAAAGTACTTACCCTAACTGGCGTTTAAATACTTTAATGGCGAAGAAGTAAGCGATGACCATGATGCCGACGCACCAGGCAAGCGCGATCCAGATATCGTTGCCAACAGACCCTTCATACAAGAGGGCACGAATCGCATTTACGATTGAAGTCACGGGCTGGTTCTCAGCGAACGCACGGACAATTTTAGGCATGGTTTCGGTGGGGACAAAGGCCGAACTGATAAACGGCAGGAAAATCAGCGGGTACGAGTAGGCTGTCGCCCCTTCCATAGACCCCGCTGTCAATCCGGGAATGACCGCCAGCCATGTCAGCGCCAGCGTAAACAGCCCGAGTATCCCAGCTACCGCGAGCCAATCCAGGATATCAGCGCTGGAACGGAAGCCCATCAAGAGCGCGACGAGGATAACCACCACGATAGTAAGCGCATTGGAAACAAGCGAGGTCAACACGTGAGCCCACAATACCGACGAGCGCTTGATGGGCATGGTAATGAAACGCGCCATCAGCCCGCTCTTTACGTCCGTAAATAGCCGTACCGAAGTGTAAGCGACGCCGGATGCGATAGCCATCAGCAAGATTCCCGGCAATAAATAATTGACGTAGTTGTCCGTGCCTGTCTCTATGGCGCCGCCAAATACGTAGACAAACAGCAGCAGCATCATAATCGGCGTAATCGCCACCGTGATAATCGTATCCGGGCTGCGCATGATGTTGCGCATTAAACGCCCTAGTAATACCCCTGTTTTGCTTTTCATTTACATCTCCTCCTTTTTGCCGATGATCGCGAGGAAAATTTCTTCCAATGTCGGCTGCTTCTCGATGTACTCCACTTTCGCTGGCGGGAACATCTCCTTGAGTTCGGTAAGGGTACCGGTCGTGATGATTTTTCCGTCATGCAGGATGGCGATACGGTCCGCCAATTGTTCGGCTTCCTCCAGGTACTGGGTCGTCAGCAAGATGGTCGTGCCGCCGCCGGCAAGCTCCTTGACGGTATCCCAAACTTCAATCCGCGCTTCGGGGTCAAGCCCTGTCGTCGGTTCGTCGAGAAAAATGACTGCTGGCGTCCCGATCAGGCTCATGGCGATGTCAAGCCGGCGCTTCATCCCGCCGGAATATTTGTCCGCCCGGCGGTTGGCCGCATCGGTCAGGCTGAATCTTGCTAGCAGATTGTCGGCGACTTGAGCGGGATTGGAAACTCCCCGCAATTTGGCGATCATCATCAGGTTTTCCCGCCCGGTGAGCATGCCGTCTAAAGCTGCGAACTGCCCTGTCAGGCTGATGCTCTGGCGAACATGATCCGGTTGACGCTGGACGTCAAAGCCGCAAATACCTACTTCGCCGCCATCGGCCTTCATCAGTGTCGAGAGGATGTTGACTATCGTCGTCTTGCCCGCTCCATTTGAGCCCAGCAGTGCGAAAATTTCGCCACGCCGTACCTCAAAGTCCACCCCCTTTAAGACTTCCTTGTCTTTAAAGGATTTTTTTAACCCTTTTACAGAAATCGCTGCAATGCTCATACTTTTTTCCTCCTTATAAAATTCTCTTCTATTTAGTCTGACTGATAATCTGTATAACTTATTACTAAGTGAAAATATAACTGAATAGCGAAGGTGGTAATTCACATTTGTAACCAGCTATTCAGTCGGTATTATCTATTGAATTTATTTTTTCCCAATCGCTTCATGATACTCTGATTCAAATCTTCACGATACTTGGCGACATAGGTTTTAGCGTTTGCCACTAGTTCGTCGGCAAAGGACGCCACGTCGTCCCCAGTGATCTCCAGCACTTGTCTGCCTTCCGCCGCACCGGCTTCGAACAACTCGATTAATTCATACTGTATGTGCAGCATATCCATCCCGTTGCCCGCTGAGAAATTCCACATGTAGTTTTGAATTTTCTTAAATATAAACTGGTAGTCCTCCGGCAGGGCTTCAACCCGTGCCATCATCATCTTGTATTCTTTTTTATCACCAATCATTTTTTTGAACATTTCCATCATGTTATTTTTCCTCCTTTTTTCTTAACTGAATAAGACACTCCAAAATATTGTACGGAATATCTTATGAAGCTAGATTGACTTTAAGACGTTGATTTTTGATGATACAAAATCCCATTTTTTCCAAAACAATTCAAGTTCCTAGCGGCCAGACTCATTAAGTGAGTAAAGCTTGCAGGGCGACCCCATATCTGACGGCTAGATTGCCTATACTCTCCTATTTAGTCTGACTGATAATCTGTATAACTTATTACCGAGTGAAAATATAACTGAATAGCGAAGCTGGTAATTCACATTTGTAACCAGCTATTCAGTCGGTATTATCTATTGAATTTATTTTTTTCCCAATCGCTTCATGATACTCTGATTCAAATCTTCACGATACTTGGCGACATAGGTTTTAGCGTTTGCCACTAGTTCGTCGGCAAAAGACGCCACGTCGTCCCCAGTGATTTCCAGCACTTGTCTGCCTTCCGCCGCACCGGCTTCGAACAACTCGATTAATTCATACTGCATGTGCAGCATATCCATCCCGTTGCCCGCTGAGAAATTCCACATGTAGTTTTGAATTTTCTTAAATACAAACTGGTAGTCCTCTGGCAGGGCTTCAGCCCGTGCCATCATCATCTTGTATTCTTTTTTATCACCAATCATTTTTTTGAACATTTCCGTCATGTTATTTTTCCTCCTTTTTTATAAAGCTGAACAAGATACTCCAAAAAAATCGTAAGGAATATCTTATGAAGCTAGATTGACTTTAAGACGTTGATTTTTGATGATACAAAATCCCATTTTTTCCAAAACAATTCAAGTTCCTGGCGGCCAGACTCATTAAGTGAGTAAAACTTGCGGGGCGGTCCCATATCTGACGGTTTCTTTTCTATGCACACCAGTTTTTTCTTTTCTAATCGCACGAGGATGGTGTAGACCGTCCCTTCCACGACTTCAGTAAACCCAAGCTCGTTCAGGCGGCGGGTAATCTCGTAACCATAGGTTTCATGGCGGCTGATGATTTCCAGCACGCAGCCTTCCAGCGAACCCTTCAGCATTTCAGTTAAATTTTCCATGTTCAGATCCTCCTCTATTTTGTCTGACTTATATTCAGTATAACTTAGTACTAAGGAAAATTTTTACTGAATAGCTTTTGGGAAATCATGCTATTCAGTATTGCTTATTACATGTATATCGTAACACCGAGTAGCAGAGGTGTCAACTATTTTCCTTCATAATATTTTTGCAACCTCACTATTCAGTGATGTCGGTATCCAGTGTGACCTACTACAGGTATATCGTAACACGTAGTAGATGGACTGTCAAACGGATTTTCTAAATATTTATAAAACCAGCTATCCCCATTGGATACAGCCGATTTTCTTTATTTTAAGCGTAATAACTAAAGTGTAACCAATGACGTTGTGCAAGTTCTCAGAGTCGTCTACATTCTCACGATTGAAAAGAGAAATGGTGACTTTGTATTTAAAATGGCTTCGAAATGTAGCTTTTTAAAAAAGTTTGATCAAAAACACTTCGCAAACCCATATTTCACGACAGACATAAAGAAGCCATTTTGAAAAAAGTTTGATCATGTGCTCTCACCTTTAGGTGAATTTATAAATATTATTCAAAAATTTAAGGTTCTTATTCAACTAACCTGCCTCGTTAGTTGAATAAGAAAGAAGAGCTTTTCATTGCAACCCAATTATCTTTAACTAAAGCACCCGTTTGATTCCACATAATAATTATTTATTCGGTGTAATGTTTTACACTTTTCCAAAAGGACTCTGAATCATCTATTTTTTCCAAACTTGCCCTTTTTAACATGTTTTTTACAAGTGTAAAAAAACCGGAAAATAATTTTTAAAATTCGTTTACATGAATATGACTTCGAAAGACAAACTAATACGAAACTATATTAAGAAAGGATGATGTAATGTGGGCAGAGATGATAATAAAGCTACAAGTAATAACAAAAACAGTTTACCTCAAACGCCAAAAAGCTTAAAAATCCCACAAGGTCTTGTAAAAGAAGAAACAGCTAGTGAATTTGCAGAAATAGGTTCCAAAGCGTTGAAAGTTCTAAACACATCCACTCATCAAAAAATTGCACCAGATCGTATTAGAGCAGAACTCGCTAGTGAATTTGCAGAAATAGGTACCCGAGCGTTAAGAGGTAAAAACACATCCATCCTATACACAACAAAGAAAGAGTAGCCTTGAGGTAGTAATACTCCAAAAATTTGTCGTGGTGTAAACCTATTATTAATTAACGATAAATAAACCTTTTTCCTTTAATATTCTCATTTAAAAAGCGACCGAATATGTAAATTCGGTCGCTTTCTGATTCTTCTATGTCATTATTTAGTGTTCCTTTAAACAACATCATTAGTAAATCGATCAATATCACTACATAACGCGTTTGAACATTTTTTCAATTTCGTACGTAGAGAAATGAACAATTACAGGGCGGCCGTGCGGACATGTAAATGGATGCTCGGCTTGTTTAAGATCTTCCATCAGTTTAACCATATCTTCTCTCGTCAAATAGTGATTGGCTTTAATGGAACGTTTGCAACTCATCATAATGGCTGCATCTTCGCGTAATTTCTTGATGTCTGTTTTACGGGTTGTCAGTACTTGTTCAACGAGTTCTTTTACAATCTCTTCTTCGAACCCTTTCGGAAACCATACGGGGTACTCCCGCACAATAAACGTTGTCGGGCCGAACTCTTCGAGAAAAATCCCAACTTCTTCAAGTTCATTTGCCGATTCTTTTAATCGAAGTGCTTCGTCAGCAGAATAATGCATGGACAGAGGGATGAGCAGAGATTGTCTTTCATTCGCCTGCACATCGCCTACCTTCTCACGGAAAAATTCATATTTAATCCGTTCCTGTGCCGCATGTTGATCGATTAAGTAAAAACCATCAGCGCTTTGGGCGACTATATATGTTCCGTGGATTTGTCCGACGATATCAAGCTCTGGAAAAGGTTCCTTGTGTGATACTGGCTCAAGATAATTAATCGATGACTCTGATGATGATTGTACTGGTTCCGATGGTTCTTTCACCATTAACGATTCTGGACTTTTATTGAAAGTCTGCATCGGTTGGAATGGAGCAGACGTTGTTGGTGTTGGTCTTGATTTCCACAAATCCATTTGTTCGCTTGGCGCAACCATCTTTTTCGGTTTTTCCGCAATTTCAGGTGCCCGCATAACGGATCTCAAACTCTTCCGAATCGTTTCTTCGACTAACTGTTGCAACTCTTTTTCTTTGCTCAAACGAATTTGTTGTTTCGAAGGATGAACGTTAACATCTGTTAAATATGGATCGCCTTCTATATGAAGGATAACCAGTGGAAACCGTTCAATCGGTAAAAACGTGTGGTAGGCATTGACGATTGATTGTTGGACACTATAATGTTTTACCCATCGTCCATTGACAAATAGAGTCAGGTAATTTTTCGACGCGCGTGTGATTTCCGGTAATGAAGCATAGCCATGGATTCGGTAATCTGCTGATTCCCCTTCAAAAGGAATCATTTTTTTAGCGATGGCCATGCCATAAATAGCTGCAACGACTTGTTGCAAATCACCCCGACCATTTGTATGAAGAAGCACTTGTTCTCCATGTGTCAGTTTAAAAGCGATAGACGGATAACATAGTGCAAGTCGATTAAGCAAATCAATGATATGCCCCAGTTCCGTCTGGATTGTTTTCATATATTTCAAACGGGCCGGAGTATTAAAAAACAACTGCGACACTTTAATATCTGTACCTTTACGAAGTGCGCCTGCCTGGTGTTTTTTTAAGTGACCCCCTTCTATCTCGATGCTTGTCCCAGTGGAAACACCGTCTGAAGTCCATAAAGACACTTTGGATACCGATGAAATACTGGCCAGTGCTTCTCCACGGAATCCGAGTGTTCGAATTCGGAACAGGTCATGTTCATTTGAGATTTTGCTCGTCGCATGTCGTGAGAATGAAAGAAGTGCATCCTCTCCATCCATCCCGCTTCCGTTATCCGTTATTTGAATGGTCTGCAGTCCCGCTTCTTCCAAATACACATCAATGGAAGTGCTGCCAGCATCAATTGCGTTCTCAACGAGTTCTTTCACGACGGAAGCAGGTCGTTCCACCACTTCTCCCGCAGCGATTTTATTTGATAAAGGTTCGTCCATTAATCGTATTTGTCCCATAGGGTCCGCTCCTTTCTGAATCGTTTATTTACCGATTTTTTGTTGCAATTCATATAAGAACTGAAGTGCCTTCATCGGTGTTGTTCCGGAAATATCCAAATCTCTTATGGTTGTCAGGACATCCTCTTGCTGAGGTTCTTTTGAAATATTCTCAGCATCTTTCTTCGTTTCTTGGAAGAATGTTAATTGTTCATTTACAGAAGACTGTGTATCTTTAAGATTATGTTCCTTACCAGTTTCGAGCTCTTGAAGAATGTCTCTTGCCCTAGCAAGAATCGGTTCAGGTAACTGAGCCAGTTCCGCCACATGGATCCCGTAACTCTTATCTGCTGGACCATTTTTCACCTTGTGTAAAAAGACCACTTTGCCACTCTGCTCGACCGCAGCTACATGAACATTGCGTAATTTATCCAGCTGTTTTTCGAGCTGCGTCAATTCATGGTAGTGTGTTGAAAATAAGGTATTTGCACGAATTTCATGATGAATGTATTCCATCATTGCTTGAGCGAGAGCCATCCCATCGTAAGTGGACGTACCCCTACCAATTTCATCGAACAGCAAGAGGCTGCGTTCAGTCGCATGTGTTATTGCGTATGTGGATTCTAACATTTCGACCATGAAGGTACTTTGACCAGCTGCTAAATCATCTGCTGCACCAATACGCGTAAATATTTGATCGGTCACTGGCAGCAAGGCTTGTTCTGCCGGCACGTAGCAACCCATTTGCCCCATAATGACCGTAATAGCCACTTGTCGCATGAATGTACTTTTACCCGACATATTGGGCCCAGTAATGAGCAACATATTCTCTTCGGATGTCAGGGCACAATCATTCGGTACATAATGCTGTTTGTTCATCATTTTTTCAACTACAGGATGACGTCCGTTGACGATATTCAGTTCCAAACCGTCATGAAACTTCGGTTTAGTCAGTCGATATTGGTCAGACACTTCAGCAAAACTCGTAAATACATCGAGTTCACTTACCTTGGCTGCCAGTTGCTGAACTTGTGGAATGTATTGTTTCACTTGTTCACGTATGTCGACGAAAAGAGAATACTCCAATGCTAAACTTTCTTCTTCTGCTGTTAAAATCAAAGACTCTTTTTCTTTCAGTTCATCTGTAATATATCGTTCCGCATTAGCTAACGTTTGTTTTCTTTCGTAGCGTGCCATATCAGCCAAATGAATATTTGATTTCGTGATTTCAATGAAATACCCAAAGATACGGTTATAGCCTATTTTAAGCCCTTTGATACCAGTCCGTTCCCGTTCCTTCAACTCGAGAGCAGCAATCCAGTCTTTGCCGTTCTTCTTCGCATAGCGGAGCTCATCCAAGCGTTCGTGAAAACCGTCACGGATGATATCCCCTTCTTTAACAGAAAGAGGTGGATGATCAGCGATTGCTTCTTGCAGCAAACTCAGAAGCTCTCCACACTCATCTAACTGATCAGCCGCTTTTTTAAGCGCAGGTTTACCACTTTCAATCAATTGGGTTTTAATCAATGGAATTTGAAGAATCGATTGTCTTAATTGACTTAAGTCCCGGCCACTAGCAGTGCCAAAAGAAATGCGACCAATCAAACGTTCCAGATCATATACTTCTTTTAAGCTTTCTCGAATATCCGCTCGGGAGAAATAGGCTTCAAGCATTTCAGTGACGATATCCAAGCGTTCTTCGATTTTCATACGATTTGCTAAAGGTTGGTGCAACCACTGCTTTAATTTGCGTCCACCCATAGCGGTCATTGTTTCATCGAGCAACCAATATAGTGAACCTTTTTGATCGCCACCACGAATGGATTGAACCAGCTCTAAATTGCGTTTGGAATGAAAATCTATCGTCAAAAGCTCCTCGCGTTCCTGGAATTGGAATGCTTGAATATGCTCAAGTGAACGTTTTTGTGTGCGGTGTAAATAGTTCACCAATCGTCGACAAGCTCCACGCACCTCGATTGGATTATGTTCCGTAAAGGATTCATCAGCTTGTGCTTCGAGTTGGGTCTCTTCGATGGATAATAAAATGGAATGCACGTCAGCCAAATCTGACAAAAGCACAAACAGTTGCTCGGGTACAACGAGTTCCCGGATGGATAACGTTTGCAACTCTTGTATTAAATTCTTTTCAGTGCCTGTTAGTATCGCGCTAGTACCTTCGCCTGTCGATAAATCCAAATAAGCATAAGCAAAGCGATTTTCATCCAGTTCTTCTGCCGAAGCGATAAAATGATTGCTTTTGCCATCCATATTTTTACCTTCAATAATCGTACCAGGTGTAATTAAACGAACAACTTCACGCTTTACGACTCCTTTGGCTTGTTTAGGATCTTCCGTTTGCTCACAAATTGCCACGCGGTGCCCTTTTTGAATGAGTGTTTCTATATAATTTTGCGCTGCGTGATGTGGCACGCCACACATAGGAATGCGGTCTTTACTTCCTCCATCACGACTCGTCAGAGTGATTTCAAGTATTTGTGATGCATTGATGGCATCATCGAAAAATAATTCATAAAAATCGCCTAATCGGAAAAACAAAAAGGCGTCTGTATATTCGGATTTAACTTGTAAGTATTGTTGAATCATAGGTGTATAGGTGTTCATGTCAAAACCTCTTTCAAATACTAGCGATTCTTTCATTATAACTTAACTTTCACAGTGGTTAAACAACCATGATCTTACAAAGGAACGTGCATATGTATAAAGTGAAGAAAAAATTATCGGCAATCTCTAAAAAGTGCAATCAAGTTGTGAATTTAAAATTAATAGCGAAGTGACTGCGTCACCTCGCTAATGTTTTATTTCTTATGTTCAACGGAAAGTAGATGAAGTCCAAAAGGTCATAAAAAAAAGCCGGATTTCGTGCCCCGGCTTAAGAGAATGATGAGGACTCTTTAGCATCACTAAATGTTGAAGTTGAAGATGACGATGAACTTTCGTCTTTATATGACCATTCTTCCTCGTAATCGCCTGGTTGAACTTGAATAACAACAGTTGTTTCACCAACAACTTCTGCATGCAATTCTCTTTCTACTGTTACTTTAAATTGCTCGCCATCCGGTGTAATGATGGCTTCCGTGCAATTCGGTTGTTGTATGACACGTACATGTACGTCCTCAACACCTTGTGAATCATCTTCACGATAATGAAGTTTAATACGCTCTCTGTATGGAACTGTTTCTGAAAATACAGAGGTTTTAGAATGTTCGTGATGTGCATACCACACATTGATGTCGTACTTTCCAGACACTTCCACAAATTTACCCTGTTTCTTCGCCTGGTGAGTGTGATTAATAACCCAACACCCTAAAATGCTAGAAGGGTTATTTGGTGGACGTAACGTTTCACTAGCTTCTGCTCTCTTTTTACCTTTCGCCACGACTGCTTTCGTCACGATTTGACGGGTATATTTCAAAGCCATCCTCCTTCGTTCGATTCCTTTTCATCATATGCAGGCTGTGCCCATTAGGTGATAGGAATTGTGGAAAGCGCCAATTTTCTCGATACCGCTTGTTTCTGCTTGAAGGCTTGAAGCTTAGGAGCGTGCTGGCGCTTCGCTTGGAACTAGACATTATGAAAGGATGATTAAATAATGATTGAAACCATCGATGGAAAAGAAAAACTGCTCCCTCTTATATAGAAGGAACAGTTTATTTGCTTTTTATGAGCAGCTGCCTGGTTTAGTATTGTGTACTCTTGAACCTGTTTCTCCGCGAAGTAAATCGCCTTCCGTTGATTCGATGATTTGGTTTGTTACATTGTTGGCAATAGTATTTGCCACTAATTGAAGTAAATCATTTACATCCCCTTGTGATTGCTTGAATTCTTGAACAATTGGGATTTCATCAATTTCTTCTTCGATTTTCTCGATTTTACCTTCAATTAATGTTAATGCTTTTTCTTTACCGTAATGTTGGAAATTAACTGCTTGTTTTTGAAGACTCTTCAAACTCGCAATTTTTTCACGGATTTTTTGATTTTCATTAATTTGCGCTTCCGCACGTTTGAAGAAATCCACTTCTTCTGTTTGTGCAATCATATCTGCGATTTCTTTAGCTTTTGCAATAATATCATCTTTTGTATATTTCGTTGTCATAAGACACCCACTTCTTGGCCTGATAGAACTTCGATTAATTCGCCTTCTAGAGACCATGTTTTTGTATTTGTAATCTTCACGTGAACCAATTTACCGATAATATCATTCGGACCTTCAAAATTCACTAGCTTGCTTGTTCTTGTATAACCCGCAAGTACCGCTGAATTTTTCTTACTTTCACCTTCAACCAATACTTCAACAATTTGGCCATCATAAGCCTGCATTGTCTCTGCTGATAATTTGTTGACAAGATTGTTTAACCTTTGCAAACGTTGTTTCTTCACATCCATCGGAACATTGTCTTCCATTTTGGCAGCCGGTGTCCCTTCACGAGGTGAATAGATATACGTATAGGCATGTTCAAATCCAACTTCTTCATATAAAGACATGGTTTCCTCAAACTGCTCGTCCGTTTCGTTTGGGAATCCGACAATAATATCCGTAGTCAATGCCGCATCAGGAATCGCGACTTTAATTTTGCGGACCAATTCCAAATATTGTTCACGGTTATATTTACGGGCCATTAGTTTTAGCATACTGGAGGAACCTGATTGGACAGGTAAATGAATATGTTCCACTAGATTTCCACGCTTCGCGAGCACTTCAATCAAGTGATCGTCAAAATCTCGTGGATGGCTTGTTGTAAAACGAATGCGTGGCATATCGATTTGACGAAGATCATTCATTAGATCACCCAGTCGATATGTAAGATCGTCGAAATCTTTCCCATATGCATTCACATTTTGCCCAAGTAAAGTGACTTCTTTATATCCTTGTGCCGCTAATTGTCTGATTTCCTGTATGATATCTTCAGGTCTGCGGCTCCGTTCTTTTCCTCTTGTATATGGAACAATACAGTACGTACAGAATTTGTCGCATCCATACATAATATTGACCCACGCTTTAATTTCGCCACGTCGGACTTTAGGCAAACTTTCGATGACGTCTCCTTCTTTTGACCACACCTCAATGACCATTTCTTTTGACAGATATGCTTCATTTAAAATGTGCGGCAAACGATGAATATTGTGAGTACCGAAAATCATGTCGACTTGATTATAAGTTTTTAATATTTTATTGACAACTGATTCCTCTTGAGACATGCAACCACAAACACCGATCAACACATCTGGATTATCACGTTTAATCTTTTTGTAGTGGCCAAGTTCACCAAACACCTTATTCTCGGCATTCTCACGGATGGCACATGTGTTCAGCAAGATGACATTTGCTTCTTGTACACTCTGAGTTGGCGTATAGCCCAATTGCAGGAATATACCTGCCATTACTTCTGTATCGTGTTCATTCATTTGACATCCGAATGTCCGAATGAAAAACTTACGACCTTGTCCCATTCCCAAAAATTCAGGTTGAATCGCAAAATCTTTATGGTAAGTTACTTCTTCTTTTCCACGTTTCTTTGCTTCTTTCAAAGATGGTGCCACATAAACTGATTGGAAATACTGACTGTAGTCTTTTTCAGTTTTATTCGTTTCTTTTACTTGTGAATTATGTAAGCGTTGCTCTTCGTTCATAAAATTGCTCCTTTCATCCTGTACACCCATCAGACGAAAACTTCATTCCTCTATTATACTGATACGGCATGTGTTCCTACAAGATGTCAGCTGCAATTGTCGGTGTTTCGACAAAAAAACTGCCGATTTTCACCGGCAGTTCAATTCTTACATAAATTCTTTTACAAGTTCATCGAAATCTCTTTGGCTCATCATTAAATCTTCTGTTGATAATGGCGTTTCAGCGTAGCCTGACACCATTTCCTGATAAGAAGGTTGTTCGTTGTTTTGATAGATGATGCCTGTTACAAGGCTATCATGTTCCATTAACGTTGCCATTGCTTGTGGACGGTTGGATGAATCGTATCCTTCGACAGTTGAAAGTTTTGTGATACGTTCCTTGAACCAATCATATGTGTTTATTTTGTTGTAAGTAACACATGGACTGAACACGTTGATGAACGAAAATCCTTTATGGTTAATTCCCGCTTCAATGATACTTGTCAATTCTTTTAAATCGGAAGAGAATCCTTGTGCTACAAATGTTGCACCGGACGTTAAAGCCATTTCCAGTGGAGCAAGAGAAGGTTCAATCGCACCTCCAGGCGTAGATTTCGTTTTGAAACCTGCAGCTGAACGAGGAGATGTTTGCCCTTTTGTCAGACCGTAAATCTGATTATCCATGACGATATATGTGATATCGATATTTCGGCGAATCGCGTGAATTGTATGTCCCATCCCGATCGCAAAACCATCTCCATCTCCACCTGAAGCAATGACGTTCAAATCACGATTAGCCATTTTCAAACCTTGAGCAATCGGAAGTGCACGACCATGAATCCCGTGGAATCCGTATGAATGTATATAACCAGAAATTCGACCTGAGCAACCAATTCCGGAAATAACCGCTAAATCTGTTGGTTCAATCCCTACATTAGCTGCTGCACGTTGAATAGATGCCTGTACGGAAAAGTCGCCACAGCCTGGACACCAGTTGGGTTTTACATTATTGCGAAAATCTTTAAATGTTACCATCTGACAGCAACTCCTTTACGCTATTCGTTAATTCTCTTGGCAAGAAAGGTGTTCCATCATATTTTAATACGTTCACGATCTTGTCATGTGCGCCAACATTCATTTTAATAATATTTGCCAGTTGACCAGTTGCATTATTTTCAACGACCAGTACTTTTTTCGCAGCCTCAATAAGTGGTGAAACATGTGCAGTCGGGAAAGGCTGGATTAAACGGATATGTGCATGATTAGCACGAATACCTTGTGCATTTAAATTCGCCTGAACTTCTTCTAGTACTCCTCGAGTCGAATTGAAGCCCACTAACAGGACATCCGCTTCTTCATGAGGTGCATATACATGAACAGGGTTCGGGAAATTGACATGCTCCATTTTTCTCATACGCTTGTCCATTTGCAGTTGACGATTTGCAGCCGATTCAGAAGGCTTGCCAGTTTCGTCATGTTCAACACCAGTAACGTGGTGAATTCCATTTTTCATTCCAGGAATGACACGAGGAGACACACCGTCTTCCGTCACTTCGTAGCGTTTAAAGTATGATTTATCTTCGGCAGCTACTAATTCTTCTTCCACTTGTAGACGGCCTCTGCGAAGTGCCACTTTGCTGTAATCAAATGGTTCCACCGTTTGTTTACCTAACGAGAGCTGTAAATCGGATAAAATAATAACCGGCAGTTGTAATTCTTCCGCAATATTAAACGCTTCAATTGTATCGAAAAATGCTTCTTTGCCCGTACTTGGAGCGATGACCACTTTCGGGATCTCCCCGTGTGTACCATAAATCATCTGCATTAAATCGGATTGTTCTTGTTTCGTCGGTAACCCTGTTGATGGGCCACCACGTTGTGTATCAACAATGACGAGCGGCTGCTCGGTCATACCTGACAAACCGATTGCTTCCATCATTAAAGATAAACCAGGACCCGCAGAAGCAGTAAATGAACGAACCCCACCGTAGTTTGCGCCAATCGCCATGGTTGCTGCGGCAATTTCATCCTCAGTTTGAATTACTGCCCCACCAAATTTTGGCAATTTCTTAATCAAGTATTCCATTATTTCAGATGCAGGAGTAATTGGATAGGCTGCCATAAATCTTACACCAGCAGCAAGTGCACCTAAAGCGATAGCATCGTTTCCAATCATAAACAAACGATGTTTCCCATCTGCCGGCTCAAGTTCCCACTCACCAATCCGATCGCCCAAATGTTGCGCCATCACTTCATAACCTTGTTGGATAGCTTGCATGTTTTTTTCAACAATTGCCTCGCCTTTGCGGCCGAAAATTTCATCGACTACGCTTTGGAAAACAGTTTTATCCAAATTTAACAAAGCGGATGTAGCACCAATTGCCACCATGTTTTTCATTAAAGACGTGCCGAGTTCAGATGCAATTTCCGTAAACGGAACGCTGTACATGGTCGCAACACAATCTTCTGGGTGTTCGGGATTGAATTTCGTATCAGCCAAAATGACGCTTGAAGCTGTCAGTTCTTTATAGTTTACATCAATTGTTTCTTGGTCAAATGCAACTAAAATATCTAAATCATCTGGTATTGTGCGAACTTCTGTCGTTCGTACACAGATTTTATTATTCGTGTGTCCACCTTTAATACGTGAAGAAAAGTGACGATAGCCGTACAAGAAATACCCTAAGCGATTCATCGCCATTGAGAAAATTTCTCCGGTACTTTCGATTCCTTCCCCTTGTTGCCCACCGACTTTCCATGAAAGCTGATGTAACATTTGCAAACAACTCCTTAATAAATCAGGTATTATCCTCTATTTTCCTACATAAGTTTATCACTTAATTGCTTCATTCACTATAAAAATTGCGGTAGTTTTTTGAAATTCAGTCCTTTGGAGGAACCCAAATTAGTAATTTGTCCTGAAAATACGTAAAAACCCAACCTCTTTTGAGATTGGGTTCGTTTACAATTAAGTAAGAATAGCGCTTTACGCTTTTCTTATTGTGCTCTTGTACGTTTTTCAACTAAAAGCTTAATAGCTGTCCGGTCTTCCCCAGAGATCACAATATCTGTAAATGCCGGAGAACAAATTAAATCGGTGCCACTCGGCGCGACAAAGCCACGTGCAATTGCAACTGCTTTTACCGCTTGATTAAGTGCTCCTGCTCCAACTGCTTGCATTTCTGCATACCCTTTTTCACGGATGACTGCAACTAATGCACCTGCAACTGAGTTTGGATTAGATCTTGAAGATACTTTTAATGATTCCACTACGATTCCTCCTTGTCCTTGCTGACCGTTGGACGATTAAGATGTCCTTAAGTCACTGTATGCAAGATAAGAGAAAGATAGAAGAAGTTATCCTCTGAAAGGATAATCTTCGTTGATATAAATACGTTCAAACGAAGTGGCTTTTCCTGTTTGGTTATCCAACTCTACGAAAAATGCGCTGAGTACAGATCTTCCTGACTTTGGTACTTCAAAACGAGCGGGCATATTCGTCTGGAAACGATACAGTACATCTTCTTTCTTCATCCCAAGTACGCCGTCATAAGGACCTGTCATCCCGACGTCCGTGATGTACGCTGTTCCATTTGGATAGATGCGGGCATCTGCTGTCTGGACATGCGTATGCGTACCAACAACGGCGGAAACTTCCCCATCTAAATGCCAACCCATCGCTATTTTTTCACTCGTTGCTTCTGCATGAAAATCAACAAAAATCAGTGGAGATATTTGCTTTGCTTCATTTACAAGCTCAGTCGCTTTTTTGAATGGATCATCATGTGGCGGTAAAAATGTACGGCCATGCAAATTAATCACAGATAACGTTTGACCGTTTTTTGTAATAGTCGTCATGCCCTTACCCGGTGCTTCATCTGAAAAGTTTGCCGGTCGAATTAAATAATCCGTATCATCAATGAAATCAAAAATTTCTTTTTGATCCCATGTATGGTTCCCCATCGTCACAACGTCGACTCCCATATAAAGCAAATCTTGAAATATCTTTTGAGTTATTCCTCGACCTGCTGCAGCATTTTCGCCATTTGCAATGACCACGTCTGGTTGATATTTTCTTTTCAATCTTGGTAAATAATCTTCTACTGCATCGCGACCAATCGATCCAACGATGTCTCCAATAAATAATACTTTCATTTTCATTCCTTCTTTCATTTCCATTGGCTCTGCTGTTGGTTGTTGATATTCCACAAAACAGCTACTATCATAAAAAGTAAAAAAAGGCTTCAGATCGAAGCCCTTTTTACTTATTTAGCGTATTCAACGGCGCGAGTTTCTCGAATGACCGTTACTTTAATATGACCAGGGTAATCCAGTTCTTCTTCAATTCGTTTACGGATATCACGCGCCAAACGATGTGCTGTAATATCATCAATTTGTTCCGGACGAACCATAATACGAATTTCGCGACCTGCTTGAATGGCAAATGATTTCTCAACACCATCATAAGACTCTGAAATTTCTTCCAGCTTCTCAAGACGACGAATGTAATTTTCTAACGTTTCACTACGTGCACCAGGACGTGCTGCTGACAATGCATCGGCTGCGGCTACTAACACCGCAATGACAGATGTTGCTTCTGTATCCCCATGATGGGAAGCGATACTGTTAATGACGACTGGATGCTCTTTATACTTCGTAGCAAGTTCCACACCGATTTCAACGTGGCTACCTTCCACTTCGTGGTCGATTGCTTTCCCGATATCGTGTAGAAGTCCTGCACGACGTGCAAGCGTTACATCCTCGCCAAGTTCAGCTGCAAGCAATCCAGCTAAAAATGCCACTTCTTTTGAATGCTTCAGGACGTTTTGACCATAACTCGTGCGGTAACGCATCCGACCCATGATTTTAATTAAATCTGGATGTAAATTATGAATGCCAATATCAAATGTCGTTTGTTCACCGATTTCACGAATTTGTTCATCAACTTCTCGTCTTGATTTTTCGACCATTTCTTCAATACGTGCCGGGTGAATACGTCCATCTTGCACTAATTTTTCAAGTGCGAGACGTGCTGTTTCACGACGGATCGGATCAAAACCAGAAAGAATAACTGCTTCAGGTGTGTCATCGATTATTAAATCGATACCTGTCAATGTTTCGAGAGTTCGAATATTTCGACCTTCTCGTCCAATGATGCGGCCTTTCATTTCATCATTTGGCAAGTTTACGACTGATACAGTCGTTTCTGCTACATGGTCTGCCGCGAAGCGTTGTAGAGCTATTGACAAGATTTCACGTGCTTTTTTGTCTGACTCTTCTTTCGCACGCGTTTCGGATTCTTTCGTCATAACTGCGATGTCCGTTGCTAATTCATTTTCTACTTGCTGTAGAATGATGCCTTTCGCTTCTTCACGTGTTAATGCAGAAATGCGTTCAAGTTCTGTTTGTTGTTTGGCAACTAATTCTGCCACTCTGCTTTCCATCTGCTCGATATGCTGTTGTCTCTCAGTCAGAGCGTCATCTTTACGCTCTAGACCCGCTTCTCTTTTGTTAAGAGCATCATCCTTACGGTCAAGGTTTTCTTCTCTTTGCAAGTACCGATTTTCCTGTTTTTGCAGTTCAGATCGGCGTTCACGGATGTCAGATTCTGCTTCAGATCTCAATTTGTGAGTTTCATCTTTTGCTTCTAGTAATGCCTCTTTTTTAAGAGCTTCCGCTTCTCGCTTCGCTTCGTCTACGATAAGCACCGCAGACTGCTTCGCACCAGTCACTTTTGAATCGTTCACATTTTTAATTAAAATATAGCTAACAACGGCACCGACGATAAGACCAAGCAAAGCGGAGATGAGTACTGTTTCAATCATTTGAACACCTCCTCTTGCTATTTCATTTTCATGTTCAGTCGGCTCATATATGGAGTCATCCACAATACTGCCAAATGGTTTCATTTAAGAGATTATACAAGTTTAATTGTATAGATGTAAAAATACTCTGTCAAGGATTCACGAGTGTCCTTAAAGGAAAATAGCCTGCCGATTATTACGGCAGGCTACTACTTAAATCTTATTTTTCATCTAGTAATAACTCAAACTCTTCATCTTCTTCTTCCTCATGAGCTGCAATTGTGTAAGCTGTGGCCATCATGCCATAAGCTGCACGGATTTTTTGAGCAATCTCATTACGTGTTGAAGGATTATCTTTAAGGAATTGTTTTGCATTTTCGCGTCCTTGACCTAAACGATCATCGTTATATGCATACCAAGAACCGCTCTTGTTCACGATATCCATTTCGACTCCTAAATCAACGATTTCACCTTCACGTGAAATCCCTTGTCCATACATAACATCGACTTCCGCAGTACGGAATGGAGGTGCTACTTTGTTTTTAACGACTTTAATTTTCGTTTTGTTCCCCATGAAATCGTTACCCGACTTGATGGCTTCTGCACGACGGACTTCTAGACGCACTGAACTATAGAATTTAAGTGCGCGCCCACCAGGTGTTACCTCCGGGTTACCGAACATAACGCCGACTTTTTCACGAATTTGGTTGATGAAGATTGCCGTAGTTTTTGACTTGCTGATTGCACCAGACAATTTACGTAAAGCTTGTGACATCAAGCGCGCTTGAAGACCTACGTGAGAGTCACCCATATCGCCTTCAATTTCAGCTTTAGGTACAAGTGCAGCAACTGAGTCAATAACAACGATATCAACTGCACCACTACGTACAAGTGCTTCACAAATTTCTAATGCCTGTTCACCTGTATCTGGTTGTGATAATAATAATTCATCTATGTTTACGCCTAAATTTTGTGCATAAATTGGATCAAGCGCATGTTCAGCATCGATGAAAGCTGCTTGTCCACCAGCTGCTTGTGCTTCTGCAATCGCATGAAGTGCCACAGTTGTTTTACCTGAGCTTTCAGGTCCATAAATTTCGATAATACGTCCTCTTGGATATCCGCCCACACCAAGTGCCACGTCAAGTGCAAGAGATCCGCTGGAAGTAGTCAATACTTCACGATCAGTTTTTTCGCCAAGTTTCATAATAGAACCTTTGCCGAATTGTTTCTCAATTTGTTTTAACGCCATGTCTAACGCTGCTTTACGATCGCTCAAGAATGGTTCCTCCTTTAATTTAAACGCTAATTTAACTTCTGTCTCTACTATACTTGGTTTATGAGAAATATACAAGAAAAAAGCGAACGTTTATTCGGTTTATTTTTTTATCATATTTAATGACAAGCTCATCATTATTCAATAGGCTCTATAAAACTATTAGTGTAGATTATTAAAAAATATAGAAGGAATCGGTTCCCTTTTCGTGTACGAGCATTGAGTCCAACATGCCGCTAAAGCGTGAAGCTGGAGATCCACATGTATGTGGTTTTCATACTTGTTGGCTAGTGAGGAACAATCTTTTTACAATGCCAATCAAAAAAGGAGCAATCTTTATGAGAATGATTGCTCCTTTACAAATCTATTATTGTGCTTGATTGTTTGATAGCAATTGAATCAAATAATGGAACGTCCTCATCACTGCTCTCAGACGATTGGTATTACGCATATCGCTTAAATGCAGTTCGTGAGTCACCACATCATCATTCGGAAGGTTAATTGCGATCCACACAGTGCCTGCTGGCTTATTATCATGAGAGTTAGGACCAGCTGCACCAGTCAGTCCGACGCCTATATCCGTCTGGAACATTGCTTTCACCCTACTGGCCATGGCAGTCGCACATTCAGCACTCACAACTCCGTATTGGTCGATGATGTCTTTTGAGACTCCGAGCTGATTCATTTTCGACTCCGCTGTGTATGTAACCACACCACCAACCAATGTTTGACTTACACCCGGGATGGCAGCCAGTTCTGATTGGAATAATCCGGCAGTCAAACTTTCAGCTGCCGATATCGTCAATCCTTGCTCTATTAATAATCTGCTTGCACTTGATGCAAGCGAGTCATCGTTGTAGCCGTATAAATAATCTCCTACGCGGGAAAGTAATACTTGTTCAGTTTCTTGAATCAATTTTAGTGCTTCTTCTTCGGTAGAAGTTTTGGCGGTAATCCGCAAAGTGACTTCCCCATCGGAAGCTAGCGGCGCAATAGTTGGATTAGTTTGGGCATCCAGTAAATCCATAATCCGTGTTTCAAGCTCCGCCTCACCGATTCCATAAAAACGAAGGACGTGTGAAATAATCACTTCTCCTTGATTCAGCCATCTTGCCAAAACGGGCTTTGCTTCTAATTGAAACATTGGTTCCATTTCTTTAGGTGGTCCAGGCAGAAGGATATACACATGGTTTCCTTTTGAATAGAACATCCCCGGAGCCATACCGTTATGATTAGCCAACACTTCACAGCCATCAAGTACAAGAGCCTGCTTCTTGTTGTTTTCAGTCATCGGACGGTTTATACGGTTAAAGAATGCTTCAATGGAAATCAGTGCGGTCTCGTCCATAACGAGGTCGGTTCCTACGTGCCTTGCAATAGTTTCTTTCGTCAAGTCGTCCTTGGTTGGACCAAGTCCTCCAGAGAATACAATTAGATCCGCTCGTGTTTCAGCCAATTCAATCGCTTGTTTTAAACGCTCCGCGTTATCACCAACTACCGTATGATAATAGACATTGACACCCAGTTCAGCCAGTTGACTCGAAATATAGCGTGCATTTGTATTTGTGATTTGTCCAAGTAACAGTTCAGATCCTACTGCAATAATTTCAGCATTCATCTTCATTCACGCCCCTATTTTGAGTCGAGTAACACACGGCGGTTTGCATAGAAGTAATCCCATCCAGACCAAACCGTAAAGAACAATGACACATACAACATGATTGAAGCGAATGGAATAGAGAACATTTCAAAGATAATATTGTGAAGTAGCAATGCGGAAATCGCGACAATTTGAGTCCACATCTTGATTTTCCCCAATTGTTTCGCTGCCACAACTTCACCTTCTTCTGCAAGAATTAAACGAAGTCCCGTAACAGCAAATTCGCGGCTGATTATTATGATAACAATCCAAGCAGGTGCGAATCCAAGTTCTACAAGGATGATCAAGGCTGCAGAAACCAATAATTTATCAGCGAGTGGATCCAGGAACTTACCCATATTCGTTACCAAGTTATGTTTACGCGCATAATATCCATCAATAAAGTCCGTTACTGATGCAAAAATAAAAATGATTGCGCCAATTAAATGTTCAACTGGTATAGTTGATCCTAAAAATGTAACATCACCCCAGCCAAAATCAACTAACATGAAAACAACAAATATAGGGATCATGATGATTCTTGAAACCGTAATTTGATTTGGTATATTCATTTTTGTCTCCTCTCGATTCAAAGAAAATAGCCATCTTGTTAGAGATGACTATTGCTGTTTTGAAAATTGAATCATCATATTTTGAACAACTTTTTCTGCTGGTGAAATTCCATACTCCACTTTTTCGTCATTGACAAAGACATCTATTTGCGATGCTGATCCAACTCGAATACGCGCCGAAGGTAAATCACTTAGATCTAGGTTAACCGTTTCTCCCACGGCTAATTCACGACCCAGCATTTCTACACCGGATGGATTTTTAACACCAACCCATGTTCTGCCTCGTGCAACAATTTTCACTGAAAATGTTTCGGCTCCTGTAACCGTATAATTAGTTGTTTCACCATCAATTGCACCCATTTCAATTTTCTGAGTCGGTACTGGCTCCACATCTTCTGGTTCTTCCGGCTCTTCTTCAACCGGAGTTTCATCTTCTGTCGGAGTTTCATCTTCGGTCGGAGGTTCAATAGACACTTCGTCCTTGACAGCGTCCTCAGATGGGTCATCATTTTTCGCTAAATTTTGATAGGAAAACCAAAAAATTACGATACCAATAATAATGAATAGTGCCACTACGATCATCGGAATCATCTCGTTCATACTATTTGATGATCTTCCAATCGGTCGGCGTCTAGAAGGTGCAGACGTCATCGTTTGACGCACTTCTTCACTCGTGGAAGAAGGTACTTCCTGCTTATACGACTCTAGCAATTCATCAGAATTCAATCCAACTGCATCAGCATATTGCTTAATAAATGCTCGAACATAAAACGGACCCGGCATCATGCTGTAGTTGCCTTCTTCGATACCGGCAAGATAACGTTTTTGTATTTTCGTCATTTCCTGCAAGTCGTCCAAACTATATCCTTTTGCCGTTCTCGCCTCTTTAAGACGAGTTCCTAATTCAGTCAACTAAAACACCTGCCTGTTAAAAGTTAAAACCACCGAAGCCGTCCAAGTTACCTCTTTCAGACATCATCTGGTTTTTTTCCATCATTTCGTATGTTATTTCTTCATCTGGTTCGTGTCGCAATTCAATAATGTAATCAAAGTCTTCAATCGTGTAATCTGATTGTTGAACGAACATATCAGGATGTTCAACTACTTTAATTGACGGGAGGCGCATCATTTCACGCACCAACTGTAAATGACGTTCATCTGTAGATTGTCTCGTCACGATTCCGTCCAGGATAAAAATATTGTTATCACTGAATTCGTCTCCTGCCAATTGGCTTCGGACGGTTTGTTTAATCATGGTTGAAGATAAGAACACCCATTTTTTATTTGCACTGACGCTAGCAGCAACAACTGATTCGGTTTTTCCTACTCGAGGCATTCCACGAATCCCGATTAATTTATGTCCTTCTTGCTTAAACAATTCTGCCATAAAATCGACGAGTAGACCTAATTCATCCCGAACAAAACGAAATGTTTTGCGATCATCCGCATCTCGTTGTATGTATCGACCGTGTCTGACTGCTAAAATGTCACGTAGTTTCGGTTCCCGGAACTTTGTAACTTTAATCGTCTCCATCGTTGAAACAATCAATTCAAAACGTTCAATTTGCTCATCATTCTCTGCACGAAGCAACAACCCTCGTCTGCCCTGGTCTACACCGTTAATTGTCACAATGTTAACACGAAGCATACCGAGTAAAGAGGCAATATCCCCGAGCAATCCTGGACGGTTTATTTGTATTTCATATTCAAAATACCATTCGCGCATAATGTAACGACCTTTCCGCCTAACTTATTGAAGGAGCAAGTCTTTTTCAACAAAAATCCTCCTAATGCGACACCTTTCAAGTCTTTCTCAATAGATGACGTTTCCAAACTACTCTAGGTTCTATCATAGCTGATTTATGTACGTAAGAAAAGGAAAAAAGAAAAGAAGGAACAATGTCCTTCTTTTCTTTTACTGTACAGTTTTTTGTTGAACTAATTTGACGACCATGTTCGCCAATGCATGTTGTTCATCTTCAGTAGCAACTGACCATAAATCCGACAAAACACGCTCTTGTTCGTTCTTAGGATCCACATTTTTGGCTAAGTAATCGCCGATTTCATAAGCTGTTGATTGGATGGCTTTTTTAGTCATCCCAGTTGATTCGGCGTTCATTACATTTACACCCAGAAAGTGTGTCCATTTTTGCCAGTTTTCAAGTAAGGCCATGTCCATTCCTCCTTTTCACAAACAGTATGTGCAAAAAAAGAAATTATATGTACCAACCGCCATTTACCCGGAGCACTTGACCCGTTATATAATCCGCATTTCCACTGGTTAAAAAAGTTACAAGATTAGCTACGTCCTGCGGTTTACCAAAAGTTTGAAGAGGAATCTCATCTTCAAGCGCTATTCTTTCTCCCGCATCGAATGCTTCATTCATTTTCGTATCAATGATTCCTGGGGCAATGACATTGACTCGAACTCCAGACGACCCTGATTCCTTTGCATAAGCTTTTACGAAAGCATGCTGCGCACCTTTGACGGCTGAATAAACAGTTTCTCCAGCCGCTCCAGTTTCTCCCCATATCGAGCCGATAAAGTTGATATAAGACCGGTCATGCCGTCTTAATTTAGGAGCTAGCTGACCGATGATTGTCATAGGTGCTTGCACATGCGTTCGCCACACCATTTCCATTTCTTGAGGTGTGGTCTCTTCAAGTAATTTATACAAAGCCTGACCAGATGCAAAGACAATCGTTTGAACTTCAAAAAGTTGTGTACAAATAAAATGGATTGCTTTATTGTCAGCAAGGTCTCCTTGAATGACATGAAATTCTTGGTTCGGATAAAGATCTTGTAAATGTGATATTAATTGATCAATGGACTGTTTGTTTTCATTGAAATGTAAATACAAACTCCAGCCATGTTTGGACATGTCATATGCAATGGCTTGCCCGATTTCACCCGATGCCCCAAAAATGCAGGCAAATTTCTTCATGATGCCGATTGCTCTTTCTTCGGAAGAACAGAAAATACAGTCTGTTGTTCTTCACCTTGTATGGATTCGAAAGCTTGTTGCAAGTCCTCAACAGTCATCTTCTCAAGAGAAGGAACAGCATCAAATAAATCCATATCATTAAATGCGTAACGAGTAAATTGGTTCGCAATAAATTCCACTGAGTTTAAGGCACGAAGGAAATATCCAATTTTTTTCTTGCGGACACGGTCTAAATCGCTTTGTCCAAATGGCCATTTCTCTTCAACTTTTTTCAGTTCTTTTTTAATTGCTTCAATTAATTCTTTCGGCATTGAAGTGTCTGATCCAATCAAAGCAAAGCCATAGCCTTTTTCCAATGTGAAATCAAAAGCATACGATTCATCGATCCAGCCTTTTTCATAGGCTTCCACATAGAAGTCCGAAGATCGGCCAAAAATCAATTCCAATGCAAGTTGAATCCCCAGCTCGTGTTTCATCATGGCATCGCCTTGCAGAGAAGTTTCTTTCGCTTTTAGTCCAATATATACTTTTGGTTTCTGAACATCCATTAACAATTTATTTTCATGTTTTGCAACTTCCAACGGTTCTTCAGGAAAAGCGCGTTGGATCGGTTGTGGTTCGGCAAATTCTTTTTTAGACTGATTTACTCTGATATAAGTCATCATTTTTTCCGGATCTACTGCGCCAACAACGAACAATAACATATTTGACGGATGGTAGAACGTTTCATAACAAGTATATAAATGCTCAGCAGTAATTTTATCGATCGAATCGATTGTTCCAGCAATATCGATTTTCACGGGATGATCTTTGTACATATTTTCAATAGTGCCAAAATACAATCGCCAGTCAGGTTGATCATCATACATCGTGATTTCTTGACCGATAATCCCTTTTTCTTTTTCAACAGTTGCTTGTGTGAAGTAAGGCTCCTGCACAAAATTCAAGAGGGTTTCCGTGTTTTCATACAAGTGATCCGTTGAGGAAAATAAATACGCTGTACGGGTAAAGGATGTAAATGCATTGGCAGATGCCCCATATCCACTAAATTTCTGGAATACGTCGCCGTCTTCTTTTTCAAACATTTTATGTTCCAGGAAATGAGCAATTCCATCCGGGACAGTAATAGGCTCTGACTCTCCTAACGGCACGAAAGTACGATCAATTGCCCCATACTTTGTTGTAAAGGTCACAAATGTTTTCGAGAAGCCTTTTTTAGGCAAGATATATACTTCCAGACCATTATTCATTTTTTCATGGTACATTTTTTCATCCAATTGTTTAAAGTGAAGCTCCTTCATGCGACAGCTCCTCCTTTCCAGACAAGAAATAAACAAGTTCTTTATTAATTGATTTTGCCATGTCCTGAATATCCTCTTTCGTGACTGATGTCCACTTTTCAACCCATGAATCAACTGAGAATTTTTCATCAAGGTCTTTGTATTGATCATAAATCTCGATTTGTCCTCGAGCAGAATCAAGCGCTTCTTTTAATTGATTCTTCAACATGGCAACAGTTTGATCGATTTCATTTTTTGAAATCTCCCCATTTTTCATTGCCTCCAATTGTTCATCAATTAAACGCACCGCTTTTTCTTGTTTACTCGCATCAATTCCAGCAAGAACAAATAATAATCCATATGCTGAAGAGAATGTACTTGACACATAATAAGCCATGCTCTCTTTTTCACGAACGTTCAGGAACAACTTCGCATGAGGATATCCACCGAAAATGCCATTCGTAATTTGCATTTTTGGAAAATCAGGATGCGTAAACGTAACGGGTGTACTGTAACCAATATGCAATTTCCCTTGCTTCATTTCTTGTTGTTCGTTGACCTTATTTTTCTCAGCGGTTTTATGCTCAATGTTTTCATGAACATTTTTTTGCTTTTTCGATCGTGCTTTGAAAGGAAATGCTTGTTTCAGCTTGGCAGTCATTTCTTCTACATCCACGTCACCCACAACATAAATATCCAACTCATCTTCTTCAAGCATTTTCTTGTAGGCATTAAATAAGGATTCCTTGGTAATCGCATTAACATCATTGATGGTCCCGTTTGCACCAATAGAAGCTGGGTGATTTGGTCGCATTAATTCAACCAGTCGCTGTTGTGCATATCGTGTTTTATCATCGTATATTGACTCAATACGTTGAATGACTGTATCTTTTTCACGTGTTACAATCGATTCTTTGAACGTTCCCTGCTCCAGATTTGGACGGAAAAGAACCGTTTGCATAAGATTAATTACTTGATCCAACACTCCGCCAGTAGACAAATATTGATCATTGACAGACTCAGCAAGCAAAGTGACAGAATGATCACTCCCCTTTTTGCTTGAGTCTAAATACATAATCGTCCCGTAAAGCTCATCTAAATGGCTTCGGAAAGCTGAATTGGATGGGAAAAGCTCATTACTATGCATCAATACATTTGAAAGTACTGAACGTTCTGAAGCAGATTGATTAGTCAATAATTGTTTGAATTTAAATGAAAAGTTTACAGTTTTAAATTGATCTGTAGGCCTAATATGTAGATGGATGCCTGGTTGTAACTCGATTGTTTGAAACATCGAAATCCCTCCTATTTCATTAATATGCCATACCATATCTTTCACTATACATGGTGCTGGTAAATGATTGCAAATAGCTCGTGAAAAAATATAAGTCTTACGTCCCATAAATACCTCTTGCTAGGGATTCAAATATCTGTTGTCAATTAATTCCTGAATCTTAATCACCGGTGAACAAAAGAATTATTCTTTGTAAAAAATGTAAATCCAGTGAAACTTTCCTATTAGCTATTCGTAGTTAAATTAGGAGGTGTTTTATTATGGAGTTTCATTCAAAAATAGATAAATTTTTCGTTGGCATCATATCAATCACAGTATTTATTATCCTTAGCGTATTTTTGATTCCTCTGCTTTTAGATTATGATAGAACGAGTATTGATACCATTACTGTACTTTCCTTATGTGTGTTATCAATTGGGATATTATTGTGGTCTGCTTTTTCTATTAAATACGTCCTATATAATGACCATTTGTTTGTAAAAGGTGGGTTATTTAAAAGTCGAATCCCATATGAAGATATAACAAGGATTTCACCCACAACAGAAATCTTTACAGGTTACCGCTTGTTATCATCAAAACAAGGTATTGAATTATTTTATAAATCAGCAACTTTAGGAAGTGTGAAGATTTCACCTAAAGACATTGACCTTTTCATTTTCGAATTAGAGAAACGTGCGCCAAATATACAAATTGATAAAATAACTCAGTAAATTATTATTAACTAAATGTGTAAACAAAAAAAG
Organism: Paenisporosarcina sp. P4_B8; assembly: GCF_056402175.1. Lineage (NCBI taxonomy): Bacteria > Bacillati > Bacillota > Bacilli > Caryophanales > Caryophanaceae > Paenisporosarcina > Paenisporosarcina sp. P4_B8. The sequence continues at coordinate 287,954 of NZ_JBFUHX010000002.1, read as the reverse complement.
AAAGGACCAGGCAAAATGCCCGGTCCTTTTAAGATCAATTTTATCGTTTCCCTTTTATATAAGGTGTTCCTATAGCCTTTGGTGCATTTGCTTTACCAATGAATCCTGCTAAAGCAAGGATTGTTAAGACATAAGGTAAAATTAACAAGAAGACACTAGGAATTTCACTAATATACGGCAATGATCCACCGACAATACTTAACGCTTGAGCAAACCCAAAGAACAGAGCTGCCCCCATCGCACCCAGGGGATGCCACTTACCAAAGATCATTGCAGCAAGTGCCATAAATCCTTGTCCATTGATTGTTGAATGACTGAAGTCCAATGAAATCGACTGTGAATAAATCGCGCCACCGATACCGGCTAAACCACCTGAAATCATGACAGCAATATAACGCATACGTGTTACATTTATTCCCATTGTATCAGCGGCCATTGGATGTTCACCTACAGCACGAAGGCGCAGACCGAATGGAGTGTAATACAGGACAACCCATGCTAGAATAGCAATCCCAATTGCTAAAACAGAAGTCCAATAGACGTTCTGGAAAAACATAGGGCCTAAAATCGGAATATCTTTTAAGAACGGAATATCGTCACGCAAGAATCGCTCTTGAACAAAATCAGTTTGACCTTTTCCGTAAATCATTTTTACTAGGAACAAACATAGCGCCACTGCCAATAAGTTAATCGCTACACCAGAAACGACTTGATCCGCACGGAACGATACAGAAGCCACGGCATGCAGTAATGAAAATAATGAAGCAACAACCATAGCAGCAAGAAGAGCCATCCACTCTGTACCTTGTCCAAATATATGAACGAAAGATAAGTTAAATAGAATACCAATGAAAGCACCCATGACCATGAGTCCTTCCAATCCAATGTTTACTACACCAGAACGCTCAGAGAAAACCCCACCAATAGCGGTTAAAATTAGAGGCGCTGCATAAGCAATGGCTGCAGGGATTAGAAAATATAATACTTCCAAGAAACTCATGTTACTTCGCCTCCTTTTTCTTGCTGAAGCGTTCAACAAATAATCGAATGATGTAGCCTGAAGCTACGAAGAAAATGATAATCGCAATAACAATAGATACGATTTCGGTAGGAATACCCGCTTCATTTGGCATATTTAAAGCTCCATATTTTAATGAACCAAATAATGCTGCCCCGAAAATAACGCCAAGTGGCGTATTAGCACCAAGTAGTGCAACCGCAATACCATCAAAACCAATACCTGTAAAGCCGCCTTTAACAGAAGCATATTCAAACGTACCTAATGCTTCCATCGCTCCACCTAGACCAGCAAAGGCACCAGAAATGACCATTGCTAGAATGATATTTTTATTGACGTTCATTCCCGCATATTCTGAAGCATTTTGGTTTAAACCAACTGCTTTCAATTCAAATCCGCGAGTTGTTTTCTCTAAAATTAACCACATTACTAAAACCATGGCTAGTGCAATTAGAATTCCGTAATGAAGACGTGAGTAATCTGTCATGTTTTCAAGGAATTCTGAACGAAGTGACGCCGTTGGGTGAATTGCACCCGTATTGTCTCCTCCATTAGAAAACGTTTTCACTAATGCGTTTGTTGTGTGAAGAGCTATATAGTTCATCATGATTGTGACAATTACTTCATGGACTTTAAAGCGAGCTTTAAGAAGTCCAGGAATGAAGCCCCATAATGCTCCCGCTCCAGCTGCAGCAATTAACGCAAGTGGCAAGTGAATGTATTTTGGTAAATCAAAGGCAACTCCTACATACGCCGCTGCAAACCAGCCAACGATTAATTGTCCTTCAACACCAATGTTAAATAGTCCTGTACGGAATGCAAATGCAACCGCTAAACCAGCAAGAATGTATGGTGTAATTTGTCGGACGGTTTCACCCATCGTATAAACATCACCAAAAATTCCGTTCCATAATGCTGCATAGCCAGCGACTGGATCGTATCCACTAACTAACATAACAATTGCCCCTACAAGTAATCCCAGAATAACGGAAATGACAGGAACAAGAATATTAACTAAACGATTAGACATGGGAGCTGCCCTCCTCTTTCACTTGATTTGTCATAGCGCCTTTTTTCGATTGACCCGCCATTAACAATCCAAGTTCTTGTTCGTTTGTTTGAAGAGGATCCAATGTATCCACGATTTGCCCATCATATATGACCGCAATACGATCAGATACGTTCATGACTTCATCTAATTCAAATGAAATTAACAAGACAGCTTTTCCTTTATCGCGTTGTTCGATTAAACGCTGATGAATAAATTCAATCGCACCGACGTCCAATCCGCGGGTAGGCAGAGCGGCAATCAGTAAATCCGGATCCCTATCAATTTCACGGCCGATGATGGCTTTTTGTTGATTACCACCTGATAATGCACGTGCAGGTTCATGATCTCCCTGAGTACGCACATCGTATTTTTGAATGATTTCATTCGCTTTTTTCGAAATGGTCGAATAATTCATAAAGCCATTTTTTGAATTTGGGCTTGTATAATACGTTTGCAAAGCAATGTTATGACCAATTGGGAAATCAAGGACAAGACCATGTTTATGACGATCTTGAGGAATATGACCAACACCAGATTCCGTAATCTTGCGTGGTCGTTTACCTGTAATATCTTGACCATTCATGAAAACTTGTCCGCTTTTCACTTTACGTAAACCAGTGATTGCTTCAATCAATTCCGATTGACCATTTCCGTCAATACCGGCAATTCCGACAATTTCACCTTTACGAACATTTAAGTTAAGGCCTCTTACTTTTTCAATCCCACGGTAATCAGTAACCACTAAATCTTTCACGTCCAGAACATCTGTCGTAGGGTTAGCAGGACCTTTGACTGTTTTAAATTCCACTTGGCGTCCAACCATCAGGGAAGCAAGTTCATTTGGGTTTGTCTCAGCAGTCACCACTGTACCGATGCCTTGCCCTTTTCGAATAACCGTCACACGGTCCGAAACATCCATAATCTCTTTTAATTTATGAGTAATTAAGATAATAGATTTTCCTTCTTCGATTAAGCGACGCATAATCTGAATTAATTCCGTAATTTCTTGTGGAGTCAGGGATGCAGTCGGTTCATCAAAAATTAATATTTCAGCGCCACGATACAATGTTTTCAAAATCTCAACACGTTGTTGCATACCAACAGAAATGTCTTCAATTTTTGCATACGGGTCGACGTCTAATCCATAAAGTTCAGACAGCTCTTGTACTTTTTTGGCAGCAGTTTTCACAGAAATCATACCAAACTTAGTTGGCTCACTACCTAAAATGATGTTTTCTGTAACAGAAAAATCTTCAACTAACATGAAATGTTGGTGAACCATCCCGATTCCGAGGTTATTCGCAACATTTGGATCCGTAATCTTAACTTCTTGACCACGAACACGGATTTCTCCGCCCTCTGGCTGGTAAAGGCCGAAGAGTACGTTCATCAACGTCGATTTCCCTGCACCATTCTCACCGAGAAGGGCATGAATTTCGCCTTGTTTAAGTTGAAGGGTAATGTTGTCATTTGCAACAAAATTTCCGAACTCTTTTCGGATATTCAGCATTTCAATAACGTGTTCCAATATATTCACTCCCTTAGGCACTTTTTAAATGAAAATTAAATTAACACAGGAAAGGCTTTATCTATAAAACCTTTCATCTATTAATTTATAAAGAGCAATAAAAACATCATAAAGACCGGAAATCCGGTCTTTATGATGACTTATTCAAGTGTTAAATTACTCTACAGTTTCAGGAACTGTTACTTCGCCATCAGCGATTTTCTTAGCATACTCATCGATTTGAGCTAAAACATCATCTGGAATTGCTCCACGAGAATCCGCTAAGCCAACTCCATCTTCAGCTAAACCGTAAACTGTTGTTTCGCCACCTGGGAATTTATCTTCTGCAGCCAATTTAGAAATGTTTTGTACAGCTACGTCAACGCGTTTTAACATTGAAGTTAATGTTATGTTATCGTCGCCAACAGCACCTTCGTCATATTGGTCAGAGTCAACACCAATTACCCACACGTAAGCATCTGGATCTTTAGTTTTCAATTCTTTAGCTTCTGCGAATACACCGTTACCAGTACCACCTGCAGCGTGGAAAATAATATCTACGCCTGAAGAGTACATACGGTTAGCAGTTGTTTTACCAAGTTCAGCTTTGTCAAACGCACCTGTGTACTGAACATCAACTTTGATGCTTGGATCGACAGCTTTTACGCCTTCAAGGAATCCAGCTTCAAAACGTTCGATTACAGGGATATCCATACCACCAACGAAACCGATTTTTTTCGATTTAGTCATTAATGCTGCAGCAACACCTGCAAGGTAAGAACCTTCTTGCTCTTTGAATAATACTGAAGCAACATTTGGTTGATCTACTACTGCATCAATAATAGCAAGATTATTATCAGGTTTTTGAGTTGCGATTTCATTTACTGATTTCTCCATTAAGAAACCAATTCCGAATACTAAATCAAAGTTACGACGTACTAAGAGATTTAAGTTTGTGTTGTAGTCAGCGTCCGATTGTGATTGTAAATAATCGATTCCACCGTCGCCTTTTTCAAGACCATTGTCTGCACCAAATGCTTGTAAACCTTCCCAAGCTGATTGGTTGAATGATTTATCGTCTACTCCACCAACGTCAGTTACCATTGCTACTGAGAAATCAATTGCTTCTTTTTCTCCAGCAGAACCGTTACCTTCATTCTTATCTTTGTCAGTACCACATGCTCCTAGAATTGTGCTAGCAGCTAATACCATCGATAAAGCTAAACCAAATTTACGCTTTGTCAATTTGAGACCCCCCAAAAAATGTTTTTTCTTATTAGCAGGAAGTTTGATGTTTTACACCCTTTTACGGACTACATGGAAACTGAATTTGTCAGCTCTAAAATAGTTTTTTGAATATAATACTACTTGATCTTTGTCATTATAATGTAATTGCTTCAGAACTAGTAACGCCGTTTCAGGTTCACACTCTAAAATCGGAGATGCCACTTCGTGGTAGCCTGTTGGGTCGATAAAAGTAACAGCATAAGTTACCCGGATTTCCCCGGATTCTTCAATTGCTGTGAAAATCGATCCTTCTTGCCTACTTAAAAAATCAGAAGGCAAATACTTTGCGGGAACTTTGTCCACACAATACACAACTGGTTCACCATTTGCTGTCCTTACACGTTCAATTGTAATGACTGATTCGTCTATTTCGCAATGAAAGCGTTTTATATCATCTTCAGACGGAAGCGCTTCCATAGAACTCAAATAAATAGTACCTGGTTCCATGCCTGCTTTCCGTATCATAGAGGAGATACTTGTTAAATGTTCGATACCAGAAGTGAAAACTGGTTTCGAATTAACAAATGTACCTACACCATGACGTCTTACGATAACATTTTCTTCTTCCAACAGTCTAAGTGCTTCACGAAGTGTCGCACGACTGATTCCAAGTGATTTGGCGAGTTCAAATTCTGAAGGCAATTTTTCCTTCTCTTTGAATACACCGTTTGCTATATCGTCTTTAATACGATCGATCACTTGAAGATACAAATGACGATGATCTGTTTTTATTGACATACATTTCACCACCAACAGCAGAGATCAGACATCTGATGTAAAACTTTCCTACTAATCAGACATACTATACCACTTTTATTTGTGTAAATAAATAGATTTTTGGGTATTAACGAAAAGTTTCGTAAAAAACTTAATTTTTTTGTAATGCTTTTGTCATATAAAAAGATCTTATGTTATGTCATCTTGCTTGGATTGGAGAACTTGTCTTGGCTTGCTACCTTCATAAGGCCCAATCACTCCGCGCATTTCCATCTGATCGATAATTCGTGCCGCTCTTGAATAGCCGACTCGGAATCTTCGTTGCAATAAAGAAACCGATGCTGTTTGCATATCCGTAACGAGTTGCACAGCTTCATCATATAAATCATCCGTCTGCTCATCCACTGATACTTCTTCAATTTCGGTTGGAATCATTTCTTCTTGATATTGTGCTTTTTGCTGAGCAATTGCAAAATCAACTACTTTTTCTACTTCCTGGTCCGATAAGAAAGCGCCCTGTACGCGGACTGGTTTCGATGCACCGGCTGCTAAAAATAACATATCTCCACGGCCCAGTAGTTTCTCTGCTCCCCCCATATCCAAAATCGTACGGGAATCAATGGAAGAAGAAACAGCAAACGCAATTCGTGAAGGGATATTCGCTTTAATTACCCCTGTAATAACATCCACACTTGGACGTTGCGTCGCAATAATTAAATGTATCCCAGCCGCCCGAGCCATTTGTGCAAGTCTTGTAATTGAATCTTCCACGTCATTGGACGCGACCATCATCAAATCTGCCAATTCGTCTACAATGACAACAATATAAGGTAACTGGGGATGTTTTTCATCGTTCTCTTCATTCCACTTACGAATGTGATCGTTATATCCTTCTATATTGCGTGTACCTGTATGAGAAAATAAATCATATCGACGTTCCATTTCTGACACCACTTTTTTAAGTGCCTGAGATGCTTTTCGAGGATCTGTTACGACAGGTGCCAACAAATGAGGGATTCCGTTATAAACATTCAACTCGACCATTTTCGGGTCAATCATCATCATTTTCACTTCGTGAGGTTTCGCACGCATAATGATACTAACAATAATGCCGTTAATACATACACTTTTCCCGCTTCCGGTCGAACCGGCAACAAGTAGATGAGGCATTTTATTTAATTCCGCAAGAACAGCTTGTCCGGTAATATCACGTCCAAGTCCGATCATCAATTTCGCATCTGGTTTATTGTTTTCTTTTGCTTCCAGCACTTCACGTAAACTTACGATGGCTACTTCCTGATTCGGTACTTCTATTCCGATTGCGGATTTCCCAGGAATCGGGGCCTCAATTCGGATATCCCGAGCTGCAAGAGCTAATGCCAGGTCATCACTGAGACTGACAATCTTACTTACTTTCACACCAGTGTCAGGCAAAACTTCATATTTTGTAACTGCAGGACCTAAATGCACTTGCGTCACACGAGCTTTGACACCAAAGCTGTTAAACGTCTGCTCCAGTTTTTTTGCATTGGCTTGAATGATTGTATATTCACCGCTTTGGTCACTATGTGGTGGTGCATTCAAAAGAGAAGCAGCAGGAAGTTGGTAATCTTTATTTTCCATCACTGCTTCAGATACGGAATCGAATACTTTTTCATTTAATTCTTCATTTTGCTCTATTTCTGGCTCCGGCTTTATTTCAACAACTTTCTCTGCACGTTCGGAAAAGGCAGATATAATTGGCGAAGTATGAACGGGTTCAGGTTCTCTGAGGGTTGTAGCGACTTCTAGATCTTGTGCAACTGGAGGTGTACTCTCGGATTTTTTCCGTTTGTCACTTCTTCGTTGCACTTTTGGAGCAGCAGCTTTTGTTTTTCTCTTTTGTGTCATCATGGCCGACCAATTCTTTTTCCAAATCGGTGCCTTGCTGGCTAAATAAGGAACGAGTGCTTTACCAGACAGCAGAATAAAGCCAATCATGACTAGCAGCCATGCGGCAATAGTCGCCCCACCAGAATCAAACAGGACATGGAATGTGGCAAAAAGAAATGCCCCCAATATCCCCCCGCCCAACGATTGGTCACGGTTAACAATTCCTTCGCTTTCAATCAATATTCGCCATGTTTCACGAAGAACAGAATCGCTTATAAGTGCGCCACCTTGATACAATTGTTCAAATAATGCTAAGTGGCTGAAAAGTGTCAAGCTACCTAAGATACTGAATAGTCCTAAAACAATTCGATTATTCATTCCAGGTACGGCTCGGTTAATCATCATCATGAGTGCAATGACAATACATAATAATGGAACTGCAAAATGCCAATTTCCAAAGAAAAACCTGGCGATTGACGAAAAAATGAAGCCAACAGCTCCTAATTCAAAAAAAGTAATGATGCCGAGTCCGATTATCAGTAAGCCAGCAATTTCATACATGAGTGGATGTATAGAAGTGGGCTTTTTCTTTTTAACAACCTTTTTCTTTCTTCTTGTCACTTCGATCACCTTCTTTGGTTAGTTAATTAGTGAAAAGCATTTAAAGCGATATACATATGAAGACTACTCCACTGTTCAAAGCTCGGTCGTCTTAAGTGCTTTCATCTTTATGTGAAAGAAAAAGGATTTCCTGCCGCTACAAATAGCGAGGAAATCCTTCCGTTTTTTCACCTTAATATTCCATAATAATCGGGATGATCATCGGACGTCTTTTCGTTTTTTGGTATAAGTACGAATTTAAGGTATCACGTATTTCTTGTTTTATGTTTGTCCATTCGAACGTTTCTTTGCTGACATATTTCTCAACGATTTTCTTCACTAACTCAGCAGATTCATCCATAAGCTGTTCAGACTCACGCACGTAGACAAATCCACGGGATAAGATTTCTGGACCAGATGCAATTTTCTTTTGTGCGCGGTTTAAGGTAACGACTACGATAAAGATACCGTCTTGTGACAGAAGTTTTCGGTCACGTAGAACAATGTTCCCAACGTCTCCTATGCCAATACCATCGATTAACACGTTACCTGCCTGAACGCGTCCGCTCATTCGCATTTTACCAGCTTTATATTCGACAATATCCCCTTTATCTGCAATAAAGATTTGTGACTTGGCCAAACCAGTAGCCTGGGCAAGTTTTGAGTGAGCCATCAGCATGCGGTATTCACCTTGAATCGGGATAAAGAATTTAGGTTTCATCAAGTTCAGCATCATTTTTAAATCTTCTTGACTGCCATGTCCGGAAACATGCACTTTTTTACTGGCAGTTAAAACTTTTGCGCCAGTTTTTGCTAAGTGATTCATTGTTTTAAACATCGCAACTTCCATACCTGGTGACGGAGTGAATGTAATTAACACTGTGTCTGTATCTTTGATTTTCACATCTTTATGATGTTTTCTAACCATTTTTTCAAGCGCTTCAAGAGGTTCCCCTTGGTTACCCGAAACGATAATAACTACTTCATCATCTGCATAATTGCCGATTTCTTTGATTGAAATTAATGTTTCTTCATCAATTTTCAAGTATTCGAGACGTTTACCAACATCAAAGACGTTTTCCAATGTTTTACCTACAACCGCTACTTTGCGTTTTGACTCAATTGCTGTGTCAAACACTTGTTGGATACGAATGAAGTTAGAAGAATACAAGGAAACTAGAATACGGCCTTTTGCACCGTGGAAAGTTTCCGAAAGTTGTTCTTCAATCACCGATTCAGGTGTTGTGTACCCAGGTCGCTCCGCTTCAGTAGAATCAGACATTAAAATAAATACCCCTTCTTCACCAAGACCAGCCATTTTAGCGATGTCTGGACGGTAGCTCCCTTTAGCAGATTGGTCGAATTTAAATTCTCCCGTATGCACAATCGCGCCCTCAGATGTATGAAAGACAATCCCTAAAGAATCGGGAATACTATGTGTTGTATGGAAAAATGTAACATGAGTCGATTTGAAGTTCATGCGACTTTTGTTAGTCACTTCAAAGAATTTTACAGGCTGTGCAGCCGGCAATTCTTTCAGATGCTCTTTTGCTAAGGCAATCGTCAAACGAGAACCGTAGACTGGTGCATGAATCTTGTTCAACAAATACGAAATTGAGCCGATTGCATCTTCATGTCCGTGTGTTAAAAAGATTCCTTTTACGCGCGCTTTATTTTCTTCTAAGTATGTTACGTCCGGAATGACAATATCAATTCCAAGCATTTCGTCTTCAGGGAACATGAGTCCACTGTCTACGACAAAGATTTCTTCATCTATTTCTACTACGTACATTGCTTTTCCGATTTCCCCAACTCCACCGAGGGGGATAATACGGATGGTTTCATTTATTGTTTTAGTCACTTGCTTTCCTCCTAAAAATTACCCGATCAATACCCACTAGTAATCATTATACGGGACGTATGACAACAGTACAAACAAAAAAAGGTCAGTTGAACACTGACCTTTCAAAATTTATTTAAAACTTTTTCTTTTTGCTTCATATTTCGCCCAAGCTTGATCGAAATCTTGCTTCTCATCGCTCGTCATATCAACAAGCGGAAGTCGAACTGATCCAACATCTAAACCCAGTTTAGATAATGCATATTTCACTGGCACGGGATTCGGTTTTGCAAAGAGTGCACGAATGAGTGGTAACATCGCATGGTGTATTTCCGCTGCATCAGTGTGTCTGCCTTCTTCAAAAGCACGAATTAACTTTTGCATATCTTCGCCTACAATATGAGAAGCTACAGACACTACACCTGCACCTCCGATTGAAAGCAATGGCAATGTTAATCCATCATCCCCACTATAAACTGCGAAATCTGCCTGGCATTCTGAAATAATATCAGACATTTGCTCCAAATTCCCGCCAGCCTCTTTGATTGCTTTGATGTTTGAAATCTTACTTAATGCCAGAACAGTCTCTGGCAACATATTAACTACTGAACGACCCGGTATATTATAAAGTAGTACAGGCAATTTCGTTTCATTCGCGATCGTTTTAAAATGCTCATACATCCCTCGTTGATCCGGCTTATTGTAATACGGAGTAACGAGCATAATGCCATCCACTCCAGCGTCTTCAGCGAGTTTGGTCAGTTCGATTGAAGCTCTCGTGCTATTGCTACCGGTACCTGCATAGACTGGGATTCGTTTGTTAACTGACTCTACAGTAAAACGGATTAAGTCTGCTTTTTCTTGATTCGTTAATGTAGGAGATTCTCCCGTTGTTCCACAGACCACAATCGAGTCTGTGCCAGTTGCGATTAAATGTTCGATAAGTTTTGCGACCATTTCAAAATGTATGGAGCCATCTGGTAAGAATGGTGTGACCATCGCAGTAGATACGCGACCGATATTCATTAGAATCTCCCCTTTTAAATAATTCCGTCTTCAATCATTGCTTCAGCTATTTGGATTGAGTTCAATGCTGCACCTTTTAATAAATTATCTGCAACAATCCACATGTGGAACCCTTTGTCATTTGACAGATCTTTTCGTATGCGACCAACGAAAACTGCATCTTGACCTTCTGCAAACAAAGGCATAGGGTATTGTTGATTCGCAGGATTATCAAGTACTTCAATCCCCTTTGCCGCTTCTAAAATGGACCTTATTTCAGCAACGCTTACGCCCTCTTTATCGACTTCAATAAAAACAGACTCAGAGTGGCCAGATACAACCGGCAATCGTACACATGTAGCTGCAACCGATAATTCCGGAGCATGCATGATTTTCTTCGTTTCATTAATCATTTTCATTTCTTCCAGCGTAAAGCCATTATCATCAAATGTATCTATTTGAGGAATAGCATTGAACGCGATTGGATAATGTGTCTCAGCACTTTTAACTGGTAATACTTGAGCCACTGCATTTTTAGTTTCCCCAAATGTAGCACTTTGGGCTTCGAGCTCATTAATCGCAACAGCTCCAGCACCTGAAACAGCTTGATACGTGGAGACGATCACATTATTTAAACCAAACGCTTCTTTAATTGGTTGCAATGCACAAACCATTTGAATCGTCGAACAGTTTGGGTTGGCTATGATGCCATTGTGCAATTTAAGATCTTGACGATTTACTTCAGGCACCACGAGTGGAATATCTTTTTCCATTCGGAATGCACTTGTGTTGTCGATAACGACTGCCCCACGTTTAGCCGCTTCTGGCGCAAGGACTTTCGAAACTGAACCTCCTGCGCTGAATAATGCAATATCAACACCCTCAAATGCCTCAGGTGTCGCTTCTTCAATCGTATAAGATTTTCCTTTGAATTCAATGTTTTTTCCGGCTGAACGTTTTGAAGCCAGGAACTTTATATGTTGAATTGGAAAATTTCGTTTTTCGAGTTGTTCCATCATTTTCTCTCCAACTGCACCGGTTGCACCGACAACAGCTACTGTGTAACTTTTAGCCATGACACTCACTCCCTCTAGCCAACTAATTGGTCATAATGACGGTATTGTATCATAAACTTGCGTGATTGTGCATGAAAATTAATCCGATTGCCCGTGTTGGATAAGTAAGGGTTGAAGTTGTTGATGTTCTAGAGCTTTGACAATCGTTGGTAGAATCTGATTGAAATCGGAGATGAGGGAGTTCGGTTTTTTATATGGATCATCCTGACCGAATGGAATGAAGTAAATATGTTTGGCATTTATTAATCTCATGACGTTTACGCCATTTAATCCAAGTGCATCATTAGTTGAAATGCCAAGGACGACAGGTCGACCGATTCGCATGGTTGCTTTGGCAGCCATCAAAACAGGTGAATCCGTTATTGCATTAGCTAAGCGACTGATTGAATTGCCCGTTATTGGTGCAATGACCATGCAATCAAGTGGCGCTTTTGGTCCGAGTGGTTCTGCATCGGCAATTGTGGAAATTACTTTTGCCCCAGCAGCATCCTCTATTTTTCTTACCCATTCATCCCCTGTGCCAAAGCGAGTGGCAGCTACTAGCACGGAATGTGAAACGACTGGTACAACCACTGCACCCTGTTCTCTCAAAATAGTGATTTTCGGAACTACTTCTTCATACGTACAATGTGATGCTGTTATACCGAAACCAATTCGTTTACCTGTTAGCACACCGTTCCTCCTTAGATATCTTTAGCTGATTCTGTCAAACATTTAAACAATATTTTTGATGCATCTTCTTTCAAAAATTGCCCTGGCAAAGAAGTACAGAGTCGATAGCATTTAGAATAATCGCCCTCCAACTCTAAGCAGCCAGGAGCAGATGCAATATCATAAAACCGTTTGCTGGTTTTTAGTAACGATTGATAATCTTCTGTTAACCATTTTGCAGGAATTGTGTTGATGAATATTGACTGTTCACACGAAATTCCTTTTTCTAATTTTTTCACTTCGTAGCCCATCGCCTGAGCTTCAGCCAATTGGACTGGTGAGCGTACGACTATCAGTGGATATGCATCCATCCGTTTAAGCTGTGTCGCCAGCAATTTTGCTACTCGCCCGAAACCGGATATCATAAATTGTTTGCCTGCAACGGTTTCATGTTCTTCTAGATAATAGGCAGCAATAAATCCTTCTGCCGTTAACTTTGCATTCAACCAAATAAATTGTTCATCTTCAAGGTAGGCTACGGTATTCAGTTCACTTGCTTCAAAAAAGCGTGTCCACTCTGGAGATAATTTTCCGATGAAACATTTTTTTACGTTTTGAAAAAATTCCATTCCAATCGTATCGGTTACAATTTCAAGTGGCTGAATAGGTAAGACCATGATTTCTGGTTGAAAAGACAACAAATCCCGTTCCACTTGATAACTCCATGCTTTGGATGGGATATATAATACTTGCTCGTCAATGTTTTTCAACAAAGTAGCAAGCTTTTCCATGCGAGGATCCGTACCTATGACACACCACTTTCGGTTCGTCATATGGATTGATCCGCATGTAGATGAGACGTCTTAGTGAAGAGTATCCGATGTTCACCGATAAGGACGATATCTTCCCAAGCAATGTAGACATTTTGACTGGTTGATTTTGATTTAAAGGGCCGATTGCCTTGTTCTTTTAATACGAGAAATCCAATGATTTTTCCACTCGTTGGCTCAAATAGTAATTCAGTATCAGCAAGCAATCCAAATCGTTTGCCGTCCTCAACTTGGATTAATTCTTTTACCGCCAATTCTGATAGCAACATATGACTCCTCCTCCATGTTCATCTCCTTAAATATATGCAAAAAAAGACCACATGTTCACAAGAAAAGCAGAAAGCGCTACTTTAGCTCGACTCCGACGGTGGAAGAATCGAATCGGAAACCTGTTTCCGAATGAGGTTCTGAAGCGGAGGTGCGAGTTGGCGCTTGGAGCTAGACATCACGAAATGTGAAGAAGGCCGATTTAGACCGACGCCGGCGCAGTAAGGGCCGATTTGAAAGCTTGCTTTCGAAAGAGGACCTGAAGCTTAGGTGCGGTCTGGCCTTCGGAACTAGACATCAAGAATAAGTACGAAGGCTAAATTCCCGACATCGTGTCGGAACGCCTTCATGATCCACATCCTGTGGACCCAAGCGCTACTTTAGCTCGAATCCGGCGGTGGAAGAAACGAATCGGAAACCTGTTTCCGAATGATTTTTAGGAGGGCAGGCGAAAGCGCGACATCGTGTCGCTCCGCCTTCATGACCCACATCCTGTGGGCCCAAGCGGAGGTGCGAGCTGGCGCATGGAGCTAGACATCAAGAATAAGTACGAAGGCTAAATTCCCGACATCGTGTCGGAACGCCTTAGTGATCCACATCCTGTGGACCCAGCGCTACTTTAATCTTTCCTACAAAGCAGTGCAGCAATGTAGGAGCACGGGTTTTAGCAAATTCCCTACATATTTCATATCTAAATCAAATTAAAAAGACTGCAAACAAACTCAAAAATAAGAGTTAGTCTACAGTCTGAGACAATTACAAAGGATTAGTCTTTTGGCGTAATGATTGAGATGGCTGGTTGAATGGTGAAAATATCCGTTACGAGTTTCTGTACTTGATGGATATGCACTTCATCAATCGACTGCAATACTTCATCATACGTTTTATGTTCATTGAAAATTAATTCATTTTTCCCATTGCGATTCATTCGAGCGTTCGTGCTCTCTAAACCGAGCATTAAATTTCCTTTTAATTGCTCTTTTGCATTGTTCACTTCTGTATCGGTAACCCCTTCATCCACCACTTTTTGAATGGTTTCATAAATGGTTTCCTGGAGTTTCTGCAATTGATTGCTGGAAGTGCCTCCATAAATAGCAACGGATCCTGCATCTTCATATGAAGAATGATACGAATAGATGGAGTAGGCCAACGCTTTTTCTTCACGGACTTCTTGGAACAGACGGGAAGACATATTTCCACCCAGAATATTATTCAATACAACAAGATCATAAATATGCTTATCTTTCACGCTTAGTCCAGGATAGCCAAGACATATATGCCCTTGTTCCGTTTCGCGTGATTTACGTGATTCACCCGGTTGGAAAACTGGTGTGTCAAACGATGGACGAGCAGACATTGCAGTACTTGATCTGAATTGACCGAATAAGGAATCAGTGTAATCGATCAAGCCATCCGGAATATTCCCCGCGATAGAAATCACAATATGTTCAGGTCGATAATGATGATCCATAAATTGATGGATGGAATCTTTGTTGAACGTTTCGAGTGATTCTTTAGTACCCAAAATCGATGCACCTAGCGTCTGGTTCGGATACATCACATTCCATAATTGTTCATGGACATCATCATCAGGTGTATCTTCTACCATCAGTATTTCTTCCAATACCACTTGGCGTTCTTTCTCTAATTCCTGTTCATCAAACTGAGAATGGAAAAACATATCTGCCAATACCGAAATGGCATGCTTCGCATGATGGTCTAATACTTTTGCATAATAGCAGGTTTGTTCTTTTGATGTAAATGCATTGACATGACCACCAATACGATCGAACTCTTCAGCAATCTGACGAGCAGACCGAGTAGCAGTTCCTTTAAAAAGCATATGTTCGATAAAATGAGTTAAGCCATTTTCTTCAGGTTTTTCATGTCTAGATCCAACATCAACCCATACTCCGACAGCAACTGATCGGACATGTGGGATGTGTTCATAGACAACACGCACACCGTTTTGACTTGTTCTTTTTTGTAACACACTAAAAGCCCCCAAACTTTAGAAAAAAGGTTGCCATTCACTGATTGGCAACCTTTTTTCTTTGTTTACTATTAAGAAAGAATAAACTTTTTTTCAGTTGTTTTCTTTTTTCAAGTTTAGCTATATCTAAGCTCCAAACGTCTGTCAGGATTACGTGACGTTTCTCGCTTTTCTTATATTATGCTTGCTCTTTTTCTGCCGCTTCTTTTTCTTCTTTTACGACAATTTTACGCGACAAGTTCACGCGACCTTGGTTATCAATTTCAATAACTTTGACGAACATTTCATCGCCAAGTTTTAAAACATCTTCAACTGCTTTCGTACGTTCTTCCTGGATTTCAGAAATATGAAGTAGTCCATCTTTACCAGGGAAGATTTCTAGGAATGCACCGAATTTTTCAATACGTTTCACTTTAGCCATATAGTATTCACCAACAGCTGCTTCGCGCACGATATTTTCAATGATTTCTTTTGCACGTGCATTCATTTCCTGGTCAATAGAAGAAATGTAAATCGTACCATCTTGCTCTGTATCGATTTTCACGCCAGTTTCATCGATGATTTTGTTGATTTGCTTACCACCCGGTCCAATAACGTCACGGATCTTATCAGGATTGATTTTTATCATGATAATTTTCGGAGCATATTGAGACAAATTCGTGCGTGGTTCAGAGATTGTTGCCATCATACTATCTAAAATATGCATACGGCCGATTTTTGCTTGTGTCAATGCCTCTTCTAAAATGCTGCGAGACAAGCCATCAATTTTAATATCCATTTGTAGTGCCGTAACACCTTTAGCAGTACCGGCTACTTTGAAGTCCATATCACCTAAGTGATCTTCCATTCCTTGAATATCCGAAAGAACAGAATAATGCTCACCGCGCTTGATAAGACCCATAGCAATACCTGCAACTGGTGCTTTAATTGGAACACCCGCATCCATCATGGCAAGAGTTGATGCACAAATACTTGCTTGAGAAGTAGAACCGTTTGATTCCAATACTTCAGAAACTAAACGAATTGTGTATGGGAAATCTTTTTCATCAGGAATAACAGCAACAAGTGCACGCTCACCTAAAGCACCATGACCGATTTCGCGACGACCTGGTCCACGGATAGGTCCTGTTTCCCCAACACTGAATTGAGGGAAATTATAATGATGCATGAAACGTTTCGATTCTTCGATTCCCAAACCATCGATGATTTGAACATCGCCTAATGCACCTAAAGTAGCAATACTAAGTGCTTGCGTTTGCCCACGAGTAAACAATCCAGAACCATGAGTACGAGGCAAAATCCCTGTCTCAGATGATAATGGACGGATCTCATCTAATTTACGGCCATCGGGACGAACTTTATCTTCTGTAATTAAACGGCGAACTTCTTCTTTCACCATTTTATCTAAAATTTGGCGAACTTGTTTTAGTGTTGCTTCATCAGCTTCACGTTCAACGTAGATCGCTACAACTTCTTCTTTAACTTCAGTGATTGCTAATTCGCGAGCATGTTTTTCATACACTTGAATGGCACTGTTTAATTTTGTTTCGCACATTTCACTAATTTCGGCAGAAAGTTCAGCATCAAGCTCGTAAAGTTTGATGTCCGTTTTCTCTTTACCCATAACCGCGACTACTTCTTCTTGGAATGCGATTAATTTTTTGATTTCTTCATGGCCGAACATAATCGCTTCCAACATTACTTCCTCAGGAACTTCAAGTGCCCCTGCCTCAACCATGTTGATTGCCTCTTTTGTACCAGCAACAATTAAATCAATTGTACTAACTGCCAATTGTGCTTGATTAGGGTTAATGATAAATTGACCCTCAATCAATCCTACTTGTACGCCTGCAATCGGGCCATCGAAAGGAATATCAGAAACAGATAATGCTAAAGAAGAACCTAACATCGCAGCCATTTCAGTCGTGCAATCTTGATCTTTAGACATAACGATTGAAATAACTTGAACTTCATTACGGAATCCATCAGGGAATAACGGACGGATTGGACGGTCAATTAGGCGACTCGTCAATACTGCGTTTTCTGATGGGCGTCCTTCACGTTTAATGAAACCACCTGGAATTTTCCCTGCTGCGTAAAGACGCTCTTCATAGTTACATGTAAGAGGGAAGAAATCTAATGGCTTCGGATGTTTTGAAGCAGTAGCTGTTGAAAGAACTGTAGAATCTCCGTAACGAACCATAACAGCACCGTTAGCTTGTTTTGCATATTTGCCTACTTCTACTTGCAATGGACGACCTGCCCATTCGAAATTAAAAATTTGTTTTTCTGTCATTGAATGAACTCCTCTCGCACTAAAAATCCTATTAAATTTAGTTGTATGTATCATTAGTAGTGTATCAAAAAAGCGTTTATCATGCGATAAATTATAAAATTGTCATTGAGAGTTGGTTCTATACAAAGAAATCTTTTTGAACATAAAGAAAAAGCGGGACGAATCCCGCTTTCACTAAAATGCATCTTATCGACGTAAACCAAGTTTAGCGATCAAGTCACGGTAACGTGATACTTCGTTTTCACGTAAGTATTTTAACAAGTTACGACGACGTCCTACCATTTTGAATAGGCCACGACGTGAGTGGTGATCTTTCTTGTGTGTACGTAAATGCTCGTTCAAGTTATTAATCTCTTCTGTTAACACAGCGATTTGAATGTCTGCAGAACCAGTGTCGCTTTCATGAGTACGATACTCAGCGATAAGTTCATTTTTACGTTCTTGTGTAATTGCCATCCGGTTCACCTCCAATACTCTCATAATATCCCCAATTACCGAGCAAGCGTTGGTGAATCGCCTTGCCAAGCAACGGTTAAGCATATCTCTATGCACTTAAAAATAGTAGCACAGTTTAGATGGATATGCAACTGTTACTTCAACTCTTGAAAAAACGAAATGGCCGTTTGTTTATCCTTTTCAATTTGTTGTTTCAAGGAGTCAATACCATCAAATTTGCGTTCATCCCGGATATGATGATACCAATCCAAGGATACTTCTTCTCCATAGATGTTCTTATCAAAATTAAACAAATGGACTTCAATCGTTAATTTTTTTTCATCCGGGTTTTTAAAAGTCGGTTTATATCCTACATTACAAACGCCATCCACCCATTCGTCTTGAATGAACATGCGTACGGCGTAAACACCCGTTGCTGGAATGTACGACCCTTCTTTTGCCTGTATATTCGCTGTTGGAAAACCGATTGTACGACCTCGTTTATCCCCATGAACGACGACACCCGGAATTTGGAATGGTCTACCGAGTAATTCATGGACTTTTTCCATATCTCCCTCGGTCAAGGCTTGGCGAATTCGTGTGGAACTGATTTTTTCCTGTTCATCCGATTTTTTCTCCACAACCGAAACGTCAAAATCATCATTCGCCAATTGAGTCATCACATTCATATCACCTTTTCCGAATGCACCGAATGTGAAATCAAAACCTGCGGTGACGTGTTTTACATGCAATTGACGAATGAACGTTTGAACGAATTTTTCTGGAGTCAGCTGAGCGAAATCTGAAGTGAACCGAACAACGAATGCTGTATCGACCCCCATGGATTCAAGCAATTCCATTTTTTGATCCAAGGGCGTTATATAAAATACTTTCTCATTACGCTTACCTAGAACAATGGAAGGATGCGGGTCGAACGTCATGACCGCTAATTTAAGTCCCCGTTCAGTTGCGATTTTCTGAGCATGTCCAATCACTTCTCGGTGACCTAAATGAACGCCATCAAAAAAGCCAATCGCTAATGAAAAAGGACCAGTTATTACTGAATCATTGAGATGATGTGGATATGATAAGTGCACAATGTTCATTCTGTATCTCCTCCGAATCGATTAAACATTTTTTCTGGTTTCATCTTGCCTTCTTTGGTCGGATGGTTGACATAAACAGCAACAGCCTTTTCCTCCACGGTAAAGACAATACGGTCATGATTCTTCAGTGCATCAATGGCATCCAATACCTGACCATTCTGAACCGATTTCATCAAAAACGGTGGTACTTCAAATTTCGGCATATCTTGAAGTGCATAATCCAAGTCATACAATTTCTCAGTCAATATGTTGTTTTCGACCAGTTCCTGTACTTGATTCAGCGTTAGACAATCTTCAGCGGTGAATGTACCAGAAGCCGTGCGAACTAGTTTTGACATATGTGCTGGATAGCCTAGTTTTTCACCAATTTGTACAGCCAGCGTTCGTATATACGTACCTTTGCTGCATGATACACGAATATTGAAGGTAACAAGTTCTCCAGAAAAAACATCCTCTTCACTAAGCAGAGATAATTCATAAATCTTTACTTGTCTGCTAGGTCGTTCAACGGATTGACCGGCTCTAGCATATTCATATAGTTTTTTTCCATTCACTTTTACTGCCGAGTACATCGGTGGCGTTTGCTCAATCGTACCAGTCAAGGAAAGTAAAGAATCAAGGATTTGCTGTCGTGAGAAATGCTTGCTGGATTCATCCGCCTCTACCACTTCACCGTCTGCGTCCTCTGTGGTGGTTGACGTACCAATTGTCACTTCTGCTTCGTATATTTTCCCTGCATTTGTAAGATACTCCGCTACTTTGGTTGATTCCCCTAAACAAATGGGCAGGACTCCTTCCACACTTGGATCGAGAGTTCCTGTATGACCGATGCGTTTCATTTTTAAAATTTTTCGTAACTTAAAGACGCAATCGTGTGACGTCATCCCTTGTTCTTTCCATAGCGGAAGAATGCCGTTTTGCATTCGTTCCCACTCCTTTAATTATGTAATTTAGAAAAAGCCTGCTTATAAAAAGCAGACTTCTTTTTGTTACTCAGTTTCTTCAGTTGTATCATTAATCTGTCTAAGTAAAGTGTCAATTTTGTTTCCGTAAGCAGATGACTCGTCAAATTCAAACATAAGTTCAGGTGTCTTACGTAATCGAATTCGTTGGCCAATTTCAGTACGGATAAATCCTTTAGCTTTAGCTAAACCTTTTAATGTTTCTTGACGTTTTCTATCGTCACCTAGAACAGTAATATAGACCGTCGCTTGTTGTAAATCACCAGTAACTTCTACGTCAGTTACAGTAACAAACCCAATGCGGGGATCTTTAAGTCTACGAGCAATAATTTCGCCTAATTCTTTCTTCATTTGTTCTGCTACTCGATTTGAGCGATTCGCCATGATGGCTTCACCTCTGTTCTATCTATAAATGTTCACGGATGGTTTCCGTTCGTTCCCATTCTGGATTTGACTCCAAGTAATGTATGGCGTGGGTCAACTCACGGTCGCTTGCATCAATTGATGAAGCTACACAAACAATCGCAATACGCGTTCTTTGCCATTTATCTTGATGATCTACTTCAGAAATAGATACGTTAAACTTTTGCTTCGTTCGAGTAAGCATGCGCTGTAGAACAGCGCGCTTCTCTTTTAACGAGTGCGACGTCGGAATGATGAACTCGCATTCCGCGTAGGCAATCATTTGCGTTTAATTTCTTCCATTACGAATGCTTCAATAATGTCGCCTTCTTTAACATCATTGTAGTTTTTCACAGTGATCCCACATTCATACCCACGAGCGACTTCTTTTACATCATCTTTGAAGCGTTTTAGTGACTCTAACTCACCTTCAAATACAACGATGCTGTCACGAATGACACGAACGCCACTATCTCGGCTGATTTTTCCTTCTGTTACATAACTTCCGGCAATCGTACCGATTTTCGTAACTTTGAACGTTTCACGAACTTCAGCCTGACCGATAATTTTTTCTTGGAATTCAGGATCAAGTAAGCCAGTCATTGCTGCTTCAATTTCCTCAATTACTTTATAAATTACACGGTGCAGACGAATGTCTACGCCTTCAGCCTCAGCTGCACGTTTTGCATTGGTATCAGGTCGTACGTTGAAACCAATAACAATTGCATTGGAAGCTGCAGCAAGTGAAATATCTGATTCAGTAATTGCACCAGCACCAGTATGGATGATGCGAACGTTAACGCCTTCAACGTCAAGCTTCATCAAAGATGCGGCCATTGCTTCAACAGATCCTTGTACGTCTGCTTTCACAATCAGATTTAATTCTTTCATTTCACCTTGTTTCATTTGGTCAAATAAGTTATCAAGCGTCACACGTGTTTTTTCAGAGCGTTGAGCTTGAAGCGCAGTGGATGCACGTGATTCCCCTACTTGACGTGCTGTTTTCTCGTCTTCGAATACTACAAAACGGTCACCAGCTTGAGGCACATCATTCAATCCTGTAATTTCAACAGGTGTACTTGGACCTGCTTCTTTCACACGACGACCTAAATCATTGACCATTGCACGTACGCGACCGAAAGTATGACCGACTACGATTGGGTCTCCAACTTTAAGCGTTCCATCTTGCACTAGAAGTGTAGCAACTGAACCGCGACCTTTATCAAGTTGAGCTTCAATTACTGTTCCAATTGCACGACGTTTAGAATCCGCTTTTAGTTCTGCAACTTCTGAAACTAATAAAACCATTTCAAGTAAGTTGTCAATTCCCTCACCTTTTAGTGCTGAGATTGGTGCGAAAATTGTATCGCCGCCCCATTCTTCAGATACTAAACCATGTTCAGTCAATTCTTGCATTACACGTTCAGGATTAGCAGATGGTTTATCCATTTTATTCACAGCAACGATAATTGGCACTTCAGCCGCCTTGGCATGATTGATTGCTTCAATCGTTTGAGGCATTACACCGTCATCTGCTGCAACTACTAAAATGGTAATATCGGTTACTTTGGCACCACGAGCACGCATTGTTGTGAAAGCCGCGTGACCAGGAGTATCCAGGAAAGTGATTTTCTTGCCGTTTTCAACAACTTGGTATGCACCAATATGTTGTGTAATCCCGCCAGCTTCGCCAGCTGTAACTTTTGTATTACGGATAGAATCTAGAAGTGTTGTTTTACCATGGTCAACGTGACCCATAATTGTTACAACTGGTGGACGTTCTTTTTGAACGCCTTGTTCTTCTGCTTCACCTTCGAAATAGCCTTCTAAATCCGAAATATCAACGCGGATTTCTTCTTCTACTTCAACACCATAATCGGTACAGATCAATTCAATTGCATCTTTATCTAATTCTTGGTTGATTGTTGCCATCACGCCAAGCAAGAATAATTTTTTGATAATTTCAGATGGCTCTCTGCCTAATTTTTTTGCCAGTTCAGCCACTGTCAATGATTCATAGAATGTGATTTTTTCAGGTAATTCTTTTTCTTTTCTTGGTACTGGAGGAGCAACTGGTTGACGGTTTTGTTTCCCTTTGTTTCTTCCAGCGCGATTACCAGTGCCTGGACGGTGATTTCCGCCGCCACCTGGACGTCCACCAAATCCTGAACCTGCAGGACGGTTTTGTCCAAAGACTTTCTTTTCTTTTGATTGAGTACCTTGTTCTTGTTTACGGCTATCCCCTGTAGAAGTTACTGCAGGTTTTTGCTTGTCACGTGAAGGTGTATTCGTCATTCCACGGCTTTGACCAGATGATGGTTTAGCTGGTGTACTTGGTTTATTTCCTTGATAACCACTTCCTGCAGGACGATCCCCTTGTGGACGATTTCCTTGATATCCACTACCTTGTGGGCGGCTGCCTTGTGAACCAGACCCTTGTGGACGATTGCCTTGAGGACGGTCACTTTGTGGACGGTTGCCTTGAGAACCTGAACCCTGTGGACGGCTACCTTGTGAACCTGAACCCTGTGGGCGATTTCCTTGATAACCAGAACTTTGGGGACGGCTGTTTTGAGAACCTGAACCCTGTGGACGATTGTTGCTTTGTGGTGCAGTTTTGTTAGCAGGAGCAGACGGTTTCTTGTAGACAGAGTCCAACTTCGAAACTGCGTCGCCTTCTAATGTCGACATATGATTCGTCACTTGTACGTTCAACTTACTTAATTGCTCAATAACTTCTTTACTCGTTTTATTTATTTGCTTTGCATATTCATGGACGCGTAATTTGGTCATTTGGTCACCCCCGGTTAAATTCGTTGAGAAGTCCGGACAGTTTTTTAGCAAAACCGTCGTCAGTAATTGCGAGTACCACGCGGGCCTCTTTTCCTGTAGCATGTCCGAGATCAGAACGATCACCGAAAACATGTAACTCAACGTTGTATGTGTTGCATTTATCTTGAATTTTTTTCATTGTATTGTCTGATGCATCTGATGAGATGATAACGAGTTTCGCACGGTTAGTACGAATATCTTTGACTACAAGCTCTTCTCCAGATATCAACATTCTTGCACGCACTGCCAGACCAATCAATTGTAAGATTCGTTGCTGTGTATTCATGTAATTTGCTCTCTTTCTATCACAGTTAACAATTCTTCAAAAATGCTTTCTGGTATTTTTGCTTCCAATTGACTATCCAGCACTTTGCGTTTTTTAGCGATTTCTACTGCCTGCTTGGTTTTGGAGACATACGCTCCACGACCAGACTTTTTGCCAGTTAGATCGACTGAAACTTCGCCTTCTTTTGATCGTACAACTCGAATCATTTCTTTTTTAGGAAACATTTCGCCTGTTGCCACGCATTTTCGTAAAGGTATTTTCTTTTGACTAGACATCAAAATTCACCCTCTTCGCTTATTCTTCGTCATCTTTATATAAATCAAAATTGTCATCGATATTTTCTTCATACTCTTCATCTTCAAGGTCGAAGTTTTCAGAAGCATGGGCAGATGGGTAAATGCCTAATTCGCGAGCATCTGTTTCACTCTTGATATCGATTTTCCATCCTGTCAATTTAGCTGCTAGACGTGCATTTTGTCCACGTTTACCAATGGCTAAAGATAATTGATAGTCAGGTACTACCACTGTTGTAGATTTCTCTTCTTCATGGACTTGAACATCTAATACTTTAGATGGGCTAAGTGCATTGGCAACAAATACCACTGGATCTTCAGACCATTCCACAATATCAATCTTCTCACCATTCAACTCATTAACGATTGTTTGAACGCGAGAACCTTTTGCACCTACGCAAGAACCTACTGGATCTACATCATCATTATGGGCAACAACTGATATTTTCGATCGATCGCCAGCTTCACGAGCGATTGATTTAATTTCTACGATGCCATCGTATATTTCAGGAACTTCCATTTCAAATAGACGACGAAGTAATCCAGGGTGTGTACGAGATACAAATACTTGTGGTCCACGAGTTGTACGTTCTACTTTCGTGATATACACTTTAATGCGCTCATGCGGACGGTATGTTTCCGTTTGAATTTGTTCATTCACCGGTAATACCGCTTCAACTTTACCAAGTCCTACATAAATATTACGAGCATCCAAACGCTCAACAACACCATTTACGATATCTTCTTCGCGATCAACATACTCTTCATATATCAATCCACGTTCTGCTTCACGAACACGTTGTGTAACCACTTGTTTAGCAGTCTGTGCCGCGATACGTCCGAAGTTTCTAGGTGTTACTTCTTGTTCCACAATATCTCCCAGTTCAAACGCAGGATTTACTTGTTTCGCGTCCTCTAATGAAATATGTAGACGGTCATCCAACACTTCTTCCATTACATCCTTGCGTGAGTAAACCTTCATCGAACCATTATCCAGATTCAAATCAACACGTACGTTTTGTGCTTGATTAAAATTGCGTTTATACGCTGTAACAAGCGCCGCTTCAATCGCTTCAATTAGTACATCTCGTGAAATTCCTTTTTGTTTTTCAAGAGCTATTAAAGCATCCAGCAACTCATTTGCCATTATTTTTCACTCCTACATTCACATTATGCAGAGAAATTAATCGCTAAACGCGCGAATGCAATTTTCTCTTTTGTAAGTTGAACTTTAATTTTTCTAGTTTTAATTCGAACTTCCATTTCTAAGCCTTGATCACTATAAGCAGTCAAAAAGCCTTCAAACTCTTTTTCTTTCAGGCCATTCACCAGTTCATATGTTTTCACATGAATGAATTGACCAACTGCACGTTCGAAGTCACTCTCTTTTTTCAATGGACGTTCTGCCCCAGGTGAAGAAACTTCTAAAAAGTAGTTTTGCTCAATTGGATCATTTGCATCCAACACTTCGCTGATACGCTCGCTTACAAGCGCACAATGCTCAATGTCAATGCCACCTTGAGGAGTATCTACATAAATACGTAAAAACCAATTACGACCTTCTTTTACGAACTCCGTATCAACGAGCTCCAAATTCAACTCTTCAACAATGGGCGTCACAAGCTTTTCTACTTCGGTTAATATTTTGCTCATATATGCCTCCCGCTGCAACTTATTTTCGACATAACAAACAGAAAAGAGCGGGAAATCCCACTCTTTTGCCGTAAATCTATCAACAACTTGTTATACAAATGATACCATACGAATGCTCGCAGTGCAAATCAGGCCTAGAATAGCGACAATTGATTCGCATCTGGCATACCTTCGAGACAACCAAGTTGATCCATGTATTCAATCAATGTTTTGGAAACACGTCCACGTTGTCCTAAATCTTCTTTCGATAGGAACTCGCCATTTTTGCGTGCTTCCACAATCGTTTTGGCTACGTTTGTTCCGAGTCCAGGAATCGCATCGAAAGGCGGAATCAATCCTTTGCCATCAATGACAAATTCAGCCGCCTTTGATTCGTAGAGATCCACTTTTTTAAAGTGGTAACCACGTTCACACATCTCCAAGGCAATTTCCAGAACCGTCAATAAGCTTTTTTCTTTCGGAGCGGCATCCAATCCTTTGGCATTGATCTCATCGATTTTTGCACGGATCGATGCAGAACCTTTCGTCATAGCATGCAAGTCAAAATCTGCTGCGCGTACTGTGAAATATGCTGCGTAGTAGAGGATCGGGAAATGTACTTTGAAATATGCAATTCGAACAGCCATTAATACATAAGCGGCAGCATGGGCTTTCGGGAACATGTATTTAATCTTTTTACACGCTTCGATATACCATGCAGGAACGCCATTTGACTTCATGTCTTCTTCAAATTCCGGAGTTAACCCTTTCCCTTTACGCACAGATTCCATGATTTTAAATGCCAGAGATGGTTCAAGACCCTGGTAAATTAAATACACCATGATATCATCTCGGCAACCAATTACATCCGAAAGCTGACAAGTCCCATTTTGAATAAGTTCCTGTGCATTTCCAAGCCACACGTCAGTACCATGAGATAGTCCTGAGATTTGAACAAGTTCAGAGAAAGTGGATGGTTTCGTTTCTTCCAACATTTGACGAACAAAACGTGTACCAAACTCAGGAATCCCGAGTGTACCCGTCTTACAGCCAATTTGTTCCTGTGTTACTCCAAGTGACTCCGTGCCACTGAAAATCTTCATTACTTCAGGGTCATCCGTTGGAATCGTTTTTGGATCGATACCAGACAAGTCCTGCAACATCCGGATAGCTGTCGGATCATCGTGTCCCAGGATATCAAGCTTCAATAAGTTATCATGGATGGAATGGAAGTCAAAGTGAGTTGTTTTCCACTCGGAGTCCTGTGCATCAGCAGGGAACTGAATCGGTGAAAAATCGAAAATATCCATGTAATCCGGGACAACAATGATTCCCCCTGGATGTTGTCCTGTCGAACGTTTAACTCCAGTACACCCTTGAACAAGCCGGTCGATTTCAGCGCCACGGATTGTTAAGTTGTGATCATTCGCATAGCCACGGACGTAGCCGTAAGCTGTTTTCTCAGCAACCGTTCCAATCGTACCTGCACGATAAACATTATCTTCACCAAAAAGTACTTTCGTGTAGTTATGTGCAATCGGCTGATATTCTCCACTAAAGTTCAAATCGATATCGGGTACTTTATCCCCTTTAAATCCAAGAAACGTTTCGAAAGGAATATCTTGTCCATCTTTTTTGTAAGGTATTTCACAGTGCGGGCAGACTTTGTTTGGCAAATCAAAGCCTGAACTGACGGAACCATCATCAAAGAATTCAGCATGCTGGCATGAAGGACATACATAATGTGGCGGCAATGGATTCACTTCCGTAATTTCCATTAACGTCGCTACAAGAGAAGATCCAACGGAACCACGGGAACCTACTAAGTAGCCGTCATCCAAAGATTTCTTTACTAGCTTGTGAGAAATCAAATAAATAACTGCAAATCCGTGTCCAATAATGGAAGTAAGTTCTTTTTCAATACGGGCTTCCACAATTTCCGGCAATGAATCTCCATAAATTTGCCTTGCCATCGCATAGCTCAATTCTCGAACTTCTTCATCAGAACCTTCGATTTTCGGCGTATACAAATCATCTTTAATCGGTTTGATGTCTCCGATTCTCTCCGAAATTTTATGGCTGTTTTCCACAACAATTTGTTTCGCGGTTTCTTCACCCAGGAAGGCGAAAGCGTCCAACATTTCATTTGTAGTACGGAAATGAACTTTCGGTAACTTGTGGCGGTTCAGTGGATTTGCTCCACCTTGCCCTCCAATTAGAATCTGTCTAAAAATCGCATCGTTCTCGTTTACATAATGGACATTTCCAGTTGCGACTACCGGACGTGCAATTTTTTTGCCCAGTTTAATCATTTTTCGAATGATGTCTTCAAGATTCCATTCATCTCTTACAAGCTCGAGTTCAATTAAATGTGCGTAAACTTCTTTCGGATGGACTTCCAAGTAATCATAGAATTTTGCAATTTCCTCGACTTCTTCAGGCGATTTTTGCATTAACCCTTCGAATACTTCCCCTTTATCACACCCGGAACCAATCAACAGCCCTTTACGATGCTTGACTAGAACGGAACGCGGGATCCTCGGAACGCGGAAAAATGTGTTCATATGGGAATACGAGACTAGTTTAAACAAGTTTTTCAATCCGTCTTCATCCGTGGCAAGAAGCGTGCAGTGAGATGGACGTGCCCTCTTGTACGACTCTCCATTACCTGTTTGATGGTTGAACTCATCGTGATAGTGAATACCTTTTTGTTCAGCTTCTTTCAACAAGTTCAACAGTAAGTAGCCCGTGGCTTCCGTATCATAGATTGCCCGGTGATGCTGGGTGAGCTCGATATTGAACTTTTTGGCCATCGTGTTTAATCGATGGTTTTTCATTTCCGGATGCAGGAAGCGTGATAATTCCAAAGTATCGATGACAGGGTGGACAGTTTGTTCCAGACCGACTTTCTTATAGCCTACGTACAGGAAACCCATATCGAATGACGCATTATGTGCAACCATAATGCTATCGCCGATCCAATCATGGAAGCGCTTGATGACGTCTTCAATATCCGGTGCATCACGCACCATATCATCGGTGATACCCGTCAAATCGATGGTAGTAGCAGACAATGGATGATGCGGATTGGCAAAACTTTCGAATTTGTCGATGACCTGACCATCTTTGATTTTCACAGCCGCAAGCTCAATAATGGTATCGTAAACCGCAGAAAGGCCTGTCGTTTCAACGTCGAATACGACATAGGTTGCATCCGCTAGTGCTCGATGCTCCTCTTCATAAGCAATGTTTACACCGTCATTGACCATGTAGATTTCCAATCCATAAATGATTTTAATACCATGTTTTTTTCCGGCTGCATAAGCATCCGGGAAGGATTGGACAACAGCATGATCCGTAATTGCGACAGCGGGATGTCCCCATTTTGCTGCCTGACTGACCAAGGCATCTACAGAAGAGACAGCGTCCATCTGACTCATTGGTGTGTGTAAATGAAGTTCAATCCTTTTTTCATCTTCTGGAGCAGTATCTTTTCTGGAATCCACTTTAATTTCCATAATATCCTGTGCCATTATGATCAAGTCTCGAACGAATGTATCGTTCTGTACTGAACCACGGACTTTTAGCCATGTACCTTTTTTCAGCAGACCCATAAGTTCTGCATCTTCTTTGTCCCGAGAAAACATTTTAACAAGAATCGAGTCTGTGTAATCCGTAACTTTGACTGTTAATAATGAGCGGCCGCTTCGAAGTTCTTTTACCTCAACATCAAAAACAAAGCCTTCAATCGTAATGCGTCTTTCTTCATCCTGAATTTGCTTGATTTCCATAATTGGCTCGTCCGCTTTAATCGGGGTACCCAGTTGAAAGGGTCCATTCAAGGTTGCCCCAGGATTTGATGCACGATCTTTTTCACGTTTCTGCATATCAGCCAATGCTTTCTTGCCCAGCTCTTCTTCTTCGATTCTTCGTTGCTCCATAAACGCTTGCTGTGCTTCTGCCAGTTCTGCCTCTTGTTCGATCAATTTAAAATCAATCGGTAAGATTGGGAAACCATACGAAGCATAAACATCAGCAATTTTAGACGCATATTTGCCTTTCAGTGTACGGAATTCAATTTCCTGTGCACACGTAAAATGGACGGTCTGACCATTGAAAGATGGAATTTGTACATGTAGAAGATTTCGTAGAGGAGGCGACATATCATCAATTTCCTGCAATACAAACGGCCAGTAAGAAGCGATTAACTCAGCATCGACTTGAGGTGATTCACAAGTAAGTGATAATTTTATATCCGCAATGCCAGCAAACTTTTCACGTAACCGCATATTAAATAGGTGAAACATGTTATAAGGCAATAGTTTCTCTACTTCTATAGTAAAACGCCATACACGCTCTTTTTTATGAACCGTCATACGACTTAGGGAAGCCGATTCAAAATGAGTCATGTATTCATCAGCGGTAAGTTCCAATTGTTGTAATAATAGTTGTAACCTTTTTTTGGCATCTTGTTCGTTACTCATACTCTATGCCTCCTTTCTTTCATAAGAAAAAGAAAGGAAGACCCGATTTCAAGGTCTTCCTTTTGATTAATCGTTTAATGACGAAAAGAAAGCTTGAAGATGGTCAACTACCTCTTCTTTTTTCCATTCAAATGTTTCGCCGGTTTTTCTTATTTTCACTTCAACTAAACCTTCGGCTGCTTTTTTACCGACTGTTATTCGGATCGGTAAACCGATTAAATCTGAATCGGCAAATTTCACACCCGCACGTTCAGCACGGTCATCATATAACACATCGTAGCGATATGATTTCATTAATTTATATAATTCATCAGAAAGAGCAACTTGTGCTTCTTCCTTTGTATTTACAGGTACTAAATGTACATTATATGGCGCGATTGCACTTGGCCAGATAAATCCTTTATCATCTTGGAACTGTTCCGCAACAGCAGCCATGACACGGGAAACTCCAATACCGTAACATCCCATAATATAAGGCTGTGAACGGCCATTATCATCAAGGAAAGTTCCGTTCATCGGTTCAGAGTAGGTTGTACCAAGTTTAAAGACGTGTCCTACTTCAATTCCTTTAGCGAAAACGATTGTTCCATTGCCGTCAGGAGAAGGGTCGCCTTCCATGATGAAACGTAAATCTTCATATTGGTCTACTGCAAAATCACGTTCTGGATTAACATTCGTTAAATGGAATCCAGCAACATTTGCTCCACATACGCCATTACGAATCGATTCTACAGCATTATCAGCTATGACTTTTACACCTAATGGAATTTTTACAGGACCTAGTGACCCAACTTCACATTGAAGCAAGTTTTGTACCTCTTCTTCAGTTGCAAACTCTACCACTTTTGCCTGCAATGCATTTTTTACTTTTATATCATTGATTTCGTGATCTCCGCGAGCGAGAACCAATACTAATTCCCCATCCACGTTAAACACCAACGTTTTGATACATTGTTGAGCATCTAGATTCAGGAAGCTCGCTACTTGCTCAATCGTTTTTTGGTCAGGGGTAGCTACTTTCTCGACCTCTTTTAGCTCATCTGTTGAAGCTTCATATGAAACTTTAACTTCAGCCATTTCAATATTAGCAGCAAAGTCAGATGCGTCAGAATATGCAATCGTATCTTCCCCGATTTCAGAAAGGACCATGAATTCATGCGTATCTTTCCCACCGATTGCTCCTGAATCCGCAATAACCGCACGGAAGTTCAATCCTAATCTAGAGAAAATATTTGAATAAGCTTTGACCATGTCTTCATAAGTCTGATCTAAACTCTCACGTGTAGCATGGAAAGAGTAAGCATCTTTCATAAGAAACTCACGGCCACGAAGCAAGCCAAAACGTGGGCGTTTTTCGTCACGGAATTTCGTTTGAATTTGGTATAGTGTCAAAGGTAATTTTTTATATGACTTGATTTCGTCACGAAGCAAAGAAGTAATGACTTCTTCATGTGTTGCCCCCAAAGCGAAATCACGATTGTGTCGATCTTTTAAACGCATTAATTCCGGACCATATGAATACCATCGTCCAGTTTCCTGCCAAAGTTCAGCTTGTTGCATCGCAGGCATTAATACTTCAACACCATTGATAGCATCCATTTCTTCCCGAACAATGCTCTCTACTTTTTGAAGAACGCGTTTTCCAAGAGGTAAGAAAGAATAAATGCCACTTGTATTTTGACGAATAAACCCTGCACGAAGTAGCAGCTGATGCGACTTAACGTCTGCATCAGCTGGAGTTTCACGAAGTGTAGGGATGAATGTAAGACTTTGTTTCATAAGTTAAAAGCTCCTCATACCATCCGTAGATTAAATTTTAAAAGAAAAATCTTTGTATATCATTCCATGTAACAACAACCATCAGCACCATCAATAACATTATGCCGACAAAATGGACCATTCCTTCTTTTTGTCGATCTATTGGTTTCCCTCGAATCGCTTCAAATAAGAAGAATAATAATCGTCCACCATCCAATGCCGGAAGTGGTAGTAAATTCATGATACCTAAGTTAATACTTAGAATAGCTGCCCAATTCATTAGATTGAAAACACCAGTTTGTGCCACTGCTTCGGTTGCTTTATAAATTCCTACCGGACCTGACAAAGCATCAATTGTAAACTGACCAGTTACCAACATGCCAAGGAGTTCAAAAATTTTCACAATCCAAGTGATGGTTTGATCAGCACCGAAAGCTAACGCCTTCAAAGGATTTTTTTCAACTGGACTTTCATATAAAACTCCAATTTGTCCAAACTTTTCACCGTCTTGTTCTACGGTTTTTGGTGTGATAGTTGAAGAAATGGTTTCACCATCTCGTACGTATTCAAACGTTAATTCTTCTCCTGCACTAGCTTGTACCTTTTCAGCGAGATCTTGCCATTTATTAATGGGCTGACCATCAATTTTAGTAACTAAATCTCCGTCCTGCATACCGGCTGCAAGGGCAGGGCTATCATCAGAGACTCCCGAAATGACAGGCTCGTAAGTCGGAACCCCTTGCAACAGACCAATTGCCAAGAAGATGAAGAAAGATAAAATAAAGTTAAATAAAGGACCAGCAAAAATGGTCATAGCACGCTTGCCAAGTGATTTCGAACCAAACTGGCGATCATAAGGTGCTATTAATGTTTCTTTGCCATTCTCTACGATTACGGCTTTGCGTGAAACATTATATCGTACTAAACGTTCATCTTCATCGTATCCTTCAATCCAGAGTTCTTTTTCCAAATCGGAACGTTCAGTTTCCAAAAACAACATGTCTTGTTGTTGTTTATTATGATTGAGGACGATTTTACGAACTTCTTCTTTTGAGTTTAACATGAGTCCGACACGGAATCCTGGCTGTAATTCAACCGAATCCATATCTTCTCCAGCCATTCGCACATATCCACCAAGAGGCAGAAGACGAAGGGTATAAAGAGTTTCCCCTTTTGTGATTCCAAGTATTTTTGGACCAAAGCCAATTGCAAATTCACGTACCATGATTCCGGCACGTTTGGCAAAAATAAAGTGACCTAGTTCATGAAAAAATACTAGTGAACCAAATATCAGGATAAAAGCAATGGTTGTCTCCATAAAGTCCCACCTTTTTTACAGCATTTCGCCGTCATCATTCTTTCATCATTTTATCATGTTTCTAACATCTTTTCTCGTAATTGCATCCACATGCAATATCGTTTCCAAATCTGGAGTACTAATAAGCGTATGTTTGTCCATAACTCGTTCAATACATTCTTCTATTTGGAGGAATCGAATCTCTCCATTTAAAAACAAGGCAACGGCTGCTTCATTTGCAGCATTCAAAACTGTGGTCATTGTACCACCCGCGCGGCCTGCATCGTATGCAAGTTTTAATGCATGAAAACGTTCCATATTCATTTCTTCAAAATGCAGTTTGCCTATTTCAACAAGATTTAAACGTTTTGCACTTTTTCTTGGAAGCCTGTCCGGATAAGAAAGAGCATATTGAATGGGAACACGCATATCTGGTGTCCCAAGTTGTGCCATTACACTTGTGTCATGGAATTCCACCATTGAATGAATGATACTCTCCCTATGCAAGACAACTTCAATATCATCATAAGGCATGTCGAAAAGCACTTGTGCTTCAATCACTTCTAAACCTTTGTTCATCATAGTTGCAGAATCAATCGTAATTTTAGCGCCCATGGACCAGTTAGGATGACTCAATGCATCCTGAACTGTTACGTTCTCCAATTCTTTCCGCGTACGGTCACGGAAGCTACCTCCGGATGCCGTTAAAATCAACCTGCTTACTTGGCTTCTCTTTTCACCATTCATCGATTGGAAAAGAGCTGAATGCTCGCTATCAACCGGTAAAATAGGTGCTTTGTATTTCTCTGCCGCATCCATCACCAAATGCCCCGCTGTAACCAGCGTTTCTTTGTTTGCGAGAGCAATTGTCTTTCGTTGTTTTATTGCCTCTAACGTCGCTTCAAGACCAACACTTCCCAGAACAGCATTTACTAAAATGGTCGCATCTGGGTGAGTCGCAACGTCGATCAACCCATTGCTACCATATGCAAGTTCAATGCTCGGAAATTCCTTTTTAAGTGAAATTGCATCTACTTCATCTAGAACAGATACAAGTGTAGGATTAAATTCACGAATTATTTCTCTAGTCTTTTCAAGATTGCGTCCAGCAGAAAAAGCCACTAGTTTAAATTGATGTGGATGTTCTCTTATGATGTCAATCGTTTGAATACCGATAGAGCCTGTTGCTCCCAATAAACTAATCAGCTTTGTCATAAACGTCAAATCCCCTTAACCAGCAAAATGCAAGAAATGTAAAAGTGGTAACACAAATAATAAGCTATCGAATCTGTCTAAAATTCCTCCGTGTCCAGGTAAGATATCACCTGAATCCTTAACGTTGTAGTGGCGCTTAAGCGCCGATTCAACCAAATCGCCCATTTGACCAAAAATGGAAGCTAATATCGTCACAATGACCAGAATCGTATAGGACGAACTGATTGGGTAAATCCATTGGAAAAGTAAAGCAAAAATAATAGCCGTCAAGATTCCTCCGATAAATCCTTCAATGGTTTTATTAGGAGAAATATCAGGCCACAATTTCTTTTTACCAAATTTTTTCCCAGTAAAATAAGCTCCTGAATCGGTTGTCCAAATAACCAGCAAGGCATAAATGACATATTCAATGCCATCCATACGCGTTTCAATGAAATAGAAAAATCCGATTCCAATATACAATACGCCCATAATAGAAAATGCAGCATCTTCAAAGGTGTAGCGATTCTTCACGACAACGGTGTAGATAAGTAATAAAAGTACAGCAATAAGTGCTAAATCTATTTTGGTATACCCCGTTGTTTCCATTAATGGTATCGACCATTGATTAGGCATTAGAAAAACAAATAATGCACTAAGAGCGATTGCTCCATGAACTGAAAAAATGGTATGACCTTTCATACGTAATAATTCAAATAATCCGATTGCCGCCATTGCGTAAACGAGAAGTGTAAAAGGAAGACCTCCTAGCCAAACAATCGGAATGAATAATGCAGCTCCAATTACTGCAGTGATGATGCGTTGTTTCAATTTGTTTCTTCTCCCTTCAATCCACCATAACGGCGATTTCGGTTTTGGTAACTATCCACTGCGTCGAGCAAGCAGCTTTCGTCAAAATCTGGCCACAGCGTTTCCGTAAACCAGAACTCTGTATAGGCCAATTGCCAAAGCATAAAGTTGCTGAGACGAACTTCTCCGCTTGTGCGGATAAGTAAATCAGGTTCGGGTAAATCACAGGTCATTAAATGCTGTGAAATCAAATCTTCCGTTACGTCGCTATAGCTAAGCGAACCTTCTTCAACGAGTTGTGCAATTTTTTGCATCGCTTGTGCAATCTCTGCACGACTTCCATAATTCAAAGCAAAATTCAATATTAGTCCCGTATTATCTTTAGTTGCTTCCATTGCTTTACGAACAGCATTATGTGTATGTCGAGGTAATGTTTCACTTTCACCCATCATGACCACACGCACATTTTGTTCGATCAGCTCGGGTAGATAAGTACCTAAAAACTCTTCGGGTAATCGCATAATAAAATCAACTTCAAGTTTTGGACGTTTCCAATTCTCGGTCGAAAATGCATATACGGTTAAAACGCCTACACCTAAATCATTGGCAAGTCGAGTAATTTTCCGAACCGTTTTCATGCCTTCATGATGACCGGCTACTCGTGGAAGAGCCCGTTTCTTCGCCCATCTCCCATTGCCATCCATAATTATTGCAATGTGTTCAGGTATTTGTTCTTTTTTAGAATGCGAAATACGCTCCGCCAGCGATTGATTTTGTCGTTCGGGTTTTCTCCGAATGAGTTTATGTAACATGCTGAATCCTCCACTTTACGCGCTTATCGGAATGTCGTCTTTCCTATCATATCAAAAATCGATGGAATTTTCTTCTTTCCCATAAAAAAAGACGTCCTATGAAATAGGAACGTCTTAATTGAAAAAAAGTTCAAAAGCTTAAACTTCCAAAATTTCTTTCTCTTTATCTTTGGCAACTTGATCAATTTGAACAATATAATCATCAGTTAGTTTTTGGACATTTTCAGAAAATCCGCGTAAATCGTCTTCTGTGATTTCGCTTTTCTTCTCTAATTTTTTCAATTCATCATTCGCATCACGGCGGATGTTACGAATGCCGACTTTTGCTTCTTCTGCTTCTTTTTTGACTAATTTCACTAAGTCTTTACGACGTTCTTCTGTCAAAGCTGGTATAGCAATACGGATTACTGTACCATCATTTGATGGGGAAATCCCTAAATCTGATTTTTGAATTGCTTTTTCGATGTCACCAAGAGCAGTCTTGTCATAAGGTTGAATTGTCAGCAAGCGTGCTTCAGGTGTCGCGATTCCGGCAATCTGGTTGATTGGCGTCGGTGCACCATAATAATCAACAAAGATTTTATCCAATAAAGAAGCACTCGCACGACCAGCACGAATGGTTGAAAGTTCACGACTTAAAGCTTGAATCGCTTTTGTCATTCTTTCTTTTGTTTGATCAATCACTTGTTTTGACATTACATATTCCTCCTAACGATCGTACCAATTGTTTCACCTAAAACGGCACGTTTAATATTTCCATTCTCCATAATTGAGAATACTATGAGCGGGATATCATTGTCCATACATAGTGTTGAAGCAGTCGAATCCATTACTTGCAAGCCTTGTTGAATGACATCGAGGAATGAAAGAGTGTCATACTTAATGGCATCGCTGTTTGTTTTCGGATCAGCTGAGTAGACGCCATCCACATTGTTTTTGCCCATTAAAATAACATCTGCCTCAATTTCTGCAGCACGAAGCGCAGCTGTCGTATCAGTAGAGAAGTAAGGATTCCCTGTTCCAGCAGCAAAAATAACGACTCTTTTTTTCTCTAAATGGCGGATTGCTTTTCTACGAATATAAGGTTCAGCTACTTGACGCATTTCAATTGATGATTGAACGCGTGTTTCAATGCCTGATTTTTCAAGTGAATCTTGCAGTGCTAAAGAATTCATAACAGTAGCTAACATGCCCATATAGTCCGCAGTTGCACGGTCCATACCCATTTCACTACCTACTTTACCACGCCAGATATTTCCGCCACCAACTACAACAGCAACTTCAACACCTAACTCTACAACTTCTTTCACTTGATCAGCTACGGATTTAATGATTTGAGGAGAAAGTCCAAAACCTTGTTCTCCAGCTAAAGCTTCTCCGCTTAATTTTAACACGACTCGATTGTATTTAGTCTCGCTCATGGGTAGCCTCCATTACACTTTTTTCTCGAAAAATAGGGAACACAAAATCGTGCTCCCCGGAGTAATAATATATTCGTTTAGTATTAACCTTTGTTAACTTGGCTCATTACTTCTTCAGCAAAGTTATCTTGGCGTTTTTCGATTCCTTCACCAACAGCGTAACGTACGAATTCAGTAACAGTACCGCCCGTAGATTTCACGAACTCACGAACTTTTTGATCTGAATTTTTAACGAATGATTGATCAAGCAAACAAACGTCTTCGAAATATTTACCAAGGCGGCCTTCAACCATTTTAGCTACGATGTTTTCTGGTTTGCCTTCGTTTAGAGCTTGCTCAGTCAAGATTTTGCGCTCGCGGTCAACTTCTTCTTCAGACACTTCGTCACGAGAAATATAAGTTGGGTTTAAAGCTGCAACGTGCATTGCAACATCTTTAGCTGCTTGAGCATCAGTAGATCCTTCAAGAGTTACAAGTACGCCAATGCGGCCACCCATGTGTAGGTAAGGACCAAAAGCATCGTTGTCTGTTTTTGTGCGAACAACAAAACGACGTAATGTAATTTTTTCACCGATTTTTGCAATCGCATTTGAAATGTGATCTGCAACAGTTAAACCGTTAGACATTGTAGAAGCATTTGCTACTTCAACTGTTTCTGGTTTAGTAGCAAGCAAGTGCTCAGCCAATTCTTTAACTAATGTTTGGAAACCTTCGTTTTTAGCAACGAAATCTGTTTCAGCATTAACTTCAAGAAGAACAGCGTCATTACCTTGCTCTAAAATGTAAGTAGTACCTTCTGCAGCGATACGGTCAGCTTTTTTAGCTGCGCTAGAAAGACCTTTTTCACGTAAAAAGTCTACTGCTGCATCGATATCTCCGTTTACTTCTACTAACGCTTTTTTACAGTCCATCATACCTGCGCCTGTTTTTTCGCGTAATTCTTTAACCATTTGTGCTGTAACTGCCATTGTTGTTTCCTCCTATTCAAGTATCAACTCTGTGTTATTTCTCAAAAAAAGGTGATAAGGGGTTTAGCCGCTTATCACCTGTAACATGCGTGGGGATTACTCAGCAGCTTCAGCTGGAGATAGATCTTCACCTTGTTTTGACTCAAGTAACGCATCAGCCATTTTACCAGTTAATAATTTAACGGCACGAATAGCATCGTCGTTTGCAGGAATTACATAGTCGATTTCATCTGGGTCACAGTTTGTATCAACGATTCCAACTAGAGGGATGTTTAATTTAATAGCTTCTGCTACAGCAATACGCTCTTTACGAGGGTCTACTACGAACATTACGTCCGGTACACCTTTCATGTCGCGAATACCGCCTAAGAATTTAACAAGACGTTCGTGTTCTTTTTTAAGTTGAACAACTTCTTTTTTAGGAAGCACAGTGAAAGTACCGTCTTCTTCCATTTTTTCGATCGCTTTCAAACGGTTTACACGTTTTTGGATCGTACCGAAGTTTGTTAATGTACCACCTAACCAACGTTGGTTAACATAGTACATACCTGAACGTTCTGCTTCTTCTTTGATAGCTTCTTGTGCTTGTTTTTTCGTACCAACGAAAAGAACTTTACCACCGTCTGCTCCAACTTGGCGCATGAAGTCATATGCTTCTTCTAACTTCTTAACCGTTTTTTGTAGATCGATGATGTAGATTCCGTTACGTTCCACAAAAATGTATTTCTTCATTTTCGGGTTCCAACGGCGAGTTTGGTGACCAAAGTGTACACCAGCTTCAAGTAATTGTTTCATAGAAATTACTGACATGTTTTGTTTCCTCCTGATATGGTTTTTTTCCTCCGCATTCTTCAACTAGAGCTCAAGACCTTAACTTTGTTAAGGACCACTTGTCACTATCCAAATGCGTGTGTGATAACACCATTTGATAATATACCATATCTAGACTAACCTCGCAAGTGTTTCTAACAAAAATCAACAAACAATAATGGTTTGGTTTACTAATCGCCTTTTTTGAATACAGTTAGAGTCTGACGTAGGCTTGATTTTAATCGATTCCAACTAAGTTCGCTATTTTCCCCTTCATATTTTCCAACTATGGCTCCAATTATTCCAATTAAACTTCTTCTCCCTTTAAAACTACAAAAAACGACCACAAAGGCTSAGCCTTTGTGGTCGTTTGGTTTTACTTATTTTAATTTTAATTGAGCTAATTCGTTCAAGAATTTATCATTCAATACTTTGATGTATGTTCCTTTCATTCCTAAAGAACGAGATTCAATAACACCAGCACTTTCCAATTTACGTAAAGCATTAACGATTACAGAACGAGTAATACCGACACGGTCAGCAATTTTTGATGCTACAAGCAAACCTTCATTTCCGTCAAGTTCTTCGAAAATATGTTCAATAGCTTCTAATTCACTGTATGACAAAGAGTTAATCGCCATTTGTACGACTGCTTTGCTGCGAGCTTCAACTTCAATTTGTTCTGATTTTTCACGTAGGATTTCCATCCCAACAACAGTTGCACCGTATTCACCAAGAATTAAATCATCATCATGGAATTCAGCTTTCAAACGTCCAAGAATTAATGTTCCAAGACGTTCCCCACCACCGATGATTGGAACGATTGTCGTTAAACCTTCTTTGAATAACTCACGATTCTCAACAGGGAATACTGTATGTTCGCTGTACACATCCAAGTTAGAAGATGTTTCATTTACGTTAAAAAGGTTTTTCGTATATTCTTCAGGGAATTGACGCTCTTCCATCATTTTGATCATGCGCTCGTTCTCAATTTGTTGATTGATGTCGAATCCTAGGAGCTTTCCTTTACGGCTAACGATAAACACGTTACATTCGATTACATTGCTAAGAGTTGTTGCCATTTCTTTAAAGTTTACTGGCTTACCAGCAGACGCTTGAAGCATCGAGTTAATTTTTCTTGTTTTTCCTAATAAATTCATTAATGTGGCCTCCTATATTGGGTACTGCTATTTATTAAATATTCTAAAGGTTTTTAATTGTTTTGGGAATAGATATAACTTACATTACAAAATAAATTGTGACAAATCTTTGTTTTTTACGATATTTCCAAGTTTTTGGTCGACATATGCAGGAGTAATGTCGATATGCGCGGGAGCAATATCAGAAGCCTCATAAGAAAGCTCTTCAAGTAACTTCTCCAAAATCGTATGCAATCGACGTGCACCTATATTATCGGACTCTTGATTCACTTCTGTTGCAATTTCAGCAATTCGCTCAATTGCACTGTCAGTAAATTCAAGCGTTACCCCTTCAGTTTCAAGCAAAGATTTGTACTGGCGTATCAATGAATGATCTGGTTCTTTCAAAATACGAACAAAATCATCTTTTGATAATTTTTCAAGTTCCACACGGACGGGGAAACGTCCTTGTAGTTCCGGTATTAAATCCGAAGGCTTTGCTGTGTGAAATGCTCCAGCAGCTATGAAAAGCATGTAGTCAGTTTTGACTGCACCATACTTCGTCTGAACGGTCGATCCTTCTACAATCGGTAATATATCACGTTGTACACCTTCACGCGAAACATCTGCAGATGAACCGTTGCCCCCCTTGCTAGCAATCTTATCGATTTCATCAATAAAAATGATTCCCGTTTGCTCGGCACGTTCGATGGATTTTTGAGCCACTTCTTCTGAGTCGATCAGCTTGTGAGCTTCTTCTAGAGTTAAAACTCGTCGTGCATCTTTCACTTGCAAGCGGCGCTTTTTCTTTTTCTTCGGCATCAGGTTGGATAATGCATCTTGCATATTCTGCCCCATACTTTCCATCCCAGAGCCTTGGAAAGCATCAAACATGGAAGGAGCTTGTTCTGTTACTTCCACGTTTACCCATTCATCTTCCAATTTCCCGTCTCTTAAGTCTTCGGCAATTTGGGAGCGTTTTAAACGAATGTCTGTATCGTCATTTGCAGGTTCTTCCTGTTCTGCTTTTTGACCAAATAACATTTCAAATGGATTTTGCGTATTATGTTTCTTTTTCAAGGATGGCACGAGAAGACGGACGATGGCATCATTCGCCAATCGCTCAGCTTGTGCTTTTACGCCTTCAGTCATTTCTTCTTTGACTATACGTACAGCCGCTTCTGTTAAATCACGAACCATTGATTCCACGTCACGGCCAACATAGCCAACTTCTGTAAACTTGGTGGCTTCTACTTTGATAAACGGTGCGTTCGTAAGTTTAGCTATTCTTCTCGCAATTTCCGTTTTACCGACACCAGTAGGACCAATCATCAGTATATTTTTCGGTATAACTTCATTTTTCATCTCATCAGACAACAAACTTCTACGATAGCGATTTCGCAACGCTACAGCTACTGATTTTTTAGCTTCTTTTTGTCCGACAATAAAACGGTCTAAGTGCTCGGTTATTTGTTTTGGTGTTAACTGTTGTTTATTCATTCACTTAACGCCTCCACAATAATTTGATGATTGGTAAATACACAAATATCAGCTGCAGTTGTAAGTGCTGCTTTGGCAATTTCGGCGGCATTCATTGTTTCACCAGCATATTGTTTCAGTGCACGCCCTGCTGCCAATGCAAAATTCCCACCAGAACCGATTGCTAAAATGCCATCATCGGGTTCAATTACTTCACCAGTACCTGAAACCAATAAAAGTGTTTCTTCATTCATCACGAGCAACATCGCTTCAAGTCTTCGTAACATTTTGTCGCCTCTCCATTGTTGGGCAAGTTCGACTGCAGCTCTTTGTAAGTTGCCATCGTATTCCATCAATTTCGCTTCAAACATTTCAAATAACGTAAAAGCGTCTGCCACTGATCCAGCAAAACCTGCAAGCACTCGACCGTTGTATAAGCGTCTTACTTTTTTTGCTGTATGCTTCATGACAACTTGATTTCCTAAAGTAACTTGACCATCGCCAGACATTGCAGATTTTCCTTTATGCTGAATCGCAAAAATCGTGGTTGCATGTATTTCTCCCATGAAGTTCACCTCTCGTATAGCTCATCCTTCATTATGCTCTAGGATGTGCATTCATATAAGTTCTTCGCAAATGTTCTTTTGTTACGTGTGTATAAACTTGTGTCGAAGACAAATGACTATGCCCAAGTAATTCTTGGACTGTACGCAAGTCGGCTCCATTGTTCAGTAAATGTGTTGCAAATGTATGCCGCAACATATGCGGATAGATTTTAGTATGCAATGCTGCTTTTTCCACTAAGTCGCTCAGTATATATCTAACACCACGCGGAGTCAAAGGCTGACCACGCATATTTGTGAATACAAAATTGTGTTTAGCTTGTTTCATTAATTTAGGACGCGCTTCGTCCATATAGAGTTCCAACGCATCTTGAGCAAACTGT
This sequence comes from Paenisporosarcina sp. P4_B8, assembly GCF_056402175.1. Lineage (NCBI taxonomy): Bacteria > Bacillati > Bacillota > Bacilli > Caryophanales > Caryophanaceae > Paenisporosarcina > Paenisporosarcina sp. P4_B8. Next base: position 244,878 of record NZ_JBFUHX010000002.1, on the reverse strand, counting down.
CCAAATGGTACATATCTCTCTTTTCTGCCTTTACCCATTACGCGCATGATGCCGAGACGCTTATCAATATCGCGTTCTTCCAAAGATGTTAACTCACTTACCCGAATTCCGGTTGCATACAACATTTCAAGGATTGCCCGATTGCGAAGCACCATGGGTTCTTCGCCTTCAGTTGCCTGGAATAGTTGTTGTAATTCTTCTTCATAAAAAAAATGAGGAAGTCGTTCCTCTTTTTTTGGATGATATAACGAGCGAAATGCATCTTCTTTTAAACCGAATTCCCGGTTGCCAAACTTGAAGAAAGAACGGATCGCAGATATTTTTCTGGAAATCGAAGTACGTGAAAGTGATTCATCGTACAGTTTTGTCACAAACAGTCTAGCGTGAATATATTCGACATCATGTAAGCTTGTAATACCTTCTGATTGTAAAAAATCAAAAAAGTACAGTAAGTCCGATTCGTATTCTCGAACAGTGTGTTCTGAATAGTTCTTTTCAAGCTGGATATAGCTTTTAAATTGAGACAAAGCTTCTAACGGAGTCATAGGTGTCTGCACCTCCAAATAGTCAAAGCGCCAGGAACCGTCCCGTCTTGAAACAGCCGGAGCAGCTGGATGGCAAAACACGTGAAAAATGAATTGTATACGAATTTATAAATATGACAAAGTAAAAAGCCTCTAAATTATAACAATAATAAGAGGCTTTCAGCAATTAAATCGAATATGAATTCATAAAATTTTGAATTGTGCCGAGTGCACGTTCAGCTTGCTTCTCCCCACGCTTTTCTTTCGTTTTGTAACGTTGCGGCAAAGTAGGGAATAAACCAAAGTTGACGTTCATCGGTTGGAAGTTTTTCGGATCAGCTTCTGTAATATAGCGAGCCATACTGCCTAGTGCGGTAGCTTCAGGGAACACAAGCAATTCTTCCCCCAAAGCTAATCTTGCAGCGTTTATCCCTGCTATCAAGCCACTTCCGGCTGATTCAACATATCCTTCAACACCTGTCATTTGTCCCGCAAAGAACAATTGATCATTTGTCTTTAGTTGATATGTAGGTTTCAAAACTCTTGGTGAATTGATGAACGTATTACGGTGCATCACGCCGTAGCGGACGATTTCCACATCTTCCAAACCTGGAATTAACTGCAAAACTTGTTTTTGTGGACCCCATTTTAAATGTGTCTGAAATCCGACAATGTTGTACAAAGTGCCCGCTGCATCATCTTGTCTCAACTGGACAACGGCAAAAGGAACCTTGCCAGTTTTCGGATCTTCCAGTCCAACTGGCTTCATTGGACCGAATAATAAAGTCTTTTTCCCACGTTCAGCCATCACTTCAAACGGCATACAACCTTCAAAATAGATTTCTTTTTCAAATTCTTTTAAAGGAACTACTTCAGCAGAAATCAGAGCTTCATAAAAACGGTCAAACTCTTCTTCTGTCATCGGACAATTGATGTATGCTGCCTCCCCTTTATCATAACGGGATTTCACATAAACCTTGTCCATGTTAATACTGTCTTTTTCAACTATTGGGGCAGCTGCATCATAAAAGTATAAATAATCCTGACCAGTTAGTTGTTGTATCTTTTCAGCCAATGCCTGAGAAGTTAATGGTCCTGTAGCAATAATGGTAATGCCTTCAGGAATTTCAGTTACCTCCTCATTGATGACTTCAACAAGAGGATGATTTTTCACTTTTTCTGTTACATACCCCGCAAATTCATGACGATCTACCGCAAGAGCGCCGCCCGCAGGGACAGCACATTGATCTGCAGCACCCATAATAACGGAGTCCAGCATTCTCATTTCTTCTTTAATGACGCCGACAGCATTGGTTAATGTGTTCGCACGTAAAGAATTTGAACATACCAACTCTGCGAATTTATCCGTGTGATGAGCAGCTGTTTGTTTAACCGGGCGCATTTCGTACAATCGAACCCGTACACCTCTTTTGGCGATTTGCCACGCAGCTTCACTTCCTGCAAGACCTGCTCCAATTACATTGACGATTGTCAATTCCTACACCAACCTTTTCTATACAATCTGAGAAAATAGAAACTTTCACAGATTTTTATTTCTTTACTATGTACAGCTCCAAACATCAGTCCAGTTAGCCCAACTAAGGACCAACTGGACTGACACTTGTCGCTTATCTTTTTTATGCTTGTGTATCTTCCTTGTAATCACAAGAAGTACACTGGATTTGAATACCTTTTTTCAGTTTCTTCTCTACTAGCAATTCGCTACATTTCGGACATGGGCGGCTGATTGGCTTGTCCCATGAAACGAATTCACAAGTTGGATAGCGATCGCATCCATAAAAAATACGTTTCGTTTTACTTTTACGTTCAACGACTTCGCCTTCCTTACAGCTTGGGCACGTCACTCCGATATTTTTAACGATTGCTTTTGTATTACGGCAATCCGGGAAGTTGCTACATGCCATGAATTTTCCATATCTGCCTAATTTAAAGACCATTGGAGATTCACATTTTTCACAATCTTCTCCTGCAGGTTCATCCTTGATTACGACTTTCTCCATCTCTTTGTCTGCGTGTGTTACATGCTTCTCAAAGTCTCTGTAGAACTTATCAATGATGTGAACCCATTTTTCCTGTCCTTCTTCGACACTGTCCAAATCTTTTTCCATCTGGGCAGTAAACTCGATGTCAATAATGTCCGGGAAAAACTCCAACACAAGCTGGTGGACAATGCCACCAAGTTCAGTTGGCACAAAACGCTTTGCATCAAGTGATACATATCCGCGCTTTTGTATTGTATCAAGCGTAGGTGCATATGTCGAAGGACGGCCTATCCCAAGCTCTTCAAGCGTTTTTACAAGTCGGGCCTCCGAATAACGTGGAGGTGGTTGTGTGAAATGTTGCTTCGGCTCAATTTCAAGCTTCTTCACAAAATCGCCTTTTTCCATTTCCGGTAATATACGATCTTTTTCTTCTACTTGATCATCGTTGCCTTCTACATATAATTTCATGAAACCAGGGAATTTCACTTGTGAACCATTCGCACGGAATACAACATTTTCATTCGTTAAATCAACCGTCACAGTATCTAATACTGCTGAAGACATCTGGCTCGCCAAGAAACGTTCCCAAATCAACTTGTAGAGACGGAATAAATCTTTTGAAAGAATTGATTTCAGCTGATCAGGAGATCTCAATACGCTCGTAGGACGAATCGCTTCATGGGCATCCTGAGATTTGCTCGATTGTTTAGTCGGTCCTGTTGAAGTGGTGACATATTCCTTGCCATATTCCCCTTCTATAAAACTGTGTGCATCTTTCTTCGCTGTATCGGAAATCCGGGTAGAATCTGTACGCATATACGTAATCAAACCGACAGTACCTTCTTTTCCAACATTCAAACCTTCATATAGCTGTTGAGCAAGCATCATTGTTTTTCGTGCTCGGAAGTTTAACTTGCGTGCCGCTTCCTGTTGAAGGGATGATGTAGTGAACGATGGCGCTGGGTTGCGTTTACGTTCTTTTTTAACAACGCTTGTGACTTCGAACTTGTCACCTTTAAGTTGTTTCAAGATTTCTTTTACTTGGCCTTCGTTTGTCAACTTGACCTTTTCGTTTCCATTGCCGAAGTACATCGCGTCAAATGATTTTTTGCCTTTTTCAAAGCTACCTTCGATTGACCAGTATTCTTCAGGCTGGAAATTCTTAATCTCGTTCTCACGGTCAATGATTAGTCTTAACGCAACGGATTGCACGCGACCTGCAGATAGACCTTTTTTGACTTTCTTCCATAGAATCGGACTGATGTTATAACCAACCAACCTATCCAAAATACGACGGGCTTGTTGTGCATCTACTAAGTCCATATCGATGGGACGGGGGTTTTTAAACGATTCTTTAATTGCGTCTTTTGTAATTTCATTAAAAACGACGCGACAATCTGATTCAATATCAATGTTCAATGAATTCGCTAGATGCCAAGCAATTGCTTCGCCTTCGCGATCGGGGTCAGCCGCGAGATAAATTTTCTTCGCTTTTTTGGCTGCTGATTTCAGATCCTGCATAACTGGGCCTTTACCACGAATCGTGATGTACTTTGGTGTGTATTCATTTTCTACGTCTACACCCATTTGACTACGTGGCAAATCACGAACATGACCAAGTGATGCTTTTACTTTGTACTTTTTGCCAAGATAACGTTCAATCGTTTTCGCTTTGGCTGGCGATTCCACAATCACTAAAAAATCCGACATGTATGTGCCTCCTCATAGAGGTTCCTAATAAATCAATAAAAGAAATACCTGTTGCAAAATGTATAACAGATTTTACTATAATGCAACCATTTTTCATTACATTGTTCAATTTTGAATAGACAATCCTTGAAAATCTTCTACAATTTGATAGCCATTCCAGATTGGTTTAGCTCCATCTAATAGAGACCGGTTGGGTCCGAGTGACAGCATTGAGGTGATGGGACCAGGGACACAATAGACATCTTTTCCATTGTCCAAAGCATGTTGGAGGGTACTGACTGTTCCACTTTTTTCTTTTGCCTCTGTTACAACCAGCGCTTGAGAAATACCGCTGATTAGTCGGTTTCGCATAGGAAAATACCATTTTTGTGGGGTGACGTACGGTGGATACTCCGTCAAAGTTAAATGATGCTTTTCCATGATCGTATATAACTGGGCATTCTCTTTGGGATAGCGGGTGAAGTGACCATGACCAAGGATTCCGATGGTTTTTCCACCAAGATTATGAGTTGCCTGATGAGCCATTGCATCAGCACCTTTCGCCATGCCACTGACAATGACCATTTCATGCTCAATAAGTGGAGGAAGAATCAATGACATCGCAGCTCTCGAATAGTCCGTTGCGTCTCTCGCACCAACGACGGACACGTAATATTTCATCGTTAAATAATCAATATTGCCTTTCGCGTAAAGAATTGTTGGCGGGTCATAAAGTGTTCTTAATTGTTTGGGATAATTAGGATGGTTAAATGGGATTGGGGTAATGTTATTCGAGTTATATGCTTGTATAAGGGGGGTTTCAAGCACTTTTGCATATGCATCTTTAAATTTCCTGGCTCGTTCAGGTGTCAGTCTCAATAATTTCGAAAGCTGATAGATATCCATTCCCTCGCATGAGGCTAATTCAGAATCTACTTGAAGTAGGGGATCCAAGCGATTTAGAGGGATAGGCAAAACATAGTGAAGCGCCAATAAACGATGATGAAATGATAGATTGATCATGCATTTCCTCCTTTTTTATAGAAAAAGAAACGAAACATCCGACGATGCGTCGCTTCCTTTTATATTAATCTGTTATTTATAAATTGACCAGTTTTCGACTTCTTTCGACTTCTACTTTTCTGAGTTTCTTCTATATAAATTAGATGTTAGATTCCTAGTAGCTTGGTAAAATAGAATTATACTATTAGACAAATAAATAAAGCTCGAAACGTTGAATTAACAACATTTCGAGCTTTCATACTGTAGACAAAGAAAAAAATGAGTGAATATAACTGTATATTATTGAAAAAGAGCCTTTGCAAGAATATGTTGATTTCCATTGCGGCGGGCACGGCTTCAGTCGCCGCCTCCACTCCAATCAAAAGAAATTGCTTCTGTAAGCGTGTTTCTGCAAAATATTTAAGTTGGAAGGTGGTTGGCTATTTCTGAAGACTCCTGCGGAAAAACGAAAAAAGCTAGACCCCACAGGCTCAGCTGTCGTAAACAGCTGAACCGAGGAGGCTAGCGTTTCGTCCGCGGAAAGCGAAAGAAATAGCCGACCACAATCTTTTTCGATAGAGTGCAAAAAATAAGAACTCAATTTTTATACTTTTATATTAATTATTATCTCTTTTGTCAAAAAGCTGAAAGCTCGAAACGTTGAATTAACAACGTTTCGAGCTTTTATTTTAGATTAATGTGTTTTACATTGATCGTACAAGCCTTTTTCTTTAATCACTTTGATTAAAGTTTCACCAATAACAGATGGAGTAGCTGCAACTTCCATGCCAGCTTCATTCATCGCTTTGATTTTGTCAGCAGCTGTACCTTTACCACCAGAGATAATCGCACCGGCATGGCCCATACGTTTACCTTCAGGAGCTGTTTGTCCACCAATGAATCCTACTACAGGTTTAGTCATGTTAGCTTTGATCCACTCAGCAGCTTCTTCTTCAGCTGTTCCGCCGATCTCACCAATCATTACTACTGCATACGTATCTGGATCTTCATTGAATGCAGATAATGCATCGATGAAGTCAGTTCCGTTTACTGGGTCTCCACCAATACCTACAGCTGTACTTTGTCCAATACCTTCTTGAGAAAGTTGGTGTACTGCTTCATAAGTTAGTGTACCAGAACGAGAAACTACGCCTACATGGCCTTTTTTGTGAATGTATCCTGGCATAATACCAATTTTACATTCTTCAGGTGTAATAACACCTGGGCAGTTCGGTCCGACTAAACGAGTTTTCTTGCCTTCCATATAGCGTTTAACTTTTACCATATCAAGAACAGGAATGTGTTCAGTAATACAAATCGCCATATCCAAGTCAGCATCTACTGCTTCAAGAATAGCATCTGCAGCGAATGGAGCTGGAACATAAATAACGGACACGTTAGCGCCAGTTGCTTTCACAGCTTCTTCTACTGTATTGAAAACAGGTACGCCTTCAGCTTCAGTTCCGCCTTTACCTGGAGTTACACCAGCGACGATTTTTGTACCATATTCAAGCATTTGCTTTGTATGGAAAAGAGCTGTTGATCCCGTAATACCTTGCACGAGTACTTTCGTATCTTTGTTAATATAAACGCTCATCTTTTGTCCCTGCCTTTCTTAGCCTACAAGTTCAACAATTTTTTGCGCGCCATCAGCCATAGAGCCAGCCGCAATAATGTTTAAGCCAGATTCATTCAATAATTTCTTCCCAAGTTCTACGTTTGTACCTTCCAAACGAACAACTAAAGGTACTTGCAATCCAACTTCTTTCGCAGCTGTGATTACGCCTTCAGCGATAACGTCACATTTCATGATTCCGCCAAAGATGTTAACGAAGATCCCTTTAACATTTTTGTCTGAAAGAATGATTTTGAATGCTTCCGTTACCTTCTCAGCTGTCGCACCGCCCCCAACGTCAAGGAAGTTAGCGGGTGATCCGCCGTAGTAGCTGATTGTATCCATTGTTGCCATAGCTAGTCCAGCACCGTTAACCATACATCCGATGTTGCCATCCAATGAGATATAGCTTAAGTCATATTTAGAAGCTTCGATTTCTTTTGCATCTTCTTCGTCATAGTCGCGTAATTCCAAGATGTCTTTATGACGGTATAAAGCATTAGCGTCGAAGTTAAACTTCGCGTCAAGTGCCATAACGTCTCCTCCACCTGTTACAACTAGTGGATTGATTTCAACGATTGCCGCATCTTTTTCAACAAACACTTGGTAAAGACCAAGCATGAATTTCACAGCTTTGTTTACAAGCTTAGCTGGAATGTTCATGTTGAAAGCCATACGACGAGCTTGGAAGCCTGTTAATCCAATAACTGGATCAATTACTTCTTTGAAGATTTTTTCAGGAGTTGCTTCAGCAACTTCTTCAATGTCCATTCCGCCCTCTTCAGAACCCATAAGAGTTACACGTGAAGTTGCACGGTCAAGTACTAAACCTAAGTAGTACTCTTTCTTAATGTCGCAGCCTTCTTCAACTAGAAGACGCTTGATTTCTTTTCCTTCAGGACCTGTCTGATGAGTGACAAGGACTTTACCAAGAAGTTCCTTCGCGTATGTACGAACTTCATCCAAGTTCTTCGCGATTTTAACACCGCCAGCTTTACCACGACCACCTGCGTGGATTTGAGCTTTCACCACGACAACTTCAGTGCCTAGTTCTTTTGCAGCTTTTACTGCTTCTTCAGGAGAAAAAGCAACTAAACCGTTCGACACTGCGACACCATATTGTCTGAGGAGTTGTTTACCTTGATATTCATGGATATTCATTTTACATCCTCCAATCAAACTTCTGTCAAGTAATTTACTACCTTAACCATTGTATAAAACCTGTCATACAATGTCCACACTTGTCCTTAATATTACTGAAACATCGAATATTCTGTGCTTTTTTGTCGGAAAAAGAGTTTTTCTATTTATTCATGCCATGAGACTTATCAATCCGGTAAATAAATGCAAACACTTCTGCAACCGCTTGATACAACTCTTCAGGAATCGATTCATTAATATCCAATTGGCCAAGCAGCGACACTAAACTAGGATCTTCTTGTATGGGAATTTTATGTTCCTGTGCTTTTTTTATTAGATTTTCAGCAATTACACCTTTGCCTTTAGCTATGACTGTCGGGGCATTTTCTACATTCTGTTTATATGTCAATGCGACAGCTTCTTTGATGGTTTTGTTTTCTTCCCTCATATTAGAACATCCACTCCCCATTTGCTTACTTGCGCCTCTGTCAATATGGGATTGGGCTCCGGTTGCTTTATATAACTTTTCATAAATACGCCTGATAATTGATAATTTAACGAGCTAAGACCTTTTTTAAGCGCTTCTCTAAATTGTTCTGCATAAGGCATTAATGCATCACTTTCGTTAAAAATATTAATTGTGATGACACGATTTTGTATTTGCATATCAATTACAGTCTCATTCAAAGAAGCTAAGTCCAGATAAAACATGACCCGGGCATAATTTGAATCGAGTTTCCCATCCTCTTTCATTCGACCATTCCATTGCAGTGAGGCATCCATGCGTTTTCCGAGAAAATCCAGTGGAACTTGCATAAGAAACTGATGTTGAGGACCATTTTCACCCGATAATATTTGCATCCCATTCAACCGGGAAACAATCATTTCTGCTGTTTCTTTCAACGTGGCTGCAATCGCTTGATTTTGTAGTAATGCTAGCAATTGCGGTTTAAGTGAATCACTTAATTGGCTCAGATTCGCTCCTTTCGCTAATTTTGCTTCGTAAGCAAATCCGATATTGCCAAGTATTTGTTTCATTGCTTGTTCGATCGCTATGCTGTTTATGCCAGATTGAATTGTAGATTCTGCTGTAATATAAGCTTGCTGAACGGGTAGTTGATTGGATTTACTAGATAGCAGTGTTAATTGTTCAAATACCTTTGCGTCCAACTCTTTTCCGTTCAAGGAAGTTAATATGGACAACACATAATCCTTTGGTGTAAACAATTTCTGGTCAGTGTGAAATGGTTGGGATTGACTTGCTTCGGCAAATGCCTTTATTACTTCATTTATTAAAGACTTTATAGCCGCATTCCATTCTCGCGTTTGAGGTGCTATCTGCACTACTTTTTGAATCAGTTGTTGGATTTCATCTTTTCCTTCAACTGATAGAAGTTGGTTTTGTTGAATCATGTTTTGAAGAAATTTCAATAGTTCCTGAGCTCGTTCTGGATTTTGCAATTGAAGAAGTAGTTGTCCAACTTGCAAACTTTGCCCATCAACTGGCGATTCAATGGATGTTACTTGTGAACTTAACCAGTTGGCAAGTGTTGCTTGTTTTGGGACAAGTCCAACGTCTTTCAACAAATTCAACAATGCCAGCTTGTCATTTTCGCTTGTATTCTGTGATTGTAATCGTTCAATCACTTGTCCGAGTATTGCCCCGCCAAGTTCATTTGAGAAAGGTTGAGATATTTTCGCTAATGCTTTATCTAGGTTTCCCTTTTGACTGGATGGAATGGACGTATCATTTTGTAACGCTATTTTAAATGCATCCAATAGCTGGTGTAAGCCATTTTTATCTTGTCCGCTAATTAACGTGCGAAAGTTTTCATTCGTAAATAATAAATTGAGTTCACTCAGTTTCTGAATCGCCAACAAACCTTCTGCCATTTTAACCTGTGGTGGGATTTCTTTCAGCCATTGTTCTGCCAATAGTAACTGTTCTTTAGATAGAGGTATTTTCTCTTTGACCATCTGTTGCACAATACTCTGCATTTCGGTTGTTTTCGGCAACTGAAGGGAGTCCATTAACTGCTTCGTTTGACTGGATGTGGCTTTGGAAGAGTTTAGAGCATCTGTCACTACCTTTAATTGCAAAGCTGCTTTATCACCTACTACTTGAAAGTAATGAGTATCTCCGGCTTTTAAAGGAACTTCTAATATCGCCATCATTTTTTGATTTCCCACTTGAACTTCGGCTCTTTGGTCAGGAAATAATTTTTTCACACTCCCATGAACTACTTGACCGTGTTTTAACGAGAAAACCTGTTCACTTGTGACTGCGGTTCGTATAGAAGGCTGTATAGTGGATGACATGCTCAAACCTCCTTTATGAAGTCATGGATTTTATAGGTTCAAATGATTTTCTATGAATGGGCGTTGGACCAAACTCACTCAAAGCTTCCAAATGTAAAGCTGTTCCGTACCCGGCATTTTTCGCAAAATGATATTCTGGATAGATTTTATCAAACTTATCCATTATTTCATCACGCGTTGTTTTTGCTAATATCGATGCTGCAGCGATGGCCAGACTCTTGGCATCCCCTTTAATGATCGAATGTTGTGATGTTGTTGTAGGCAGCTTCATGGCGTCAACCAGTAAGACGTGCGGTTCAATCGACAAGTTGTCAACTGCTTGCATCATGGATAACCGTGTGGCTTCGTAGATATTTAACGTATCAATTTGTTCTACTTCTTGAATATGTATGGAATAACAATGTGCATGTTTTTTAATGACTTCTGCGAAACTCTGTCTTTTACTGCGTGACAGCTGTTTGGAGTCATTTATCCCAAAAAGTTCGCTCGGGTAATCCTTGAAAATGACAGCCGCAGTTACGACAGGACCAGCAAGAGGACCTCTCCCTGCTTCATCTATGCCAGCTACCAAATCATTCATCGATAGCTTGTGACTATTGTCAAAATGAATCTTTTCTTCATGTTCAAGTTGAACTTTTTTCTGCATTTCCAGTCGCTTTAGCCAGGACGCAACCAGCTTTTGAACACCCGTCCGTTGATCGTTCATGAGTTCATTCGTCCAGTCATTAGGTTCTGATGTGTTCCTAAGTTGTTCTGAAATTGCCTTTATTGTTAGCATTCCGCTTCACCTCTTTGTCTGTGTTTTGCTATATATGTATGAATGTTGATGATATTGAATATAAAACGAGAGCGCATTTGCTCATATCGTGCCGCAAGAAAGAATATGGTCAAAGGTAGTTTGACCATATTCTTTGCGACGAGTAACCGCAGGAGCAATCTTCTAGGCGGCGAGTAACCGCAGGAGCAGCACTTTTAAAACCTGAGACCCAAAAGTCTGCATTTTTCATACTTGTTGGCTCGTCCGGAACTTGTGGTTAACCGATAGATACAATAAACAACCAGATTATTTAACAACGCCTGTGTTTATAAAAAAACCTTTTTTACCCGAAGGTAAAAAAGGTTACTGTAACTGTTCAGGTTCTGATACCAATTCATCCACAATATCAAACGTCAATTTACCGAGATGTTGCCCACGGATATCACGTACAATAAGTTGCGCAACTTGATCATAATCGATTTCCCCACCACCTGCATAGGCACGTCTAAGTTTCCCGATATGGTCAAATGTGACAACTAAGTCCTCATTTACTTCAGATAATTTGTAACGTTCTTCCATACGTTTTGGATAATGTGCAGCTAAGAAATTCAGACCATATACGGCCAAGTCTTCCATATTGGTTATGGTGTCTTTGATTGCACCTGTCAATGCCAGTTTGTAACCTACAGCCTGGTCTTCAAACTTCGGCCACAGGATACCTGGTGTATCCAAAAGCTCTAGTTCTTTCCCTACTTTTATCCACTGTTGGGCTTTCGTGATACCAGGCGTATTGCCCGTTTTAGCTAGATTCTTCTTCGCGAGACGGTTGATTAACGTTGATTTACCAACGTTAGGAATCCCAACGATCATCGCACGAATAGCTCGTGGTTTGATTCCACGAAGGCGCATGCGCTCCCACTTTTCGAACAACAGCTCACTTGCTGCTTTGGTCACAACTTGTAACCCTTTGCCTTCAAGCGAATTGATGGCAACAGCACGGTGCCCACGTTCTTCAAAATATTGAATCCACTTTTTCGTTTGAAAATCATCAGCCATGTCCATTTTATTTAAAATCAAAAGACGTGTCTTCTGCCCGATCACTTCATCAATCATCGGATTTCGTGAAGACAGTGGCAATCTTGCATCAATTAATTCAAATATAATATCGACTAATTTTAATTTTTCCGTAACTTCACGACGAGCTTTCGCCATATGACCCGGAAACCATTGAATGGTCATCTTCTAATCTCCTCCTGTGTTACTCAACAAGTCCCATTTCAGTTGGTGGCCAGAAAATAACTTTCGTACTGCCTATTATTTCATCCATTGGCACCACACCGATAATTCGGCTGTCTTTACTGTATCTTCGGTTGTCCCCCATGACAAATACATGCCCTTCAGGAACAACTTCCATTTGAATCAGTTCTTCAAGTGTAAAATCTTCTGTTAATGTACCTTCAATAATCTCTTTTTTATAGGCGTCCAAATATGGTTCCGGTAGAGGTTCCCCATTAATATAAAGCTGATCATTTTTATAAGCGATATGATCTCCTGGTACACCGATGACACGTTTAATGTAATCCTTCTTCTCAGGTGCATGGAACACGACGATATCGAAACGGTCTGGTTCCCCCACTTCATAGCCGATTTTGTTGACAATCATCCGATCTCCGTCTTCAAGAGTCGGCATCATCGATTCCCCATCAACTACGATTGGTGTAAATAAAAAATAACGAATAAGCCAGGCTAGTCCAAATGCGATTAGCAAAGCTTTTGACCATTCCCATAACTCATTTTTCTCTTTTTTCGTCTGTTCCATTTTGTTGCCCCCTTGCGTCAATTACTTATATTGTACAAGTATTTATAAAGACAAGCAAAAAGAAAGAGAGCTTGATAGCCAAGCTCCCTTTCTGATTTGATAATTATCGAATTTCTTTAATACGAGCTGCTTTACCACGTAATTCACGTAGGTAGTACAATTTCGCACGACGTACTTTACCACGACGAAGAACTTCTAAACGAGCAATTTTTGGTGTGTGTACAGGGAATGTACGTTCAACACCTACACCGTAAGAAATTTTACGAACTGTGAAAGTCGAGCTTACACCGCCACCGCGACGTTTAATAACAATACCTTCATACATTTGAATACGTTCGCGAGTTCCCTCAACGACCTTAACGTGTACACGTACAGTGTCACCAGGACGGAATTCAGGAAGATCCGTACGAAGTTGTTCTTTAGTGATTTCAGTAATAATGTTTTGCATGGTTTTCTCTCCTTAGACAGATGCTCATGCCAGCGACAATGGCTGCAGCGGAACACCGTAATTCAGCACTTCACATAGAAGTACAGAATAGATGATACCACAATTCATCGAAGCTAGCAAGCCAAATTAATTGTTTTTTTCATTCTCCCACCGTGCGATGAGCTTTTGCTCAGCAGCTGTCAATTCATGATTGGACAACAAATCTGGCCGTCTGCTCCACGTACGATATAAAGACTGTTCACTGCGCCATTGATCAATGTGTGCATGATTTCCTGAAAGTAATACGTCTGGCACTTTCAGCCCTCTGAAATCGGCAGGACGTGTATATTGTGGATGTTCAAGAAATCCAGTTGAAAATGAATCCTGTACGGGTGACTCTCCATTTCCAAGTACGCCAGGTAGCAATCGCACAACACTATCGATGACAGTCATTGCACCAAGTTCTCCACCGGTCAATACAAAATCCCCAATCGAGATTTCATCCGTCACCAAGTGTTCGCGAATTCGTTCATCATAACCCTCATAATGTCCACACAAAAACACTAACTCTTCTTCAAGCGCCAATTCTTCAGCTTTCGCTTGAGTAAAGCGCTCCCCTTGAGGACACATCAAAATGATGCGAGGTTTCTTGGAGCTAGCGGTAATTGCCTCCACGGCTTGAAATAAAGGCTCTGGCTTTAACACCATGCCTGCACCGCCACCATATGGATAATCGTCCACCTGGTTATGTTTATTGCCCGAATACGTGCGGAAATCGGTTACTGCCAGTGAGACTGCCTGCTTTTCCTGTGCTTTTTTTAAAATCGAAGATCCGAAGACACCATTAAACATGTCTGGGAATAACGACAACACATGAATACGCATCATGACAATAAGCCGTCCAATACATCAATGACGATTTTCTTTTCATCGACATCAATTTCTTTTACTACATCTTCAATATAAGGAATGTAATGAGCTTTCCCTTTTGCAGGCGTTACGGTCCAAACATCATTTGCTCCCGTTTGCAAAATATCCGTCACCACTCCAATTTCCTGTCCATCCTGGCCAAACACAGTACAACCTAGGATTTCATGGAAATAATACTCGTCCCCTTCTAAATCGGACAACTGATTTTCAGACACTTTTAAAATGCCGTCGCGGAACTCTTGCACCATTTCAATCGTCAAATAGCCTTCGAACGTCAATAAATCAAAGTTCTTATGTTGACGGTGACTTGCAACAGTTAACACTAGAGGCGATTTTCCATCTCTGAACAAAGACAGCTTATTTCCTACTGCATAACGCTCTTCAGGAAAATCTGTACTTGAAATGACGCGCACTTCTCCACGAATTCCATGTGTATTAACAATTTTACCGACGTTATACCAATTCATTAAAATCACTCCCGATTTAAAGTGCAAAAAAGGAAGGAACCATGAGCTCCCTCCTTTTCGTCTTAATCTAAAATGTCGACATACGTCTTCTTTTTGTGGTGACTGCTTGCTGCTGAATAAACAATGGTACGGATCGCTTTCGCAACACGACCTTGCTTACCAATAACTTTCCCCATATCTTCAGCATGGACAGAAAGTTTGTAGACAATACGGTTTGCATTTTCGTCTAATTCAACACGAACTTCTTCCGGATAATCAACTAATGGTTTAACAATTGTTTCAATCAGCTGCTTCATTATGCTGCCCCCGATTACTTAGCGTTTTTTGCGTTATGGAATTTCTCCATGATGCCTTGTTCAGAGAACAAGTTACGTACTGTATCAGATGGTTTAGCACCAGTTGATAACCATTTCAACGCTAATTCTTCGTTGATTTTAACTTCAGCTGGTTTTGTTAATGGGTTGTAAGTACCAACTGTTTCGATTTGACGGCCGTCACGTGGAGCGCGAGCGTCAGCAACAACAATACGATAGAAAGGAGATTTTTTAGCTCCCATACGTTTTAAGCGAATTTTAACTGCCATGTTTAATAGCACCTCCGAATAGTTTCACACAAGATAGTATATTATCAAGGATTTATTTGTTTGTAAAGTGTTTTTTCTTAACACCTAATATTTTGCCTGAAAAATCACTTGAAAAGGGAATCCAAGCCAGGCATTTTCATCTTTTTCTTGCCTTTTTGTTGTTGCATGTTCGACATTTGCTTCATCATTTTCTTCATGTCTTCGAATTGCTTAAGCAAACGGTTCACGTCTTGAATAGACGTTCCAGATCCTTTTGCAATTCGTTTTTTCCGACTGGAGTTAATGATATCCGGTGTCGTTTTTTCTTGAGGTGTCATAGCGTAAATAATCGCTTCTACACGCCCCATTTGTTTTTCATCAACTTTGGCATTTTCTAGCCCTTTGATTTTACCTGCCCCAGGAAGCATTTTAATGATGTCCTCAAGAGGACCCATTTTCTTCACTTGGTTCAGTTGCTCAACAAAATCATCTAACGTAAAGCTTTGAGTTCTGAATTTCTCTTCCAACTCTTTCGCTTTTTCTTCATCTACGTTAGCTTGAGCTTTTTCAATCAGCGACAGCATGTCACCCATCCCTAAAATACGGGAAGCCATACGCTCAGGGTGGAAAGGTTCAAGGGCATCCATTTTTTCACCCATCCCGACAAATTTAATCGGTTTTTGAGCTACTGAACGAATGGAAAGTGCTGCACCACCACGTGTGTCCCCATCAAGTTTCGTTAGGACAACACCTGTAATGCCGATGCTTTCGTTGAAGCTTTGAGCAACGTTGACAGCATCTTGACCTGTCATTGAATCTACCACTAGGAACACTTCATCCGGTTCCTTCAATGCACGAATGTCTTTCAATTCTTGCATAAGGTCCTCGTCGATGTGTAAGCGTCCCGCAGTATCAATGATAATGACATCGTTGTGATCTTCTTTTGATTTCTCAAGAGCTTGACGGACGATTTCAACAGGAGAAACTTCTGTCCCTAATGAAAATACAGGCAACGATAACTGCTTACCAATTGTTTGCAATTGTTGGATGGCTGCTGGACGATAAATATCAGCTGCCACCAATAAAGGATTACGGTTATATTTTTTACGCAAAATATTCGCCAATTTCCCGGTAGTGGTCGTTTTACCAGCACCTTGCAAACCGACCATCATTATAACGGTAGGTGGTTTTTTCGCAAACTGAATCGGACTTTGTTCCCCACCCATCAATTCAGTCAATTCATCTTTTACGATTTTGATGACTTGTTGACCTGGAGTCAAACTCTTCATGACATCCACGCCAACTGCACGCTCACTTACTTTTTTGACGAATTCTTTGACTACTTTTAAGTTTACGTCTGCTTCGATTAAAGCAAAACGGACTTCTCTCATCATTTCTTTGACGTCTGCTTCGGAAACTTTACCTTTACCTTTAATGCGTTGGATGGTTCCTTGCAGCCGCTCGGCTAATCCTTCAAATGCCATGCATGCCGCCTCCTAATCCGATTCTTTTAGCATCTCAATCAATTCAGAAGCTAGTTCTTTATTGACTGATTCCGCTTGAATTACTTGTTGTAATTGATTCATTACAAGTTGGCGTTGCTGAAATTTTTCCAGTAATTTAAGTTTTTCTTCGTATTCTTCTAACATCGCTTCTGTGCGACGAATATTATCATAGACAGCTTGTCTTGAGATTTCGTATTCGTCAGCTATTTCACCCAGTGAGTGATCATCCAGATAATAAAGATGCATATAGCTTCGTTGTTTATCGGTCAGCAAAGACTGATAAAAATCATATAGAAAGTTCATACGTGTCGTTTTTTCAAGTAGCATTGTGATCTCTCCCACCTACAACTTCCTACATGTATCATATCGAGCATTACTTTGAGCGTCAAGTATTTTTACTTGTCTACTTAGTATCTTCCGCTTCTTCCTGCTCCAGACCTTCTGCAAATAAACCGTATACATATTTCTCCGTATCGAAAGGCTGTAAATCGTCCATTTTTTCTCCGAGCCCTACAAATTTAACCGGAATGTGCAATTTATTACGGATTGCCAGAACAATTCCGCCTTTTGCTGTTCCATCTAATTTTGTCAGAACAATTCCTGTTACATTTGTTGCTTCTTTGAATGCTTGTGCTTGGACTAATGCATTTTGACCTGTTGTCGCATCAAGTGCAAGCAACACTTCGTGTGGAGCACCTGGTACTTCACGTTCGATTACGCGATGAACTTTTTGCAATTCATTCATCAAGTTCACTTTGTTTTGCAATCGACCAGCCGTATCACAAATCAATACGTCAATCCCTTTGCTTTTCGCTGAACGTACCGCATCGTACATAACCGCTGCAGGATCTGACCCTTCGGATTGTTTAATTACTTCAACTCCTACGCGGTCTCCCCAAACTTGCAGTTGATCAATTGCACCCGCACGGAAAGTGTCTCCAGCTGCCAGCATGACAGTTTTTCCTTGTTGTTTCAGGCGATGTGCAAGTTTACCAATGGTTGTTGTTTTTCCAACGCCGTTTACCCCTACAAACAAAATAACCGTTAAGCCATCTTCCTGAATAAGGAGTTCGTTTGATTCTTCTTCACCAGATTCGTATATTTCTACTAACTTCTCAGAAATCACAGATTGAATACCAGCAGTGTCTTTCATGTTTTTACGTTGTACTTCAAATCTCAACGCATCCATCAATTCCATTACTGTTTCAACCCCAACATCGGCTTGAAGCAATAAATCTTCCAGTTCCTCAAAGAAATCCTCATCAACTTTACGGTACTTCGCCACTAAATCATTCACTTTGGAAGTAAATTGATTGCGTGTTTTAGATAATCCATCCTTGAATTTTTCGGATATAGATACCGATTCACTCGTTCCTGTTAATTTTTCTTTCATTTTTTTAAAGAAACTCAAGCTCTTTCGCTCCCTTGTGCGACAAGTGTCGGTTGATCTTCTTGCATTTTGACAGATACCAATTTAGAAATACCTGATTCCTGCATGGTAATTCCATATAAAACATCTGCACCTTCCATCGTACCTTTGCGATGGGTGATAACGATAAACTGTGTATCTTGACTAAATTTTTTCAAGTATTGACTGTAACGAATTACATTTGATTCATCCAGTGCCGCTTCAACTTCATCCAGAATACAGAATGGTACAGGGCGAATGTTCAGAATGGCAAACAATAAGGCGATTGCAGTTAGCGCACGCTCTCCACCTGAAAGCAAACTTAAATTTTGTCGCTTTTTCCCAGGTGGCTGGGCAACGATTTCGATGCCAGTTTCCAGCATATCTGAAGGATCGGTCAACACTAAATCTGCTTGGCCACCACCAAACAATTCTCGGAAGACGCGGCCGAATTGCGCCCGAATGGCGTAGAATGTATCACTGAAACGCAACGTCATTTCTTCATCCATTTCTTTAATAGCTTCATGCAATGTTTCTTTTGCATCCAATAAATCCTGACGTTGATCGGTCAGGAAAGCATGACGTTCAGAAACTCGTTCGAATTCTTCAATGGAGGCTACATTCACAGGACCCAACTCTTCAATGGACTGCTTCAGCAGTTTCACTTTTTTTCGTGAAACGTCTTCTTCAAATGTATCCATATCTGGCAGTTCCAATTCATCCAATGTTAGATGATAGTTTTCTTCCAGCTGGGTATGCAGCGTATGCTGTTCAACGTCAAAACGATTCAGCTTCACTTCGGCGGCTCTCAAAGCGTCCAACTGTTGTTTATGCAAATGTTGATTTTTCTTCAGTTGCAGTTCAACCTGTTGTAGTTGGACATGAATTTGTCCACGTTTTTCTTTGCCTATGGTAATACGATCAACAAGTGTTTGCTTTTTCTCTTTCCACTCAATCAGTTGCTGGTCAATTTCTTCCGGAGTTGGACCCATTTGATTGTCACCAGAAACATACCATTGCATTTCCTGTTTGGCGTGATCAAGCTTTTGCGAAACTTTTTGTTGTTTTTCCTGTAAATCGACAACTGCATCATTGGAAACATTCAATTGCTCGGTTAAAACCGCCTGTTTCGAACGAAGTTCAGCCATTTGTTCTGTTAATTGATCCCGTTCATTCAGCGTCTGTGATTTCAGATTGGTTAACCGATTGATTGTATCATTCAGTGTTTCCAGTTCATTCTTTAATTCATGAAGACGTTGCTGAGCTTGATTTTTCTTTTCTTTTGCTTGTTCATGTCGACTTGAAACATCTTTTGTTTCCGAATTGGAAATAAATGCTCGTTCATTAAGACGCTTGAAAGCGGTTTCGAGTTCACGAAGATTAGAACTTAGTTCCAATTCCTGCGCTCTGTGTTGTTCCCCTTCGGTACGCATACTTTCAAGTAATTCAACTTGTTGGTCAATTGACTTTTTCAGTGTGGCCACTTGAGATTCAGCTGTAAGAATGGACTGATCCATCGCTTTTAATTTCATTGAAAGTTCATCCAGCTCGGCTTTCCTTGAGAAGACAGAAGACTGTTGCTTAGTGAACCCTCCGGTCAATGAACCGCCTGCATTGATGATATCTCCATCCAGTGTAACAACTCGGTAGCGATATTGAATGGATTTGGCAATTTGGGAAGCCCCTTGCAAATCTTTGACCACAATGACATTTCCAAGTAAATTTTCGACAATGGATTTTGACGCTGGATCAAAGGAAACGAGTTCATCCGCTGTTTGAACGAAAGAAGGATGACCTCCAATGCTTCTCAATGTATCCGCTTGTATTTTTCTCGACTTCATGACCGTCTTCGGAAGGAATGTAGCACGGCCAGAGCGTTTGTTTTTCAAAAACGCAATAGCTTTTCGCGCATCTTGATCCGACTCGGTAACTATATGCTGCATAGCTCCACCAAGCGCTGTCTCGAGCGCTTTTGTATATTCAGGCTTTACTTGAATAAGCTCTGCTACCGCACCTGTAATGCCGGACAATTCGCCCTTTTCACGCGCAACCAATACTTCTTTGACCCCTTGGAAGAAACCAGAGAAATCCGCTTCCAGTGCTTCTAACGATTCTTTTCTTGCTTTCAACTGTTGCTGGTGTTGATAAGCTTGATATAGCATCGATTGCTTGGAATCAAGTTTCTCTTTTTCTTTTGAGAAAGCCTGTTGACGTTCTTTGTAATCAGTTAGGTTTTTGTCCAGTTCACTTCGAATTTGTGATAACTGCTTATCCACTTGCTTCTTTTGTATCTCGACAGTTGATAAGTCTGAAGTAATCTGTTCATATTCATTCGTCATTTTATCTTTGAATTCATGTTGTTGAAGAAGCTGTTGCTCCAAATGTTTCAGTTCATTTTTGATAGTCGCTTCTTCATTTAACAAATCAATATATGTTGACTTATGATCTTCGATTTCCACTTCAATCTCTGCACTGGATTGTTTCAACAAATGATCCAATTGTTTGACTTCCTGTTGGACATTTCGCAATTCCATTCTTGCTTTCGAGGTAGCGGCTTGCTTTAGTTCCAACTGGGTCGTTAACTGATTTTTCTCTTCTTCAAGTTCATCAATGGTTAAGCGAAGTTTATCGATTTGCTGGTCCATATTTTGACGCTTTTCAGCCATCAATTGTTTACGCCCATCCCAGCGCTCAAGCTCGGAACTGGCTTCAACAAGTGATTCCTGTGAATCATCAATTAATCGGTCCTGCTCTGTCAATTGCTCACGAACCGTATGTAACTCAGTTTCCATTTTAGCTATGAGGTCTTCCAGTTCCTTTTCTTGCTTTTCGAAGACTTCCACTTCCTGCTTAACTTCACCTAAGCGTTTTTCAACACGTACCAAATCAAAAGCAATTAACCCTAAGTCAACGTCCTTTAATTCTTCGGACATGCGTAAATAATCGGTGGCTGCTGACGCTTGCATTTGAAGCGGCTCCATCCGACTATCCAGTTCGTGTAAAATATCAAGCACTCTGTGTAAATTGTCATCGGTTTCAAACAATTTGTTCTCCGCTTTCTTTTTACGCAATTTATATTTTAGAACACCCGCCGCTTCTTCAAAGATAGAACGGCGGTCTTCTGGACGACTGTTGAGAATTTCATCCACTCGTCCTTGTGAAATAATCGAAAAGGCTTCTTTACCTAGCCCGGAATCCATAAATAAATCATTAATATCTTTTAATCTACAAGTTTGTTTATTTAATAAGTATTCACTATCGCCCGAACGAAACACGCGTCTCGTGACACTGATCTCGTTGTAATCCAATGGCAAGCGCTCATCTGAGTTATCAAGTATAAGAGTAACTTCTGCAAAATTAAGCGCTTTTCGTGAGTCGCTTCCTGCAAAAATGACATCTTCCATTTTGGCGCCGCGAAGTGATTTTGCGGACTGTTCTCCCAAAACCCACCGAATGGCATCCGTTACATTACTTTTCCCACTTCCATTTGGACCGACCACTGCGGTCACGCCTGGTACAAAATCAATGCCAATTCGATCCGCAAACGATTTAAATCCAATGACTTCAAGTCGCTTTAGGAACAAATTTAGCCCTCCTGTCTGCTTACAACTTGGCCTTGTATGCGAATAATCGCTACTTGGGCCGCTTTTTGTTCAGCTTCTTTTTTAGACTTGCCTTTACCTTCACCCAACTCGGTGTTGCCTAGTCTCACACTGGAGACAAACGTTCGATTGTGGGCAGGTCCCTTTTCTTCTACAATTTCATAGTTCAATGCACCATTGTTCATTTGCTGAACCATTTCTTGTAACTGACTCTTGTAATCCATCACATGCGAAAAAGCACCGATTTCGACTTTTGGAAACACAACTTGTTCCAAAAACTTCACAACAGGTTGTAAGCCTTGATCTAAATATAGTGCGCCGACAAATGACTCAAACACATCTGCAAGAAGTGCCGGTCTTTCGCGTCCACCTGTAATCTCTTCTCCCTTACCTAAAAGCACATACTTCCCAAAGTTTAATTCATTCGCAAATAAAACGAGTGACGGTTCGCAAACGATCGCCGCACGTAATTTGGTCAATTCACCTTCGCTCATTGCAGTAAACTTTTGAAATAAGTATTGAGAGACAGAGAGTTCAAGAACAGCGTCACCTAGAAATTCAAGTCGCTCATTGTCCGTGTAAAATTTCCGTCGATGCTCATTCACATAAGATGAATGGGTAAATGATTGATAAAGAAGTTCAGGGTTTTGAAATTGAACTCCTAATTCTTGCTGTAATACCGCAAATGATTGCTTGACTGTTTCGGAAAATGTTCCGTTTTTTTGAGGAGTTCCTCTACGTTTACCCGTCATCTATATAATCTGCCTTCCTTTAGTTTCTACGGTCTAGTTTACCCGTTTGTCCTGTAATGTGCAAAAAGAAATAGAGACGCGATAGACCATTCTTAAAGAATGTCTATCGCGTCTCGCAAGTGAATAATTGCTTATCCTTGTTTGCTTTCGATATAAGTAACTGCATTACCTACAGTACTGATCTGTTCAGCATCTTCATCTGAAATCTCCATGTCGAACTCATCTTCCAATTCCATTACAAGTTCAACTACATCTAGAGAGTCAGCACCTAAATCATCACGGAAAGAAGCTTCCATTTTCACTTCGCTCTCGTCTACACCTAAACGATCTACGATTACTTTTGTTACGCGCTCTACTACTGTTGCCACTAAAGTCACCTCCCCTCAATGATTATACAAAAAACCACGCTTACTTCATAGAGGATAATTACATTATCATACCGCCATCGACATGAAGCGTTTGGCCTGTAATGTAGTTCGAATCATCGGAAGCCAAAAATACAACCGCTTTTGCTACATCTTCAGGATTGCCTAGCTTCGCCAACGGAATTTGAGTCAGCATTTGCGATTTCATTTCTTCGGACAGTTCGTCTGTCATATCAGTAGTGATGAATCCTGGTGCAATAGCGTTGACATTAATGTTACGACTAGCCAATTCTTTCGCAGTTGTTTTCGTCAATCCAATAACACCCGCTTTAGCCGCTACATAGTTAGCTTGACCCGCATTACCCGAAACTCCTACAATCGATGCAATATTGACGATTCTGCCAGCACGTTGCTTCATCATTTGACGAGTAACGGCTTTCGTACACAAAAATACACCTTTTAGATTTGTGTTGATCACGTCGTCCCACTCATTTTCTTTCATTCGCATTAAGAGATTGTCGCGTGTAATCCCAGCATTGTTGACTAAAATATCGATACTGCCATAACGGCTCATTGTTTCAGCAATCATTGCAGATACACTTTCTGCATCGCTGACACTTGCCTGAATAGCGAAAGCTTCTCCACCATTTGCAAGTATGTCTTTCACAACTTCTTCAGCTTTTGCTTGGCTGCCGCTGTAGTTCACAGCAATGCGTGCGCCTTCTTTAGCTAAATACTTTGCGATTTCAGCACCAATTCCTCGTGAAGCTCCAGTGACGATTGCCGTTTTTCCCATTAATTTCCCCATTACGCCCACTCCTTTGCTGCCTCAATTACTTGCTCAACAGTTTCGTTATCAAAAGCTGCATAAACGACTGCCGATCGATCAATTTTTTTCACTAATCCACTCAGAACTTTACCAGGTCCACATTCAATGAATGTGTTTACGCCTAATTCCAATAATGCACGGATTGATTCTTCGAAACGTACAGGTGAATAAAGTTGTTCAACCAGTAGCTGTTTCATTTCCTCAGCCGATGTTACAGGTCCGGCAGTAACATTTGAAATGACAGGAACATCTGTATTATGCATGTCCAGTTCATTTAATGCATTCTCCAGTTTCGATGCTGCAGGTCTCATAAGCTCAGAGTGGAACGGTCCGCTGACAACCAGTGGAATCGCTCGTTTAGCTCCAGCTTCTTTTGCTTGCAGGCAGGCTTTTTCAACGCCGGCTTTTGTTCCTGATATGACGATTTGGCCAGGACAATTCAAGTTTGCGAGTTGGACAACTTCACCCTCAGCTGTCACTTGATCCGTTACCATTTTTAGAGCATCAGCTTCCATACCGAGAATAGCAGCCATAGCCCCTAGTCCAGCAGGTACCGCTTCATTCATAAATAACCCACGTTGATGGACAATTTTCACACCGTCTTCAAAAGACATGACGCCTGATGCGACAAGTGCTGAATATTCTCCAAGACTATGACCTATTGTATAATCTGGTTTTAAACCAGCAGCTTGCAGAAGTTCAGATACCATTGTGCTTGTTGTCAAAAGTGCGGGCTGTGCATTATAAGTGTACGTCAATTCTTCGGCCGGTCCTTCCAACATCAGCGTTGAAAGGGCGAACCCCAATTGCTCATCGGCTTTATCATAAAACGCCTTGTTACCTGTATTGGTCTGAACCAATTCATTCCCCATGCCAATCGCTTGAGATCCTTGTCCTGGAAAAATAAATGCAATTTTTGTCATTTAGTTTTACCTCCTTCAATAGTTGAATGGATTGTGCCACACACATCAAATCCAACCATTGTACGTGCCTGGCGGATTGCGTTCATTACGGCATTGGCATTGGAAGACCCATGTGCTTTGATGACAGGTGCTTTCAGACCAAATAATGCAGCGCCTCCGTATTCGGTATAATCCATTTTGTTTTTTAGACCACGTAAATCATCTTTGACTAGATAAGCGGATATTTTTGATTTCGTAGAAGCGCCAAATACTCCTTTTAACATACTGAAAAAGCTAGCTGCAGTTCCTTCTATTGACTTCAATACCATGTTGCCTGTAAAACCATCCGTCACAACAACGTCAGCGACATTCATCAGTAAATCTCGTGATTCCACGTTCCCAACGAAGTTAATCGGTGCTTGTTGTAATTGACTAAAAGCAGCCTTCGTTAATTCATTTCCTTTTGTTTCTTCCGTCCCAATGTTCAGCAATCCAACTCGTGGTGATTCGATCCCACGTACTTTTGCCGCATAAATACTCCCCATAATACCGAACTGAACCAAATGCTCAGGCTTCGCATCAGAATTTGCTCCCAAGTCGAGCATAACAAATCCTTGTCCATCGATTGTCGGCAATGTTGGAGCAAGCGCAGGGCGCTCAATTCCTTCAATTCGACCTACGATGAAAAGTCCAGCAGCCATTAATGCTCCCGTGTTCCCAGCAGATACACACGCATCGGCTTCCCCGGTTTTCACGGCTTCCGCCATGCGAACCATCGAAGCATCTTTTTTCCGACGAATCGCTCTTACAGGTTCATCGTCTGCTTCTATTTTTTCTTCTGTATGTATAAGAGTTAACCGTTCATGAGTTGAAAGAAACGGTTTCACCTTTTCTTCATGACCGTATAAAAGAATATGGATATCTTCGAATTGCTCCAGTGCTTTTAAAACACCTTCCACGATTTCTTTAGGTGCGTGGTCTCCACCCATTGCGTCTACTGCGATTCTCATGATACATCACCTTTACCATGCTCATTTGTTCGATACATTTCAAAATGTCCTTCAAAAACAATTTCATTTTCGACAGTTGAAGTGACTTCGACAAATGTGCGATTTTTATCTTGATCTTTTTTTGTCACTGCTGCTTTTGCAATAACGCGATCTCCAAGTTTGACTGGTTTAACAAAAGACAAATTCGATTTCACAGTCAACGCTAACTCATCATTAATGACAGCCACCGCCAACGAATTGGCCTGAGCGAATAAATGATGCCCACGTGCGATTCGATTTCGTTTGAATACATGTTCCGTTTTAACGTCAAACAATGAAATTGCTCGGACATCCAACTCAATGTCTACCATTTCACCGATTACTTCATTTAACGGCAATGAACGTACCTCATCTTCAAAAGATTTCGAAGCGACATGTTTTATGCGCTCGCGTAACTCGGGAATTGATAATTCCAATCGATCCAATCGTATTGTCTGGACACTTACGCTAAACTGGCCTGCCAGCTCTTCATCCGTGATGAAGGGATTATTTTTTATCGTATCTATTAACAGTTGTTGACGTTCTTTTTTTGAGCGTTTCATATGGTCACCATCCGATATTAGCACTTGGTACTAATATCAGTATATTAATACAACAAAAAGAATGCAAGGATTGTATGAAAGTTCATACTTCAAATGGAGCATCAAAAGAGTGCATTTTCAAAGGCGAGCAATTTTTCGGGCCTTCTAAGAAAAGAAGAAGTTAAAGAATATTTCATACAGACTAATTGATGCATAGCGTTTAATTTTTCTCTTGGTGGCATTGGTGCCATAATAGAGACAAGCAAAAGAAATCGTAACTAAACCAATAAAACACACGATCAACTGCATTGATAAACGTACTAAAGGGGAATGTGAAAAATGAACTGGATGCCGGATAGAAATGCCAAAAAAGCGATTTATAAACAGCTTGCGGAATATATCGAAGCAGGAATTGCGGATGGAACTTTTCCGCATGATGAACCACTTCCGTCGGAAAGGTTCTTGGCTAAGGAATATAACATTAACCGCAGTACAGTTGTGTCTGCATACGACGAATTGGAATCCAATGGGCTTATCCAAAGAAAAAGAGGAAGCGGTACAACAATAAATAAAGACATATGGGGGATTACGAAGAAACGGATTCCGAGTTGGAATCGATATATTGAGGCTGGCTCTATATTGCCTAATTTGGCCGTAACCCAAAAAATCCGAAAAGAAGTGGCTGATCATAAATTGATCAATTTAGCCAGTGGAGAATTGTCGGAAGACCTCTTCCCACAGGCCACACTGAGAAGCATTGCATCAAACAGATCATTTTTCGGAAGTTTGGGCTATGATCACCCTCAAGGGAATGTGATATTAAGAAATACAATTGCAAAACATGTGATTCATCAAAGGAAAATGGAGGGAACAGATCCGTCCTCAATCCTTATTACCTCTGGTGCACAACAGGCTTTGCATTTAGTCATCCAATGCCTGTTAAAGCCGGGTGATGCAGTAGCTATAGAGAATCCATCGTATTCTTACAGTCTCCCTATATTCAAATCTGCAGGCATCAGGACCTATTATTTGCCCATGGACACGGAAGGAATTAATCCGGATGACTTAGTATCCCTATATAAAAAGCATAAAATCAGAATGATTTTCTTGAATCCTGCTTTCCAAAACCCAACGGGAACATTTCTATCCCAGAGTAGAAGAAAAGCTGTTTTGGACATTTCATCTAAGTACGGAATTCCTATTGTGGAAGATGATCCATACAGTTTATCTTCCTTTAGGGGTGATGAAGTCACCACCTTAAAGTCGATGGACACCCAAGGGAATGTCCTGTATATAAGTTCATTATCAAAAATCGTGGCTTCCGGATTGAGGATTGGCTGGATCATAGGTCCAAAAGCGGTGATTGAACGATTGACAGATGCGAAGCAGCAGATTGATTTTGGACATTCGAGTTTCACTCAATGGATTGCAAATGATTTCCTGGAATCAGAAGACTTTCCTGCACATATAAAAATGTTAAACATGCAGTTGAAAAAGCGAAGAAATCAAATAGCCAAAAGCCTTGAATTTTTTCTTGGGAAACAAGTCGATTTTCATGCTCCCGAAGGAGGCATTCATATCTGGTGCAAGCTGAATATAGAATTTAATGAAATGAAACTGCTGGAAGAATCCATAAAAAGAGGGATTATATTTGTTCCTGGAACAACAATGGGTTCAGAAAAGGGATATGTCCGTTTTACATTTGCTAGAGAAAATGAAGGAAATATACATGAAGGAATAAAACGATTTGCAGAAGCCTTGCAAGTGGTTCAAGAGTAATTTATTTTTGAAAACAGCGCAAAAGTGGATGGTATAATTAATACCGAAATGGATGGTCATAAATTTAGTAAATCCTTTATAATTATATGCGATAGGGCAGTAGGAAAAGTAGAAATACATTTTTTATATCATGTGTAATCATTTCAATGTTTGAATGTAAGGATATATTCTAAACAACGTTTACGATAAAGATGACATTCAAGGAGGAAATATGAACATTCTCATTTTATTAATTATCGTTTCCATCATTTTGGTAATCGCTCTGGTAAGTACACTGTTAGTTACAAAAGAAAGAGACGCTGTTTATAGTAGTGAAAAAAGTATGACTAAACTTGGGTTGATGTATAGCGCCTTACTTCCACTAATAATTATTGTAGCGTTGATTTTTTGGTTTTAAAATAAATACCATTTGAATGGTTTGACTATTCAACATGGAGAAATCGCACAGGAAAATGCTCCTGTGCGATTTTTTACGTACAATATTGGTCGCCTCAAGTCACCACGCTAATAATTAATGGCTTTGGCGCATAGCAAGCCGCAAGAAAGAAAATGGTCAAAGGTAGTTTGACCATGCAGACTGTAGACAGAGAAAAARATGAGTGAATATAACTGTATACTAWTGAAAAAGAGCSTATGCAAGAAAATGTTGATTTCCATTGCGGCGGACGCATTTCGCGGGCAAGGCTTCAGTCTCCTCGTCACTACGTTCCTGCGGGGTCTTCAGCTCGTGCTATTCCCGCTGAAGTCGCCGCCTCCACTCCAATCAAAAGAAATTGCTTCTGTAAGCTGTCTCT
Source organism: Paenisporosarcina sp. P4_B8 (assembly GCF_056402175.1). Classification (NCBI taxonomy): domain Bacteria; kingdom Bacillati; phylum Bacillota; class Bacilli; order Caryophanales; family Caryophanaceae; genus Paenisporosarcina; species Paenisporosarcina sp. P4_B8. The sequence goes on along the minus strand of NZ_JBFUHX010000002.1, from coordinate 216,118 downwards.
GCAAAATATATAAGTTGGAAGGTGGTTGGCTTTTTCTGAAGACTCCTGCGGAAAAACGAAACAAGTTAGACCCCACAGGTTCAGCTGTCATAGACAGTTGAGCCGAGGAGGCTAGCGTTTCGTCCGCGGAAAGCGAAAGAAATAGCCGACCACAATCTATTTCGATAGAGTGCAAAAAATAAGAACTCAATTTTGATACTTTTATATTAATTATTATTTTCTTGTCAACAAGCTGCATGGTCAAAGATAGTTTGACCATGTTCTTTGCGACGAGTAACCGCAGGAGACACAAGTTTATCATTAATTAATGTTGTTGATATTAAAAACGAAGAGAGCATTTACGCATAGCAAGCCGCAAGTATGTGGTTTTCATACTTGTTGGCTCATGTGGTACGTGCGGCAAGCGCAAATATACGATAAACAACCATACCATTTAACAGAGGCTAATTAATTAATCAATCCGTTCTCCATCCATGGCACCAGATTGTTCCAAGTAGTTCCGCAAACACTTTGTCTCATCACTTGTCCAAAATTCATCTGAGGAAATAAATCTTTCAGCGTCTTGTCTAGCAGTTTCTAGTGCACGGTAGTCATGGACGAGGTCTGCGATTTTGAACTCAGGCATCCCGCTTTGTTTCCGACCGAAAAAATCACCTGCTCCACGAAGTTCCAGATCTTTTTCAGCAAGTTTGAATCCATCATTGGTTTCTGTCATCGACGTCATTCGTTCTTTACCTTCCTCGGATTTCGGATCAGCCAATAAAATACAATAGGACTGTTCAGAGCCACGCCCTACACGACCGCGAAGCTGATGAAGTTGAGCCAAACCAAAACGTTCTGCATCATAAATAACCATAAACGTCGCATTTGGTACATTCACCCCTACTTCTACTACCGTAGTGGATACGAGAACTTGAACTTCCCCATCACTGAATGCCCGCATGACTTCATCTTTTTCACTCGAATGCAAACGGCCATGCATCAGACCTACCTTATATTTCTGATGGAAAATGGAAGACAATTGTTCGTACACTTCCACTGCATTCTGCACATCCAGTTTATCCGATTCTTCAATGAGTGGGCAAATGACATAGGCTTGTCTACCAGCTTGAAGTTCTACAACCATTCGTTTAATGATTTGATCAAAAAGCTCCTTTTTAACCCAATGCGTTTCAATCTCTTTTCGCCCGGCTGGCATTTCATCAATAATGGATACATCCATTTCACCAAAAGCTGTAATCGCCAGCGTGCGGGGAATCGGTGTTGCCGTCATGAATAATACATCCGGGTTCATTCCTTTGTCCCGCAACACCCTACGCTGTTCCACACCAAATCTATGTTGTTCATCGGTAATGACGAGACCAAGTTTCTTAAATTCCACGTCTGGCTGAATAAGTGCGTGTGTTCCTATGAGCAAGTCAATCTCCCCATTTTGAAGTTGCTCCAGTAAAATTCTTCTTGCTTTTGTTTTGGTGGAACCGGTTAATAGTGCCATACGTATCCCCAGCGGAGACAACCAATCATGGAGTGACGCGGCATGTTGCTCTGCCAAAATTTCCGTTGGAGCCATCATGGCGCCTTGGTAGCCTGCGGTAATCACTGCATATAAACCAATCGCAGCAACAACCGTTTTACCCGAACCAACATCACCTTGAAGCAAGCGGTTCATACGATGTGGCTCTTTTAAATCTTTACATATTTCATTGACTACCCGCTTTTGAGCATTCGTCAGTTCGTAAGGAAGTGCAGAAATTAAGTCTTTTAATTTCTGGACATCATAGGCAATGGAGAGCCCTTTATTTTGTTCTTTACGCGCTTTTTTTATCGCTTGCATTTTCAATTGGAACTGCAATAATTCTTCATAAACAAATCGTCTGCGTGCCTGTTTCACATGTTCGGCAGATTTCGGGAAGTGTATCCCTTCCAGCGCTTCATGCACTGGTAAAAGTTTATAAGTTTCTCTTAAGCTATGTGGCAGACATTCTTCTAAATCATTTGCCACTCCCTGCAAAGCCAGATGCATAAATTTACGGAAAGTTTTTTGATGAAGAGATCCTTTCAGGCTATACATGGGCTCAAAATCCACATTGTCCGTTTTGGGTCCTGGCGAAAAATTGGATACGCTGATCGCCTGACGACCTCGATCCCATTTACCCGTTACCGTTATGATTTGACCGCTGGTTATTTTATTCTTCAAGTATGCCTGATTAAAAAAGACCACTTTAATTAAATGTGGTCCTACGAGAAGTCTAATTTGCATACGAGATTTGTTTTTCCCTAAAAAAAGAACGGAAGGTTCACTTTCGACCCTTCCCTCCACTGTTATCCGTTCATTATGTGGTGTTTCTGCGATGTTTTTTAAACGAAAATCTTCATGACGATACGGAAATGTCATGACTAAATCCAGTAAAGTAACAATGCCCATGTCATTCAGTGTTTTTTCTGTTTCGCCACCAATGCCTTTTAAACTACTGACTGCCTGAAGTGCTCTATCAGACACCTTTTACAAATTCAGCACCAAAGATTCTTTCTGCTAGTGCTCTTCCTGTAGGTGTCGCAGCTAAACCGCCCTGCGCAGTTTCTTTTAATGCAGTTGGCATTGTTTGACCAATTTTAAACATGGCATCAATAACTTCATCACAAGGAATACGGCTAGTCACGCCTGCTAGAGCCATATCTGCAGCAACCAATGCGTTTGCAGCTCCCATCGCATTGCGTTTAACACATGGAACTTCTACTAATCCCGCAACAGGATCACAGACTAGTCCTAGCATATTCTTCATCGTTATAGCAAAAGCTTCCGAACATTGCTGTGGAGTACCGCCGGACATTTCAACAATCGCTGCCGCTGCCATCGCCGCCGCTGATCCTACTTCCGCCTGACATCCTCCAGCAGCTCCTGAGATGGATGCATTGTTAGCTACCACGAATCCAAAAGCTCCTGAAGTGAACAAGTAACGTATCATTTCTTCACGTGTAGGATTCAATTGGTTTTGCACAGCGAATAAAGTACCTGGCACTACGCCCGCTGAACCTGCAGTCGGTGTTGCACAAATCGTTCCCATAGCCGCATTTACTTCGTTAGTTGCTACAGCTTTACTAACTGCATCAATTAATAATGTGCCAGAAAGCGTTTTGCCTTTTTTCATGTAATTTTGAAGTAGCACTGCGTCTCCTCCAGTTAACCCTGAAGTGGATTGAACGCCTTTCAATCCTTTTTCAACTGCTTCTTCCATGACCGTCAAGTTGCGGTCCATTTGATTCATGATGTCTTCACGACTTCTTCGTGTAACCAACATTTCCTGCTCAATCATCAACTCAGAAATCAATTTATTTTCACTGTTAGCCAAAGCGACCAATTCTTTTACATTACGAAATAGAACATTCATTTGTATAACTCCTTTAATCTGCGATTTTCGTTACTTGTGTGATATAAGGCAATTGTGAGATTTGCAATAACACATGATCTTCGATTGGCTCATCCACTTCAATAACCATTAACGCCCTCTGACCTTGCTCTTTTCTAGACACTTCCATATGTCCAATATTGATATTTTGTTCCGCCAGACAGCTTGCTACTTTTGCAATACTCCCCGGTTTATCATCATGTACAACTAAAATTGCAGAATGGTTTCCTGATAAGCGAAGCGGGAAACCATTTAATTCACTGATTTCGATTTTTCCGCCACCAATGGAAATGCCGATTAGTTCCATTTCGCCTGAATCGTCACCAATGACAATACGTGCTGTATTAGGATGCTCAGTATGACCGCTTTCTGGGATGAATTCAAATGTCATGCCAATATCTTTTGCCAGCTCAAACGAAGTTTTGATGCGTTCATCAAACGTGTCAAAACCAAGTAATCCACCAACAATGGCAATGTCTGTCCCGTGCCCTTTGTATGTTTCGGCAAAAGAGCCATATAAATAAATTTTTGCCCACTTCGGCTGTCTGCCAAATAATTCGCGGGTCACCAGACCAATTCTTGCTGCACCTGCTGTATGTGAAGATGAAGGGCCAATCATGACTGGACCAATAATATCAAAGACTGATTTAAACTTCATTTTACTAACCCCTTTGTTTCGAATTTCTACTAACAGTTTACAATATAAGTGCATATTAAACAAAAGTAATAGAATCCGCTTACATTTTTGTGTAATGCCATGTTAAATATTGCTGTTGATATTCCGCAAAACAGCTACGCTTTTCTAGGGCGAGCGTCAAGACTCTTCAGGCCAACAGGATGTTGGTCACGAAGGCGTTGCCACACCAAGTGGCGTACTTAGTCTTCGTTCCTATGTTCGCTTTTGCGGGGTCTCGATTGTCTCGCTATCCCTCAGGAGTCTTCGCTCTTTTGGATCCTGCGGTTACTCGCGCAAAGCGTCCGCCGGTAACCGAAATCAATAGTCTAGTTTAACAGAGCCTTGTAAAAAAAGCAGTGAACCGAATTGATTCACTGCTTTTGTGTATTATTCTACTGAGATGATGTATGGATATAACGGTTGTTTCCCATTATAAACTTCCACATCTGCATGAGAGAATTTCTCTTCTACAAATGCAGCCAACTCGTTGGCATCGACTTCCGTAACGTCTTCGCCGTAAATGATGGTAATGATTTCTGCATCTTCATCAACCATATCGTTGAGAAGTGTTTGCGAAACTTCTTCGAGTGAAGGTGTGGCAAGAATAATCTTCCCTTCTGAAATCGCCATGAAGTCATCCTTCTGGATTTCAACACCATCGATGGAAGTATCACGAACCGCAAACGTTACTTGGCCTGTTTTGACGTGTGCAAAAGCTTCAGTCATTGTTGCTTTGTTGTCTTCAACAGAAGCTTCCGGATTGAATGCTAACAATGCCGCCATTCCTTGAGGAACAGATTTTGTTGGTACTACTGCTGCTTCAATACCCATCACTTCTGCAGCTTGCTCAGCTGCCATGATTATATTTTTGTTGTTCGGCAAAATAAGAACCCTTTCAGCGCCAACAGCTTCAATAGCTTTGACGATATCTTCCGTAGAAGGGTTCATTGTTTGACCGCCTTCAATGACTGCACTTGCACCTACACTTTTCAGAAGTTCGGAAATTCCTTCACCCATCGCAACGGTAACCACTGCATACGGATGTTTTTTTGCAGGAGCGGCAGTCGGTTGATCTTTTTTGTAATCATCTCCAACAATTTCAGCATGCTGCTGACGCATGTTTTCAATCTTGATTTTGATAAGATCGCCGTATTTCTGACCATAGCTTAAACAATTACCAGGTTGTTCCGAGTGGATATGTACCTTTGCAATCTCGTCATCCGAAATAACCAGCAATGAATCACCGAATTGACTCAAACCTTCGCGGAAGTCATTTTCATTGAAAGGATGTTCTGCTACTTTTTCTGGCATGAATTTCACCATGAACTCCGTACAGTATCCAAATTCAATGTCCGATGTATCCATGAAGCCCTGAACATTTTTATGATGTTCCGCACTTACAAGATCATCCATTGAATAAGCAGAGGTCTTCTCAGGTAATTTCTCGCCTTTCATCGAAGCAATGAAACCTTCATAAACGAACACAAGACCTTGTCCACCAGAATCAACTACACCAACTTCCTTTAATACCGGAAGTAAATCAGGCGTACGTGCCAAAGACGCTTTTGCTTCTTTAAGCAACTCGTCCATCACAACAATGACATCGTCTTCATGTTCTGCAACTTCAACCGCTTTTTTAGCAGAATCTTTTGCTACAGTCAGAATAGTTCCTTCCACTGGTTTCATGACTGCTTTATAAGCCATATCCACACCATGTTGGAATGCGTGGGCAAACTCTTTTGCCGTCAAAGATGATTTAGTTTCAACATCTTTTCCGAATCCACGGAAAAGTTGGGATAAAATAACGCCCGAGTTCCCACGAGCCCCCATTAACAATCCTTTTGATAGTGCTTGTGCTGTTTTTCCGATATGAGCAACTGCATGTGCTTCTGTTTCTTTTGCTCCAGAAGACATGGATAAGTTCATGTTCGTTCCCGTGTCACCATCGGGAACAGGAAAGACGTTTAGCGCATCCACATAATCTGCATTCTGAAATAGATGATGGGCACCCATTTTCACCATTTCTGCAAATTGAATTCCGTCTAAAGACTTCATATCCTACTTCCTCCTCTTATGGGTTCGTAACACGAACTCCTTGAACGTAAATATTTACTGATTTCACTGCTAGTCCTAATGTCTTATTTAATGTGTATTTAACTTTCGATTGAACTTGATAAGCTACTTCTGACACTTTAGTGCCGTAGCTGATGATGATGTACATATCTATGTGAAGATCATTGCCATTTTGGCGCACAAGTACACCTTTAGCAAAATTTTCTTTACGTAAAATATCCGTTAAACCATCTCGAATTTGGTGTTTGGTAGCCATTCCTACAATTCCATAACACTCAATAGCTGCTCCACCTGCAATTTGGGCAACGACGTCATTTGAAATATCAATCTGACCGAATTCGTTTTTCAACTCAATTGACATAGAGTATGCCTCCTTATAAGTCCTTTTTGACTACCCATTATTGTACTACACAAAGTCCTTTAATAAAAGAAAACGTTAACATCTCCTGCATTTGTCTGTAAAGGCTTTTTTCTTGAAAGAGGGGTGAAAACTTGTTGCAAAGAAATTTACTATATGTTAAATTATTAAAGTATGTGAAATATCGAACTGAAAAAAATCTTTCAGCTTCTTTTTTGAGGAGGAAAATAGTATGCCAAAAGTATGTGTAATTTCAGGGCGCAAAGCTCGTGCTGGTAACGCTCGTTCTCACGCAATGAACTCAACAAAACGTACTTGGGGAGCTAACCTACAAAAAGTTCGTATTCTTGTAGACGGTAAACCAAAACGTGTATGGGTTTCTGCGAGAGCATTGAAATCAGGAAAAGTTGAGCGCGTTTAATCTTCGCGCCCATAAGTAATGCCAGACTGACATAAGTCAGTCTGGCATTTTTTCGTTCCTCTTCTTCGGTTTATCCTCGGTATTCATCCAACCTAAACACATTCTTACAAACCCACTTACAAATTTCGGTAATCTAAACGTATAAACACGCATGCTTTCACTCCTTCTTATTGATCTGAGCTACGTATTAATAAACATATGCCAGATGTAAAGGAGATAGACCCTTGTTCGTCCAATACTTCATTACTTGTAAACCGGGAAATGCCCATTTCAATCGTCTCATCACCGACATTATATTTCATACCTGCTAACGTCACGTGTTCCACGCTTCCTTGAAAGGCAAAAAAAGATACATATGGAAACTGTCGATCCTTCGTTAACTTGGTTATACCAGGAGTCAACAGCTTCATTTCATTCCATTTGTTGCGTATTGTAAATTGAATGGAGGGATTGTCCGTTTGAAAACGATAAACGCTGTTAAGTACAGCCATAAAGTGATCTAATCGACCACCCGTCACACCTGTCAGTACAATATGATCCGGTTCGAAAGTCAATGATTCATCGATTGCTAAATCGGTATCCGTTTCATTCTTTTCTGCAGGTGCAACTTTCACTGACGCCACTTGGTTTTTCAATTTCGAAAATTCTTCCGGTGACAATGAATCAAAATCACCTATAGCCACGTCCGGAAGAATTCCACTTTCGATTAAATAAATAGCACCTTTGTCTGCACCGATAAAAATAATTTCATCGTTATTTTTTAAGGTTGCAAAATCAGCTAATTCATCAGCTGGTCCACCTGCGCAAATTACGGCTGTCTTCATCCGCGGATTGCTCGTTCGCCTGCTTCTTTAATTTCCTGTAATGCAGCAGAACGATCCGTTTTACTGTAAATTGCTGAACCAGCTACAAAAATCGTCGCACCTGCCTCTGCACAAGGAATAATGGTCTCAGCATTAATACCACCATCAATTTCAATTTCAATATTTAATCCTTTTTCTTTAATTATGTCAGAAAGTTGTTGAACTTTCGGAACGACCGAATGAATGAACTTCTGTCCACCGAAACCTGGATTGACCGTCATGAACAACACCATATCGATGTCTTCAAGAATATGTTGGATGCTTTCAACCGGCGTATGTGGATTTAATACCACACCTGGTTTCACTCCAAACGAACGGATTAATTGAATGGTACGGTGAAGGTGAGTACACGCTTCAACATGAACCGTAATGTAATCAGCACCAGCTTTTGCAAATGACTCAATATACAAATCCGGATTTTCAATCATTAAATGAACGTCTAAAGGTAGATTCGTTACAGGTCTTAAAGCTTCCACCACAATTGGACCCATCGTTATGTTAGGCACGAAATGTCCGTCCATTACATCGATATGGATTAATTCCGCACCGGCTTTTTCGACTTCTATTACTTCTTCAGCCAATTTCGAAAAATTAGCAGCAAGGATAGATGGAGCAATTTTAATCATGTTAATACCTCGGCTTTCGATCGTTTATTTCATCTAAAAACTTCATGTAATGTTTATATCGATAATCTTTAATTTCTCCGGTTTCCAGTGCAGCAAGAACTGCACATTTCGGTTCACTTATGTGTAGGCACCCTCTGAATTTACATTGTTCTGACGCCTTGCGGAATTCAGGAAAACAATCGGATAACTGCTCTTTTTCAATCTCATCGAAATCAAAGGAACTGAATCCCGGAGTATCCGCTAGTAACCCCTCACATACTTCTAAAAGTTCTACATGGCGAGTCGTATGTTTCCCCCGTCCAAGGGCTTCCGAAATAATCCCTGTCTTTAAATTCAACGATGGCAGCACTGTATTTAACAGTGTAGATTTTCCTACACCGGACTGACCTGCCAAAACGCTGATTTTTCCTTTCAGGATCGGAGCGATATTGGACACCAGATCATCATCATCCTTATAGGTTTCAATTATTTCATATCCAATCGCACGATAATCATCCAAATAAGGCTGGATTTTACTCATCTCTTCTTCAGAAAGTAAATCTGTTTTTGTCAGACAAATAATTGGCTCTACATTAAATGACTCCACGACAACAAGAAAGCGATCCAGCAATAATGGATTGAAATCGGGTTCAGTCAGGGAAAACACCAGTAAGGCTTGGTCAATATTGGCAATAGGTGGGCGTACGAGTGCATTTTTACGTTCATGCACCACTGTTATCGTGCCGTCTGAACCGCTTTCCACTTCATAATCGACAAAGTCCCCAACTAGCGGGTTGACACCACGATTTCTGAATACACCGCGTCCACGGCATTGTATAAATTGTTCTCCGTCCTGAACATAGTAAAATCCACTAAGTGCTTTTCGTATTTGTCCTGTTGGCATTGTATACCTCCCTATTCGAAGCTGTCATACTCGATTATTTCATCTACGATGACTTTCGAGTCGACCATTATTCGATATGCTCCTTTTTGTCCTTCTTCAATTTTCAATTGAATTTGTTGCTTTTTGTTTTCTGTGAGTACATATTCCTCTACTGGTTCTGTCAGTGAGTGTGTTTGATCTTGCAGATAAATTCGTACGACCTGCTCAGTGCCCGGATCATCTGGTTCATATGGAATTTCTAATGTTGTCACAAACGTTTTAATTTGTTTGGCGGCAGGGCCTTTTGATAAAACGATTTCAATCGAACTGCCTAGTTCAAGTTTTGTGCCTGCAACTGGATTTTGTGAAATTACAAATCCTTCCGGTATATCTTCAGAATACTCTTCTTTTATGATACGAATATCAAACCCGGATGATCGAGCATAGTCATTCAATGTTTTCTCGTTGTATTGTCTTCTCAAATCAATCACACTTTGCAACTCCGGTCCTTTACTCACAGTGAAAACAAGTTCGGTCTCATCCGGAATGACTTTGGAGAATTCAGATGGGCTTTGAGAGATAATGCGCCCCTCAGGCTCATCCGAGAATACTTTGTCTTCTTTGATGGACTTGAATTTTTGCGAAGCCAGTAATTCTTTCACTACGTTGTATTCACGTCCGACATAGTCTGCAAGCGTCACTGACTCTTTCCCACTTGAAATAATGAATTCAATTTCAGTTGCTTCTTCCCGGATTTTTCCTGCTTGTGGGATTGTCCGAATAACTTGGCCTTCCTCAACTTCTTCCGACGATTCCTGCTTTTCATTTCCTGCAATGAATCCAACTTCTTCCACCTTATCGATTGCTTCACTTAATGGCAAATTCGCTACGTCCGGAACTTCGATTTTTTTGGGACCAAATATCCCTGGAAATGCCACTACAATCACTAAACCTGCAAGCAATAAAAATGCAAGAATGCCCACTATCCATGGCCATTTTTTCTTCTTCTTTTTTTCTTCCACAACGGGCGATACTACCACCGGTTCTTTTTTAAGATGTTTTGTCTTTGCTAATGAATCGTAACTAGCATCTTTGATGATCGGCATTGCTTTTGTAGCCCCATCATCATCTAAAGGAATCTCAAAAGCTTTCTCATTTGCGCGCTCTTCCGATAAAACATTTTGCAAATCTCGCTGCATTTCTTCTACATTCTGATAACGGTTACGTGGATCTTTCGCCGTCGCTTTCATGACAACATTTTCAAGGCTTTGTGGAATACTTGGTACTGCTGCCCGAACCGATGGTGTATCGGTTTGTAAATGTTTCAACGCAATGGATACTGCTGACTCTCCTGAAAAAGGAAGCTTGCCGATAAGTAATTCATACAACACAATACCAAGCGCATAAATGTCCGATTTTTTTGTTGCTGTACCACCACGAGCTTGTTCAGGTGATAAATAATGGACAGTGCCCAACACGGAATTGGTCTGGGTAAATGAAGTTGCACTCAAAGCCATCGCAATTCCAAAGTCCGTGATTTTAACATGATGGGTACCATCCATCAAAATATTTTGAGGCTTGATATCACGATGAATGATTTGATTTTGATGAGCATGTGCAATCGCAGACGTTAATTGCTTCATGATAGTTACAGCTTCATTCGGTGACAAAGGTGCTGCATCAGTAATATATTGCTTCAAGGTCTTGCCTTCAACAAATTCCATGACCAAATAGTGAATGTCCCCATCTTCACCTACATCGAAAATATTGACGATGTTCGGATGAGTCAAACTGGTAGCTGAAAGTGCTTCACGCTGGAATCTACGATGTAAATCATCTTCATTAGAGAAGTCGTATCGTAAGACTTTTATTGCGACATCCCGATCGAGAATCATGTCGTGTGCGAGGTAAACATTGGACATGCCCCCTCCACCGATCATTTCGAGAACTTTATATCGACCGCTGATTCTTTTGCCTAAGAGCATACTACACCTCCTCTTCCGTATTTGTAATTAAAACGAGAGAGATGTTATCTTCTCCACCTTTTTCATTGGCAAGATTCACTAAACGGGATCCTTTTTCACCAACTGAAAGATTGGTCTTTAAAATATTCGTCATGTCATCCATTGATAATTTGTTACTTAATCCATCAGAACATAATAATAAGTAAGAATATGTAGGAATCTGAATTGAAATAAAGTCCGGCTCGATGCTTTTTTGCGTTCCTAATGATTTCGTAATCAAATTTTTCCTCGGATGACTTTCTGCTTCTTCTTCGCTGATTTCTCCACTTTCCACTAAGACATTAACAAAAGAATGGTCTTTTGTTAATTGCTTCATTTTCCCCTCATGCCATTCATAGGCCCGACTATCTCCGATATGACAAAGAATTTTTTCGGCATCTGTTAATATAACTGCCAGGAAAGTAGTACCCATCCCTTGGCAATCCTCGTGTCTTAAGGAATAATCAAAAATGCTACTATTGATTTTCTTTACGGCCTGTAAAAACCACTCTTTGATGGATTCCTCAGTAGAAAATTGATTCAAGGCAGCGCTTTCAAAACTTTCTCCGATTTTTGTGATAGCCATCTCACTTGCGATATCACCAGCATTGTGTCCGCCCATGCCATCAGCAATGACGCCTAAACGGACAAAATCCGATCGCACGAAAACTGCCGCGCGATCTTCATTCACCGATCTTTTTTTACCAATATCACTTAATACCGTGTATTTCATCAATGGTCACTCCGTTTCTTGTTGACGCTTCTCGCAAGAAGTAGTCTGCAAGCCGCATCAATATCAGAGCCGTGTTCACGACGGTTTGTAACTGAAAGTCCGTTGGTGCATACGATTCATACTATAAAAATATGTTGTTATGCATCACTTTACTTCTTTATTTCACTTCTTTTGTAGATAACTCTTTTTTCCGAAAAGCGGCAACAAAGAAACCATCGCTATTGAAATCCTGAGGGAAAATATGAATCATACCATTGCTTGTCAGGTGATGATAGGCTTCTGGTAATACATTCAGTTCATCCAGCATCATGTCTGTGTGGTTAGCAAGAAAGGCTTGAACAGTTCCATTATTTTCAACCTCATCAATCGTACATGTACTGTAGACGATCAGTCCGTTGGGTTTGATTAACTTGTAAGCTTCATCAAGTAATCGAATCTGGATATTATGCAATGAAGCAAAATCTTCCTGCTTCTTTGTATACTTAATATCTGGTTTTCGACGGATGACACCTAAGCCACTGCACGGAGCATCGACAAGTATTCGGTCAAACGATTGTTCTTCATATTCATTTGTCAGTTCACGGCTGTCCCATGTACGGGTTTCAACGTTTTCAAAACCTAGTCTCGTAGCTTGATCGGCTATAAGTTTTACTTTATGTGGATGCAAATCCACAGATACCAGAGATCCTTGACCGTTCAACTTTTCAGCGATATGCATTGATTTCCCACCAGGAGCCGCACACATATCCAAAACTCTTTGCCCTGGTTCAATCTGAAGTGCATAAGTAGGGATCATGGAACTTTCATCTTGAATTGAAACAGCACCATATTGATAAGCTTTCGTTTTGGCAACTTGCCCTTTTTCAATGTGCAAGCATTCAGGAATCACTTCGCTTTGGTGTGCCACAATTCCTTCGTCAAGCAACATATCAATTGCCTCATCCACAGAAATGCGTGTGGTGTTTACGCGAACGGTATGTGCAGGAGGAATATTGTTTTCAAAAGCCATTGTCTCAGCTTGTTCGAAACCAAATTGTTTCACCCATCGTTCAATGAGCCATAATGGATGACTTGCTTCAATTGATAGTCGTTCAATTGGATCCGTAATATCCTCAGTCGAGCGAACTCCTTGTCGTAGAATGCCTCTTAAAATGCCATTAACCAATCCAGCTGTCCCTTTGTGACTGCGTTTCTTGGCAATTTCAACAGCTTCATTGACAGCAGCATGATTCGGAATTCGGTCCAAATAATGAATTTGATAAAGTGAAAGTCTTAATAACTGGCGAACCCAATCGTCCAGCTTTCCTTTGATGAACGGTTGTAGATAGTAATCAAGCGTCATCTTGTGTTGCAGAGTACCATAAGTAATTTCCGTTAATAATCCACGGTCTTTTGGTTCAATATCATATTTTTCTATGGTCTGATGAAGTAACAAATTACTGTACGCTTGATTTTTTTCAATTGCCATCAAGATTGATAAAGCGGCATCGCGTACATTTCCGTTCCACATTCTATAACTTTTTGAGCTCATTCAAACTGATCCCCAATCTGTAATTTAGAACCAGTGCCTCGTAGAAATTCTTCTGCAGACATTTTTTTCTTTCCTGCTGGTTGTAATTCGGTAATTTCAAAAGCTAGTTTATCGCCTGTTTGCACAATCACTCGATCAACTTTCAATTCAACGACTGTACCTACAGGTTCCGAGTAAGTTTGTTGACTCGGTTGACCCCACCATATTTTCACGTTTTCCTGTTTCAACGTGGTATAGGCAACTGGCCAAGGATTGAGACCACGTACCAAATTATAAATGTCCAGTGCCGACTGATTCCAATCAATTCGTTCTTGTTCTCTTGAAATATTTCGGGCAAATGTCACAAGGCTTTCATCCTGAACCAATCTTGCATTTGAGCCATTAATAATGGTCGGTAAAGTTTCTTTTAATAAGTCACGTCCAACGACACTCAATTTTTCAAAAAGATTTCCTGTTGTATCGGATTGTTCAATCGGTATCGATTTTTGTGAAATAATATCACCAGCGTCCAATTTTTGCGCCATATACATGATGGTTACACCTGTTTCTGTCTGACCATCAATCACAGCTTGATGTATCGGAGCACCCCCGCGATATGCAGGAAGCAAAGAAGCATGTACATTCAGACATCCATATTTAGGTGCTTCCAGAATTTCTTTAGGAAGTAACTGACCAAACGCAGCCGTTACCACAATATCCGGTTGTAAAGAAAGAATTTCATCTAGTTGTGGTGAACCTTTTAGTTTTTCAGGCTGAATGACAGGTAGTCCAAGACGTAACGCTTCTTTTTTAACAGGAGTTGGTGTCAATACTTTTTTACGACCTACAGGACGGTCTGGCTGAGTTACAACAGCTAAAATGGAATAGCCTTCTTCATGTAGCATGGTTAGAATCGGTACTGAGAACTCTGGAGTCCCCATAAATACTAAAGAGGTCAAATCAATTCCTCCTCATCAGCTTCAAGCTCAGATGGATCGACGACGCGAATTATTTTCGAATCAAACAATACGCCGTCCAAATGATCGATTTCATGTAGAATGGCTCTTGCTTCATAATCTTCAGCCTCGAGTTCATACCACGTGCCGTCTCTTTCCTGTGCTTTTATCTGTACGAAATATGGACGTTCAACTTCGCCATAAAGTTCTGGGAAACTGAGGCAACCTTCCACTTCTATGGCTTCCCCTTCCGTATCAACTACTAAAGGATTGATCATTTCAATGATGTCTTCCCCTTCTCCTAAGTCTACAATTGCAACGCGAAGCAACTCTCCCACTTGTGGGGCTGCTATTCCTATGCCATCTGACTCAAGCATGGTCTCATACATATCATCAAGTAATGTTGCAAGATTCTGATCGAACTCTGTCACTTCTTTTGTTGGAGTTGTTAATATTTCATTTGGATGTAATACGATTTTTCGAATCGTCAAAGATTATTCCTCATTTCATTTCCGCTCACATGATGGATGAAGGGTTTAAGTCAATGGACATTAAAATCCCTTTTTTTATCCAGTCCGTCCGGTAAATACGCGTTAATTGCTGCAATACTTCCGGGAGCGTCGGTTCTTTTTTGTATTTTATCAAACATTGATAGCGATATCTATTTTGCAAACGACTAATGGACGATGCCGTCGGGCCAATAATTTCAGATTGCGGAG
The DNA here is from genome assembly GCF_056402175.1 of Paenisporosarcina sp. P4_B8. Classification (NCBI taxonomy): domain Bacteria; kingdom Bacillati; phylum Bacillota; class Bacilli; order Caryophanales; family Caryophanaceae; genus Paenisporosarcina; species Paenisporosarcina sp. P4_B8. The sequence goes on along the minus strand of NZ_JBFUHX010000002.1, from coordinate 200,911 downwards.
ATAAATTGTCACGGAGCCAGTTTGCTGCTTTATGTGCATATTCCGCAGTCATCAAAACATCTTCATGCGTGATTTGAATCAGCACGACATATGTGAATGGAGGATATAAAAATTGTTTCCGGTTCATCATTTCCTGATTGTAAAATGGGACAAAGTCGTGATATTGTGCGAATTGAATGGCATAGTGTTCGGGGGTGTAGGTTTGCACGATGACTTCCCCTGCTTTATCATGCCTTCCAGCTCTTCCACTGACTTGGGTTAATAATTGGAACGTTTTTTCGGCAGCTCTGAAATCCGCTAAATGAAGCGTTGTATCAGCTGACAAGACCCCTACTAATGTGATATTTGGGAAATCAAGACCCTTGGCAATCATTTGCGTGCCAAGCAGAATATCTGCTTTTCCTTCTCCGAACAGATTCAGAATGTGTTCATGTGATCCTTTTTTCCGAGTGGTATCCACATCCATACGCAGTACCCTTGCCGTTGGAAACAGTCGGGCAATTTCTTCTTCTACTTTTTGAGTACCTGTTCCAAAGAATCGGATATGCTCACTGCTGCATTCTGGACAAGTAGTAGGCACTTGGGACTCTTCGCCACAATAGTGACATTTAATCTTTTCCTGATGGCGATGATAAGTCATTGAAATATCACAGTTTGGACATTCCACCACGGTACCACAATCCCGACAGAGAACAAATGACGAGTGACCACGACGATTCAGAAACAACACCATCTGTTCCTGCTTGTCCAGTCTCACATTAATCGCTTCTGCCAGTTCCAGAGAAAACATGGAGCGGTTGCCGTTTTTCAATTGCTCTCGCATATCGACGACAGACACTTCAGGTAATGCCTGTTCTTTTGGTCTGTTGGCCAACGTCAACAAAGCATAATTCCCTTTTTTGGCACGTGCAAATGACTCAAGTGACGGCGTGGCACTTCCTAAAATAACTGGACAGTTGTGATATTCACTTCGCCAGATTGCAACATCTCGTGCATGATAACGAGGTGAATCGTCCTGCTTATAAGTTCCTTCATGTTCCTCATCCAAAATGATGATGCCGACATTTTGAAATGGAGCAAATATGGCTGAACGGGCACCCACGACCACTTTTACTTCGCCGCGTTTGATTTTTCGCCATTCATCGTATTTTTCCCCAGTCGATAATCCACTGTGTAATACAGCCACAAGTGAACCAAATCGTTCTTTAAAGCGATTGGTCATTTGTGGCGTAAGTGAAATCTCAGGTACTAGAACGATGGCTTCCTTATCGTCCATCAATGCACGCTCAATCGCCTGTAAATAGACTTCTGTCTTGCCACTGCCCGTAATGCCGTGGAGAAGAAAAGTTCTAGCATCCTGTTCGGCATATGAATGGATGATTTCACTCAGTGCGAGGTGTTGTTCATTTGTTAAAGCGAGTTTTGTTGTTACATCTATCGTTCTGTCCGCATACGGATCCCGGTAGATTTCTTCCATTTGCATTGATGCTGCGCCTTTTTCTAAAACCGCTTGTAAGACCGCATTTGTCGTACTGAGACGTTTCAATAAATCTGCTGAGACAATTCGTTCTCCTGCGTGATCCATCATCCATTTGACAACATCTTTTTGCTTCTTGGCTTGGTTGGAAATGCTGTCAAAAATCAGGTTCAAACGTTCCATATCAGATTCGATGTGAATCATTCTTACTTTTTTCACGGCTGTTTTTTGTTTGACCGATGTTTCCAGTGCCAAAATGTCTTCCTTCACCAATTTTTTGATGAGTGCAAGCAATTCTTTCGGTTCATCTACTTTTAACTCTACTTGATCTTTTTGCTGAAACAAGGCTTGTACACTTTGCGGAAGCTCCGCATGATGATCAACAATGCGCACTATCTTTTCATACTTCGCACGTAACGCCGAAGGCAACATGACTTGAAGGGCATCAATTTCGTAACATAAAGTATGTCGTTTCAACCATTTTGTCATTTCGAGCATTTCCTGCGTCAATATCGGTTCAATATCGAGCAGTTCACCAATCGGTTTTTGTTTTTCCGCAGGGACATCCGTGTCACTTTTTAGTGCCGTCACAAATCCAAGAACTTGCCGATTGCCAAAAGGAACTTTAACCCGACTGCCACTTTCAATCAGGTCTTGAAACTTTTCAGGGACCACGTAATCAAATGGTCGATCAATGGGATAAGCCGCTACGTCAACAATGACTTCAGCGTACATAATGTAAATCTTTCTCTCGGGCCAAAACGGTCTCGAACAATTTATTAGCCAATTGTTTTTTCGTCATATTGTCAAAATGCTGGACATAATTTTCTTTGCCAATCAGCACAACCGTATTGGTGTCTGTCCCAAAACCGCTATCCTCTTTTGTAACATCATTAGCTACAATATAATCCGCATTTTTCTTTGAAAGTTTTTCTTGTGCATACATCTCGACATCGTTTGTTTCAGCAGCGAAACCGATCAACAGTTGATGAGTTTTCTTTTGCCCAAGTGTCATGAGGATATCGGTAGTGCGTTCAAGTTCTAGGGTAGAGTCACCAGCTTGTTTCTTCATTTTTTGTCCAAATACAAACTTTGGACGATAATCTGCGACAGCTGCCGTTTTCACGACAATATCAGCATCATCAAAATGCTGTAACACGGCTTGCAGCATTTCTTCTGCACTTTCCACATTCTCAACAGCTACCCCTGAAGGAATTGGCAATGAAACGGGACCAGAGACAAGAACCGTTTCCGCTCCAAGTTTTGTCGCCGCTTCAGCCAGCGCATAGCCCATTTTCCCAGAGGAAAAGTTAGTCAAAAATCGTACGGGATCTATTCGCTCACGTGTTGGACCAGCAGTTATTACAACTTTTTTGCCTGTCAACGGCAATTCTTTCGGCTGAAAAAATGCGTCGACCAATGCCACGATTTTTTCTGGTTCTTCCAGTCTTCCTTTTCCTACATACCCACAAGCCAAAAAACCTTCTGACGGTTCAATGAATTCATAACCATCTGCTGCTAGAGTGGAAATATTTCGTTTCACTGCGGGGTGATCGTACATATGTACATTCATAGCTGGTGCAATCCAAACCTTGGCGGTGGTAGCTAACAGGGTCGTCGTCAGCATATCGTCACCAAGTCCATTGGCAAGTTTGCCGATGACGTTCGCTGTTGCAGGTGCCACGATGACTAAATCTGCCCAATCTGCCAGGTTGATATGAGCGATGACATTTGAATCTTTTTCATCAAATGTATCTGTATAAACATCATTACGAGACATTACTTGAAAGCTCAGTGGCTGCACAAACTTTGTGGCAGATTCGGTCATAATGACTTTGACATCCGCTCCTGCTTGCGACAATTTACTAACAAGGGCAACAGCTTTATAAACTGCAATACCACCAGCTACGCACAATAAGATTTTTTTGTTTGCTAGCATGAACAATCTTCCTTTCTCAAACAACAAACTCCCAAAGCATCTGACTGTCTTAGGGAGTTTTTTAAGTAAATACTATTTTTTAAATTTCGTCTTCGTAAATAGTTGCCTCGTCTTGAACTTCTTTTGTTAAAGCGCCTGATGCCACTTCTTCCAATGCTCTGCCTACATACTTCAGGGACACATATGACTCAAGACGCTCTCCGCCTTCTTCTTGTAATTGGCGAGCACGTTTTGAAGCCAAACTCACTAGTGAGTATTTTGAATCGATTTTGCTTTTTAATGAATCTACTGATGGATATAACATTAATATTCCCCTTCCAGCATAGCTAGGTATCTTTTTTCAACGCGTTCTCGACGGCAATGTTCGGCAGTGACAATGGCATTTACACGATCGCAAGCCAATTGCACTTCGTCATTTTCGACGACATAATCATACAAGTTCATCATTTCAAGTTCTTGTCGTGCTGCTAAAATTCGTGAAGCAATCACATCTTCTGTTTCTGTGCCACGACCTACCAGACGTTGTTGCAGTTCCGTTAAACTTGGTGGAGCCAGGAAAATAAATAAGCCGTCTGGTACTTTATCGCGAACTTGCGATGCACCTTGCACTTCAATTTCCAGAAATACATCCCGACCGGCATCCAATGTCTCGTTTACATAATCTAACGGAGTTCCATAATAGTTCCCAACATAAGAAGCGTATTCTAATAAACGGCCTTCTCCGATTAATTGTTCAAAATCCTCGTGGGATTTAAAAAAATAATCGACACCATCGACTTCGCCTTCACGCGGCTTTCTTGTCGTCATTGAAATCGAATATTCATAATTTGTGTCAGGCTGTGAAAACAATTCTTTTCGCACAGTACCTTTCCCGACACCTGATGGCCCTGAAAGGACGATTAATAATCCACGTTCTTTTCGCATTCAATCCCTCTTTTTATCTATTCGGCTTGATCTATCACACGTGTCACCATGGTTTCAGCATGGACTGCAGATAAAACCACATGTTCACTATCCATAACAAATATCGCGCGGGTTTTTTTACCATAAGTTGCGTCAATCAAAAACCCTTTGTCCCTTGCCTCTTGAACGAGACGCTTAATCGGCGCAGATTCAGGCTGCAAGATGGAGATGATTCGTTCAACTGCGACCACACTACCGTTTCCGATATTAATAAACTTAAGATTTGGCACAGTCGTTCCCCCTAAAGAGCTTCAACTTTCTTTGTTACACACTTAGGCAATTATATCACATTTCCTTTGTAAAATGATAAGATAGAGCAAAACGTTTTGAAAGAGGAATACTTATGGCATTTGATGGCTTATTTACAAAAGCAATGACGCACGAACTTCAACAATTGGTATCCGGAAGAATTTCGAAAATACACCAACCTAACTCACAAGAAATTGTGTTGCATATCCGTGCGGCCGGAAAAAACAGCCGCTTACTTATTTCCATCCACCCTTCCTACTCACGCATTCATGTCACGAACGAAGCGATTGATAACCCTTCAGAACCACCAATGTTTTGCATGTTATTACGAAAACATCTGGAAGGTGGATTCATTTCATCCATTTCCCAACTCGAAATGGATCGCGTGATTATTTTGCGTGTGGAAAGTAAAAATGAAATCGGGGACGACATGGTACGGGAACTCCATATCGAAATCATGGGCCGACACAGCAATGTCATTTTGGTGGATCCTGAACGAAATCTAATTTTGGACAGTTTAAAACATCTATCACCTTCTGTGAACAGCTATAGAACGATTTTGCCAGGTCAACCACATATCGCACCACCGAAACAAGATAAAGTGAACCCATATGAAGTGGACGAATCATTGTTGAACGAATTGCTGGATACAGACGATGTTTCCAAAGCCATTCTGTCTCAGCTTGCTGGCTTTTCTCCACTTCAGGCAAAAGAACTCGCTTATCGTCTAGCTGACAGCAACGAATCCAAATATGAAGTGTATCGCAAATTCCTCGATGAATTTAATAATGCCCAACCTAAAGGTACGTATGTGGAAAGTGGCAATAAAGCCATTTTCTCAAGTGTTGATCTTTCCCACATCGAAGGCAACAAAGTACACTATGATTCGCTTGGTTTATTACTAGATAAAGTGTACTTTGCACGCGCAGAACGCGATCGAGTTAAACAGCAAGCAGGCGATTTGGAACGCTGGTTGCAAAATGAACTCGACAAGTTGAAATTAAAAATGAAGAAACTCGCGAAAGAAAAATCAAACGCAGAAAAACTGGAAACGTTCCAACTCCATGGCGAACTTTTGATGGCCAACCTCTATACGCTCAAAAAAGGAATGACCGAAGCTCAAGTGATAAATTATTACGATGAAGAGAATGCCGTCATCACCATCCCATTGAGCCTTAGAAAAACGCCGGTTGAAAATGCACAAAGTTTTTTCACAAAATACAACAAAGCCAAAACTGCTTTATTGAAAACGCAACAACAAATGGATAAGACCAAAGACGATATCGATTATTTGGAAATGCTGCAACAACAAGTCATGCAAGCATCTCCACAGGATATTGAAGAGATTCGCGAAGAACTTGCCGAACAAGGCTGGATGAAAGCCCGCATTTCGAAAAAGAAAAAGAAAGTCGTGAAACCAACACCTGAAAATTTCGTATCCTCTACAGGATTGCCAATTTCGGTAGGAAAAAATAACAAGCAAAATGATTATTTAACATTTAAAATCGCTAATAAATCACAAACTTGGTTCCATACAAAAGATATTCCTGGATCCCATGTCGTCATTCATGACAATGAACCGGATGAAACGTCGATTTTGGAAGCAGCGGGACTGGCAGCTTATTTCAGTAAAGCACGTGACTCTTCTTCCGTGCCGGTGGATTATACAGAAGTACGCCATGTAAAAAAACCGAATGGCTCAAAACCCGGATTCGTTATTTATTTTGAACAAAAGACGGTTTTTGTGACACCAAGTGAAGATTTAGTGAGGAGCCTTCGAAAATAAGATACACGAAAGCCATCCAACAAATTGTTGGATGGCTTTTTCTGATAACTTTTAAAAGCAAAAAACACCATTCTGTAGTATATGATAAGAACGGTAAATTGGAACCAGTGAAAGTGGGAAGTACTCATGTTTCTAACAATATTTTTTATATAATGACCCCCTTGCATGCTATTAACTTTGCAAGAGTAGGAATTCATATGATAAATGGTAAATTTGTTGAGAAAGTAGAACAAACTTTAGAGAAGAATAGTAAACTTCGTTTGCTCAATACAATTTTCATTTTCGGGTTTTTTGTCATTCTTCTCAAAATGATTTCCCCTCTGAAAATGGCCAATATTTTAATAAAAATTATTTATTTCCCTTTGGGAATCTTATTCGTCATATTAGCGTTATTAATGATTACTGAAGGGAATTCAATTATTTCAGAAGTCAGAAAAGATATGTAAGATTAAAAATAGGATGCCTGTGTGCAACAAGTGCACTGGCATCCTATTTTTTAGGGATTTATTTATATGTAACTGAAATTCAGTCCGTCTTTATAGCTTCCCGTATTTCAGTTTTTCATGCCACTCCATCAGCTTAGGTTTGTCTTCGTCAGCGATTTGCTTCGCAAGTGATGCCTCTTCGATTAATGCATCAAAGTTTGTTAAGCTGACATATGGAATTCCTGCTTCTTCAAATAATTCGTCCGCTCGTTTTAAATGATATGTAAAGATACACACCACACCCAGAACTTCGCAGCCTTCCTGTTCCAGCGCACGAACGGCCTCGATGCTGCTGCCACCTGTCGAGATCAAATCTTCCACGACAATCACTTTTTGGCCTGGTACGATTTTTCCTTCAATTTGATTGCCACGTCCATGCTCTTTAGCTTTTGAACGGACATAGACCATAGGCAAATTTAGGACATCACTTACCCACGCAGCGTGTGGAATGCCCGCTGTCGCCGTCCCAGCTACTACTTCTGTTTGTGGGAAAAACTCACGGATATTTGCCGCTAAAGCTTCGGCAATTTGTTTACGTACAGTTGGACTCGACATGGTCAAACGGTTGTCACAATAAATCGGTGAAGATATTCCGGAAGTCCATGTAAATGGATCTTGAGGTCGTAATTCCACAGCACCTATCGACAATAATGCTCCTGCTATTTCATGTTGCTGACTTTTCATTGTAAAACCTCCCATTGTTGTTTCACCAAATGATATGTCTCTACTGGATTTTCCGATTGAGTGATGGCTCGGCCTACTACAATCAAGGAAGAACCTTCTTTACATGCCACATCAGGTGTCGCGATACGGATTTGGTCATGTTCTGAACCATCCGTCAATCGTATTCCCGGTGTTACCCGCAAGAAGTCTTCCCCGCAAACTCGTTTAATGTCTGCCGCTTCCAATACCGAACAAACGACTCCATCGAGACCAGCCTGTTTTGAAAGGCTTGCATAATGCCGAACAGATTCCTGTAAAGTTAAATTGATTTTCTGTTCATTTATCATTTGCTGTTCGCTTGTTGAGGTCAATTGTGTAACCCCGATAAGTAATGGTCGTTGTTTTCCTGTTGCAGTTCCCGCTTCTAGTCCTTCTAATGCACTCTCCATCATTTGCAACCCACCTGCTGCATGGACGTTCACCATATCTGCACCAAGCTTAGCAAGTCCGCGCATGGCGGATTTGACTGTATTCGGAATATCGTGCAGTTTCAAATCCAGGAAAACGTCGTGTCCCATTCCTTTTAAGTCCGTTACGATCGATGGTCCTTCTTGTAAATAAAGTTCCATACCAACTTTGACAAACAGTTTTTCATCGAACGGCTTCAAAAAGTGGATGACCTCATTTTTTGTTGAAAAATCAAGCGCTATTATAGGGTTTTGATTGTTCATCGGTGACTCCTCCCCACTAATTCTGAGATATGATTCAGACCTAACCAATCGAGTTTCTCAGGTAATTGATCAATGATCGTCGGACAAACAAATGGATCAACGAAGTTTGCTGTTCCTACAGCTACGGCACTTGCGCCTGCCGACATGAAATCAATGACATCGTCAACCGTCGCAACGCCCCCCATTCCGATGATTGGAATAGACACTTGTTTGGCAACTTCATACACCATACGCAAAGCTACCGGTTTGACTGCAGGACCCGATAATCCTCCAGTCCCGTTGGCAATGACTGGTCTCCCTGTTCTTGTATCCAATCGCATTCCAATGAGCGTATTAATCATCGTTATGCCATCAGCTCCTCCAGCTTCAACTGCTCGAGCAATTTCACCTATATCGGTTACATTTGGGGATAATTTTACATAAACCGGAACTTCCGAAACTTCTTTTACGGCTGCAGTCAGTTCTGCAGCAACCGACGGATCGGTTCCAAAAGTAATGCCTCCGCATTTTACGTTCGGACAAGAAATATTCAATTCCAAAGCATGGACATTTTTTGCTTTTGATATATGTTTCGCAACTTCCACATAATCTTCCGTCAACGTGCCGGCAACATTTGCAATTATAGGCACATCATATTGCTCCAGCCACTTCAGCTCTTCAGCAATCACTTTTTCCAGACCTGGATTTTGAAGTCCAATTGCATTCAGCATTCCGGATGAAGTTTCTGCAACACGTGGTGTAGGATTTCCTAAACGCGTCTCAAGTGTCGTTGCTTTGATCATAATCGCTCCAAGTTTTGATAAGTCATACAATCGAGCATATTCTTTGCCAAATCCGAAACACCCGGAAGCCGGCATAATTGGATTTTTCAATGATAATCCTGGTAATTCTATCGCTAATCGATTCATACGGACACCACCCCTGCAGGAAATACTGGACCATCCGAGCACACTTTTACATAGTCCACATCTGTTTGATCAGTGGTTTTGCAGACACAAGCGAAACAAGCTCCAAGTCCGCAACCCATGCGTTCTTCAAACGATAGAAACCCTTTTCGATCCGGATACATATTCTGAATAGCCGCAAGCATTCCAGTTGGACCACACGTAAAGTATGATGAAAATTCGGGTTGTAATTCAGATAGCACCGTCGTGACAAATCCTTGTTGACCGTGTGATCCATCTACTGTGACAATATGCGTTTCACCAAGTTCTCGGAAGAAATCTTCGTAAAAGACAGCTTCTTTTGACTGGAAGCCAAGTACATGAATCGGTTTGACACCTTTATCAACAAGTCTTTTAGATAGTTCATATAAAGGAGGAACACCGATTCCCCCTCCAATCAACACAACTGTTTCACCTGGTGATGCTTCCTCAACGGGAAAGCCGTTGCCAAGAGGACCCAAAACATCTATTTCTTCTCCAACCATTTTAAGCGCGAGCAATGAAGTTCCTCGGCCTTCAGCACGATAAATCATTGTGAACTCCAACACATCTCGGTCAATTGACGCAATGCTGATTGGTCTGCGGAGCAAAGGCTCATAGCTATCCGAAACACGGATGTGAACAAATTGACCCGGACTTGTCATGTCCTGTACAAGTTGGCCACTCACCGTCATTTCGAAAATATTTTGAGCGATCTCTTTATGTTTGACGATGCGCATGCGCTCTTGTCTAATCATGCAAAAACCCCCTGTGTCGGCATTTCCTCAGCTTGGAATGTCATCGATTCAATGACTCGTAACATCGCTTCTGCTGTGTCCAGCGATGTTAAGCAAGGAATTCCATTTTCTACAGACTCACGTCGGATTCGGAACCCATCACTCTCCGGCAATTTACCTTTTGTTAACGTGTTAATGACGAACTGGGCGTCACCTTTTTGGATGTAATCCAGTAAAGTCGGACCTTCACTGCCAATTTTATTAACTGTTGTAACAGGTATTCCCGCTTCTTTTAAGGCATTTGCTGTTCCTTCAGTAGCAAGAATTCTGTAACCGATCGACGTGAAGCGATTCGCAATCGATACTGCTTCTTCTTTATCCTTATCGGCGATCGTCATCAATACTGAACCGTGATCTTTGATTTCCATTCCTGCAGCCACTAAGCCTTTATAAAGCGCTTTTTCAAGCGTGATATCTTTCCCCATTACTTCCCCGGTCGATTTCATTTCAGGTCCCAATGTAATATCCACTCGGCGCAGTTTCGCAAAGCTGAATACTGGTACTTTCACGAAAACACCTCTAGGTGAAGGCGCAAGTCCATTTGCAATTCCTTGAGAAGGGAGCGATTGTCCCAAAATTGCTTTTGTCGCAATCTTCGCCATTGGAATATTCGTAATCTTACTTAGGAAAGGAACCGTTCGGCTTGAACGTGGATTCACTTCAATCACATAAACTTCGCCTTTCGAGATAACATATTGGATATTCAGTAAACCAATGATGTTCAGGCCTTTTGCAAGTCGAGTCGTGTAATCCACGAGCGTATTCACTTGTTCGCACGTTAAATTCTGTGGTGGGTAGACTGCAATCGAGTCACCCGAGTGAACACCCGCTCGTTCGATATGTTCCATAATTCCTGGAATGCACACATTTTCACCGTCTGAGATGGCATCGACTTCAATTTCGGTGCCAGTTAAGTAACGGTCGACCAATACTGGATGCTCCGGACTTGCCTGCACTGCATGTTCCATGTAATGAGCAAGTTCTTCTTGATTGTATACAATTTGCATAGCACGTCCGCCTAAGACGTATGAAGGACGGACTAATACCGGATAGCCGATTTCATTACCGATTGCCACTGCTTGTTCTGCTGAAACAGCTGTCTTGCCCATTGGTTGCGGAATACCGATTTCATGCAGTGCACGTTCAAATTTATCGCGATTTTCTGCACGGTCCAGATCTTCCAAAGTAGTTCCCAGGATTTGAACACCACGTTCCTGCAGTTTATCCGCTAAGTTGATGGCTGTTTGTCCTCCGAACTGAACGACAACGCCTTTCGGTTGTTCCAGATCCACTATGTGCATGACATCTTCAATTGTTAAAGGTTCAAAATAAAGCTTGTCCGAGATGGAGAAATCCGTTGATACTGTTTCTGGGTTGCTATTGATAATGATGGCTTCATAACCTGCTTCTTTGATTGCCCATACAGAATGCACGGTTGCATAGTCAAACTCGACCCCTTGTCCGATTCGGATTGGTCCTGATCCAAGCACGATGACACTTTCTTTATCTGTCTTGATTGATTCATTTTCATCTTCGTATGTTCCGTAGAAATAAGGTGTTTCAGATTCAAATTCTGCTGCACATGTATCCACCATTTTAAAGACTGGAATCAAGTTCAGTTCTTTTCTCCAGTTGTAGATGGTCAATTCATCGCTATTCCATAATGCTGCTAGCGTTGCATCTGCAAACCCCATGCGCTTCGCCTTTTTCGCCACTTCGAAATCAAACGGATGGCTAGAAACCACTTCTTCGTACTTCACGATATTTTGAAATTTATTAAGGAAGAATAAATCGATTTGACTCCACTCATGTATGGTGTCAATCGTAACTCCTCGTCTTAAAGCTTCCCCAATGAAGAACAGTCGTTCATCACCTGCACGTCGGATACGTTTTTCAATCCATTCATCTGACATGGCATCCGCATTTTTCAGATCTAAATGGAATTGTCCTGTCTCAAGTGAACGCACAGCTTTCAGAATAGATTCCTCGAACGTTCTTCCCATCGCCATTACTTCTCCTGTTGCTTTCATTTGTGTACCTAAATTGCGTTTAGCCGATTCGAATTTATCAAATGGCCAGCGCGGAATTTTAGTGACGACATAATCGAGCGCAGGCTCAAAGCATGCATAAGTTTTTCCTGTAACGGGATTCATCATTTCATCCAGTGTCAAACCAACTGCAATTTTAGCAGCCAGTTTGGCGATCGGGTATCCTGTCGCTTTTGACGCCAGAGCAGAAGAACGGCTGACCCTTGGATTAACTTCGATGATATAGTAGTTGAAGCTGTATGGATCCAGTGCTAACTGAACGTTACAGCCCCCTTCGATTTTTAGGGCGCGGATAATTTTAAGGGAGACATTGCGCAACATTTGATACTCACGGTCTGATAACGTCTGACTTGGCGCAACGACGATGGAATCTCCTGTATGAATACCTACCGGGTCAATGTTCTCCATATTGCAGACTACGATGGCATTGTCATTGGAGTCTCTCATAACCTCGTATTCTACTTCTTTGAAGCCAGCGATTGATTTTTCAAGTAGACACTGTGTAACAGGACTGTATTTTAGACCACTCGTCACTGTTTCAAGAAGCTCTTCGTCGTTGTGGCATATTCCTCCACCAGTTCCACCAAGCGTAAATGCAGGACGGACGATGACAGGGTAACCGATACGTTCAACGAATGCCTCGGCTTCCTGCATGTTATGAATGATGTCACTTTCCGGAACGGGTTCGTTCAAGTCGTTCATCAGCGTACGGAATAGATCACGATCTTCCGCTTTATGAATGGCTTCCAATTTCGTGCCTAGTATTTCAATGTTCAACTCTTGCAGAATTCCTGATTCGTCCAATTCAATCGCCATGTTCAAGCCTGTTTGTCCACCTAGAGTAGGCAGAAGGGCATCTGGACGTTCTTTGCGTAGAATTCGACTGACGAAATCCAATGTAATCGGTTCGATATAGACTTTGTCTGCAATTTCAGTATCGGTCATGATAGTTGCTGGATTTGAGTTGATGAGAATGACACGATAGCCTTCTTCTTTTAAAGCTAGACATGCTTGTGTTCCAGCATAGTCAAATTCAGCTGCTTGACCGATGACAATCGGACCGGATCCGATGACGAGAATGGTTTCTATATCTTTACGTTTAGGCATGTTTTTTTTCCCCTTTCACATTGGCGTTCATTAATTCGATGAATCGATCAAATAAGTGATTGGAATCTTCTGGTCCAGGTGATGCTTCAGGATGGTATTGCACTGTAAAAGCGGCAGCATCCAAATGTTTTAAGCCTTCCACTGTGCCGTCATTCAAAGCAGTGTGCGTAACTTTCAAACGCGTTACTTTCAATGATTCAGGATCCACTGCATAGCCATGGTTTTGGGAAGTAATTTCCGTTTTGCCAGACTCCAAATCTTTTACTGGATGATTTGCTCCACGGTGTCCAAATTTCAGTTTGAATGTATCTCCGCCACTAGCAAGGGCAAAGAGTTGATGACCGAGGCAAATTCCGAATAACGGAATCTTCCCGATTAAATTCTGTATCATCGTGATTGCTTCTGGAACGTCTTTTGGATCTCCAGGGCCATTTGAAAGCATAATGCCGTCGGGATAAATTGCCATGATTTCTTCAGCAGTTGTGTTATACGGTACAACGACCACATCACAGTCACGTTTGTTCAGTTCACGCAAAATCCCATGTTTCATTCCGAAATCGACGAGTACTACACGCTTACCTCGCCCAGGACTTGGATAAGGACGTTTCGTTGACACTTGTTTCACTTGATCCGTCGGGAATGTCGTATTCTTTAATCGTGCGACTACTTCTTCCACTTGTACATCAGCACCCGCTTCACTGATATGGCCTTTTACCGAACCAAATTCACGAATAATTCGCGTAAGTTTACGTGTATCCACTCCTTCAATGCCGGGAATGTTTTTCACTACGAACAAGTCATTGAGTGTCGCATCGCTTCTGAAGTTGGATGGTGTGTTTGCCAGTTCACGGACAACCATTCCTTTGATTGCCGGTTCAATTGATTCAAAATCATCTCGATTTATTCCGTAATTGCCGATCAAAGGATAAGTCATCGTAACAATTTGACCGCAGTAAGATGGATCCGATAGAGTTTCCTGGTAGCCTGTCATACCCGTCGTGAATACGACTTCTCCTTCACTGGCATTCAAACTTCCGAATGCAGTTCCATTAAATACATCTCCAGTTTCTAAAATGAGGCTTCTTTTCATCATTATTTCTCCTCCTGCCAAATTACATTGCCTTCAAACATCGTCATAACCGGCCAACCGGTACATGTCCAATTTTGGAACGGTGTATTTTTTCCTTTTGACACAAACGTTGCAGTTTCAATATCTTGTTCTCTCGACAAGTCAATGAATACTAAGTCCGCTGATTCGCCCATATGCAGACGACCATAAGGCAGTCCGAAAACATCGGCCGGTTTTCTCGTCATCCATTCAACCAATTGAGCTAACGTCCATTTTCCACTCTTCACAAAATGGGTATACAGCAATGGGAAAGCCGTTTCTAATCCGACGATTCCAAATGGTGCTTGTTCCATGCCGTTGCCTTTTTCCTGTTCTGTATGAGGGGCATGATCTGTGGCGATAAAATCAAGTGTCCCATCTTCCAATCCTTCGATTAATGCTTGCAAATCTTCTTTCGCTCGCAGTGGTGGATTCATTTTCCAGTTCGCATCGTTTCCTGGAATGTCGTCTTCACATAATAGTAGGTGGTGTGGACTGACTTCAGCAGTTACCCGAACCCCAGCCTTTTTGGCATCTCTGATTACTCGAACAGATTCTTTCGTACTTACGTGGCAAACATGATAGTGTGCCCCTGCTGCTTCAGCTAGTAAAATATCTCTCGCAATATGCACAGATTCCGCAATGGATGGAATCCCTTTAAGACCCAATTCTTTATTTTTCGTCCCTTCGTGCATGACGCCAGCGTAAATGAGTGTATTGTCTTCGCAATGGGCAACAATCGGCATATTCAGCTTCGCTGCGTCCTTCATTGCTTCAAACATCATGCCAGCCTGTTGTACACCTACTCCATCATCCGTAAAAGCAAATGCACCATGTTCTTTCAAGGCAGCCAGATCTGTTCGTTCCTTCCCTGCTTCTCGAATCGTAATCGAGGCATAAGGCAGTACGCGAATCACTGCATTCTCTTCAATCAGACGGTTGACATGACTCAGATTTTCTACCGTATCCGGTACTGGTCTAGTATTTGGCATTGCGCAAATGGTTGTGAAACCGCCTTTTGCCGCGGCATGTGTACCCGTTTGAATCGTTTCTTTTTGCTCGCCACCCGGCTCGCGTAAGTGGACATGGACATCGATGAATCCTGCAGAAACGAAATGTCCTTTGCCGTCTATGATTTCATCTGCTTCTGGCGTTACTTTCGGATTCATTTCTATAATGCGTCCATTGTCGATCAGGATGGATCCCTCCATCAATTCGTTATTGTCATTGAGCAATTTAATGTTTTGTAAGAATTTTTTCATCATGATCTCCCCTTCAAAACGGATTCCAGTATGGCCATGCGTATGAACACACCGTTATGCATTTGTTTAAATATGCGTGATTTTTCACTTTCCACTAGCTCGTCTGCTATTTCCACATCCCGGTTAATTGGCGCAGGATGCATAATGATGGCCGTCGGCTTCAATTTTTCATAACGTGATCGAGTCAAACCATAAGTTTGATGATAACTTTCTTTTGAAAAATCCGACTGGGCATCGTGCCGCTCATGTTGCACCCGTAAAAGCATCACTACATCCGCACTCGGCAGTATGTTGTCCCATGTGTTTGCTGCATCGAAGTTGCCTTGCCACTCAGGGGGACAAAGGAACGTGACATGAGCACCTAATCTTGTCAGCGCTTCTGCATTCGATTTGGCTACCCGGCTATGTCCAATATCCCCAACGATTGCTATTTGCAATCCTTCAAACTTTCCAAACTCTTGTTGGATGGTAAAAAGATCAAGCAAACATTGAGTAGGGTGCTGACCCGAGCCATCTCCACCATTGATGATCGCTACGTTTACTCCCGCTAGTAGTCCTTCATAGAAACCATCTTGTTCATGCCTTATGACCACAGCATCCACACCTATTGCTTCTAATGTTTTTACTGTGTCGTATAAAGTTTCACCTTTTAGTGTGCTCGATGTTCCTGCTTCGAATGGAAGTACGTTCAGTCCAAGTTTCCGCTCTGCCATCTCAAAACTCATTTTTGTTCGTGTACTCGGTTCAAAAAATAAATTCGCTACTGTGTATTGTTTAGTCCAATCAGCGGAAACTTGCTGTTGAAATTGTGATGCACGACTTAATATCGTTTGTATGTCCGTATTGTTTAGGTCTTTCATGCTCAATAGATGCTTCACTTTTATAGCCTCCCGTATTTCTTAAAGAAAACCTCTCAACAAGTGTTGAGAGGCTGTAGGGGCACCTTCAAGCAAAGATCCATGTTGTCACGGAACTCTACCAGTTGGTTTCCCTTTTCCTGCCTCTCTGGACTAGGTATTAAAAGGATGTTGTATTTGATTTATCTTCCAATGAATCGATGGCTTCTTGCGGTCTACCTGGAAGGACTAAGTTTAGTAGAACACCCACCAAGGCAGCCAATGCCATTCCACCGACTTCAAACGTTTCGGTGAAGTGTAATTTCGCTCCTCCAATCCCGATTACCAGGATGATGGATGAAATGACCAAGTTACGCTTGTCTCCAAAATCAATCTTGTTATCAACCAACATACGCAGACCTGAAGACGCAATAATCCCGAAGAGTAAAATCGAAATTCCGCCAAGCACTGGAGTTGGAATCGTAGCAATGAGTGCCATGACTTTGCCGAAGAATGAAAAGGCGATAGCAAGAATAGCCGCTCCCCCAATGACATACACGCTGTATACTCGAGTAATCGCTAGCACTCCGATGTTTTCACCGTAGGTTGTTTTCGGAGGTCCTCCCAACAGACCGCTGATGAAAGTACCAAGACCGTCACCGAGCAATGAACGATGAAGTCCTGGCTCTTTTATGTAATTGCGGTTTACGATTTTCCCTAAAACCAATTGATGACCGATATGTTCTGAAATGGTCACAATCGCGATTGGTACCATCAACCAAAGCAATGTCGGTGTGATGATAAATTCATAGTCTACTCCGGGAATCAGGAATTCAGGAGCTGACAACCAGTTTGCTTTTGTTACTGGTTCGAAGTTGACAATACCGATAATCAAGGAGTACACGTATCCAACGATGATTCCGATTAGAACCGGCATTAAGCTGATGATTCCTCTGAAGAACAATGTCGCGACAACAGCTGCAGCCAATGTCACCAAAGCAGCAGAGAAGTGCAACATGCTGTATTCTTTTATTCCGTCCAAATCCGGGTCGATGTTCATCGCCATATCGATGGCAACAGGAGATAATGCCAAGCCGATTACGATGATCACGGGCGCAACCACGATTGGTGGTAAAATTTTCATAATCCATTTATAGCCTGTTTTCCAAATTATCAAAGACACGATAAAGTAGACGATTGCGACGAATAGACTGCCAATCATGGCACTTCCGATTCCACCTTCCTTTGTAGCCATTTGAATCGGCAAGATGAAGGCAAATGAAGAACCTAGATAAGCTGGAACTTGAAATTTCGTTACAAACATAAAGATCAGTGTCGCAATACCGCTAGTCAATAGCGCAATCGCTGGACTTAGACCAACCAATTGTGGAACCAGTATGGTCGCCCCAAACATGGCGAACATATGTTGAATACTTAGTGTTGTCAGCTTACCTGCTGAAGGCCTATCATGTATGTCCAAAACTGTTTGTGTGTTTGCCATCCCATTCTCCCCCAATCACCTATTCGTAAATTGTTACACTGTCTTCATGATCTGTTTCCTGCAAACGGACCACGATTCTTTCCAAGCTTGCCGTCGGGATATTTTTCCCGACATAGTCTGCGCGTACTGGCAATTCCCGATGACCCCGATCGATTAAGACTGCCAATTGAATTTGTGATGGTCTTCCCAAATCCATTACCGCATCCATTGCGGCTCTTACTGTTCGGCCAGTATACAATACGTCATCAACCAAAATCACTTTCTGGTTGGTCACAACATGTTGAATATCCACTTGTTGAACGAGTGGCTCTTTGTTTTCAGTTTTCATGGATAGGTCGTCTCTGTATAATGTAATATCCAGCTCGCCTGCTTTGATTGACTTTCCTTCAATTTTTTCAATTTTGGCAGCCAGCCGATTCGCCAAATAAGCGCCTCTAGTTTTGATGCCGACGAGAATGCAATTCTCTATTCCTTTGTTGCGTTCAATAATTTCATGAGCTATCCGTGTCAATGCACGGTTAATTGCTTGTTCATCCAAAATATTCGCTTTTTCAACCATTTCAGATTCTCCTTTTATTAGAAAAGCGTAAAGCGTCATTCTCGGGCTGCCGCTTGTAGCTAGTCATTATTTTTCGCAAAATAAAAACCCTCTCGTCCGAAAATGGATGAGAGGGTGTGAATGCAGAAAATTAGGCGTATAGGAACACACAGCATGTGTTTTTATACGTTCACTGTTACCTTCTCAGCCTCTCTGGACTGTTTTTAAAGGTGTTCTATTAAATTTTGTATTGTTTAGGAATTTCGAGTATGAGCTTTGAATTGCGCTCTACACTTTTTATAAGTATAGATTTACTTTTCTTTGCTGTCAACATTTGATTTCATTTCTTCTAGCAAAGCCTGGAACTCTGCAGGCAACGGCGCTTCAAATTCCAAGTACTCTTCCGTACGAGGATGAATGAAACCTAGAACCCCGGCATGCAACGCTTGACCGTCAAAATCAATCGTTTTTTTCGGTCCATACTTAGGGTCACCTGCAAGCGGGAAACCAATGTATTTCATATGCACACGAATCTGATGTGTACGGCCTGTTTCCAGACGGCACTCAACCAATGTGAAGTTGCCAAAGCGTTCCAAAACACGGAAATGCGTTACGGCATGTTTACCTTTATCAATGACAGCCATGCTTTGACGATCACGTGCATCACGTCCGATTGGTGCATCAACAGTTCCTTTGTCATGTGGAATATGCCCATGGACTAAAGCTGTGTATTTTCGAGTAACTGTCTTTTTCACCAATTGATCTACTAATGATTCATGCGCTTTATCATTTTTTGCAACCATTAATAAGCCTGAAGTATCTTTATCGATACGGTGTACAATACCTGGACGCATAACACCATTAATACCCGACAAATCCTTCACTTGATACATCAAACCATTTACAAGTGTCCCTGAAGTATGGCCAGGAGCAGGATGTACGACCATGCCGCGTGGTTTATTCACTACTAAAACATCTTCATCTTCATAAACGATTTCAAGGTTTAAGTCTTCTGCTTCGATATCCAGAATTTCTGCATCCGGTACAGTAACATTAATAACATCATTTGGTTTTACTTTGTAATTCGATTTTGCTGATTCGCCGTTGACCAGAACCGCTCCATCTTTCAGCCAAATTTGAATTTGACTGCGAGACCAATCCGCTTCAAGCGTTGCCAATGCTTTATCGATTCGTTCACCTTTTTGTTGTTCTGAAATCTTATACGTAAAATCTTCCATCTATTCACCTTTTCTCTTTGCAGCTTTTTCTGCTTTTTCTTCAAAATACAATACGACGATGAGCATAATCACGCCGATAGTTAATGCTGCATCAGCAACGTTAAAAATCGGGAATTCATAATTAATGACCGGGATAAGAACGTCAGCAAAATCCACTACTTCACCACGGAACAAACGATCAATAAAATTCCCAAGAGTACCACCAAGTAAAACCATCAAACTTAATTGAAAGTATGGCTTTCCTTTTGCTTCTTTATGAAAGTAATACAAAATACCAATGACCACGACGATGGTGACGATTGTAAATAGCCACATCTGCCCTTCCAACATTCCCCACGCCGCTCCACGATTGCGATGGGAAAGTAAAGCAAATGTAGGGTCCATTAAGACAATTCGTTCACCTAGCTCCATATTTTTTACAACTAACCATTTTGTCCATTGATCAATCGCCACAACGGCAATTGCTACTAAATAAAAAATGTACACGTATGTTCCTCCGTTACGCAAGTATCTTAGCTAGTTTAACACATAACATGAACAGACAGAAAGAGCTGCCCGAAAAGGGCAGCTCTTTCAAATGGAGGATTACTTTGCCCGGCTATGTTCGAAAGCCAGCACCTCCTATATTTTATACGTAATATTTTTCTACTACATCTGCACATCGTGGACATAATGTTGGATGTTTTTCGTTTTCTCCCACATTGGAAGAAATCGTCCAGCATCGTTCACATTTTTCACCTTGTGCTTTAGTAACGACAACAGAAGAAACTTCAAGGTTTAAAGCATCCGCTGGTGCATCTTCTTTTGAACCTGCAAGTGTAAAGTCCGACACGATAAAGAATTGTGCAAAGTCCACTTTGCTTGCGTCAAATGCTTCCACTAATTCTTTTTTCACATAAAGCGTAACTTTTGCTTCAAGTGACTTACCGATAACTTTCGCATTACGCGCTTCTTCCAAAGCTTTCAATACATCGTCACGTACCAGCATCAATTGTTGATACTTCGTACGTAAACCTGCAAATGAATCATGAGTTGTCGCTTCAGGGAAGTCAGTCAGTTGTACACTTTCTTCTGTTTCTTGTGTCATGAAGACCCATAGCTCATCCGTCGTATGCGGTAAAATTGGTGTTGTCACTTTCAACAATGCGATCAAAGTATCGTACATGACAGTTTGCATCGCACGACGATGTGAATTGTCTTCACCTTCGATATAAACAACATCTTTTGCAATATCCAAGTAGAATGAGCTCAAATCAGACGATACAAAATTGTTTACAGCATGGTAAACGCTTGGGAAGTCATACTTGTCATAAGCTTTGCGAACTGTTTCGATCAAATCTTGCAGTTTCATGAACATGTATTGATCTACTTCACGTAAATCTTCATAAGCAACGCGATCGGTCTGTGGATTGAAGTCCGATACATTCCCATGAAGGAAACGGAAGGTATTACGGATTTTACGGTAAACTTCAGCAACTTGCTTGAAATTTGAGTCCGTTACGCGAACGTCTGCAGTGTAATCGACAGATGCTACCCATAGACGAAGAATGTCAGCACCTAGTTGATTCATGACTTTAGCAGGGTCGATTACGTTTCCGATCGACTTACTCATCTTGCGTCCTTCTCCATCAAGTGTGAAACCATGACTCAATAATCCTTTGTACGGGGCGTGGCCGCTGATGGCAACACTTGTCGTTAACGAGGAATTAAACCATCCACGATATTGATCCGATCCCTCCAAATATAAGTCAGCTGGATACGAAAGATCTTCACGCTCATCAAGTACAGCTTGGTGAGAAGATCCTGAATCAAACCAAACATCCATAATATCCGTTTCTTTTGTGAAGCGGCCGTTTGGACTATTTGGGTGTGTGAATCCTTCTGGAAGCAAGTCTTTCGCTTCACGTTCGAACCACACCGTTGAACCGTGTTCACGGAACAATTTTGAAACATGGGCAATCGTTTCTTCTGTTAAAATTGGTTCTCCATCTTCCGCATAGAAGACAGGGATTGGAACACCCCATACACGTTGTCGTGAGATACACCAGTCTCCACGGTCACGGACCATGTTGAAGAGACGAGTCTCACCCCATGCTGGAGTGAATGATGTCTCCTTAATTGCTTTTAATAATTGGTCGCGGAATGCTTCAACTGAAGCAAACCATTGAGCTGTTGCCCGGAAAATAACTGGCTTTTTAGTGCGCCAGTCATGAGGTGCAGAGTGTGTAAAGAATGTTAGTTTTTCTAATGCACCAGCAGCATCCAAAGCTTCTGTGATAACTTTATTGGCTTTATCATAGAATAACCCTTCGAAGCCAGGTGCTTCAGCAGTCAATACGCCACGGTCATCGATTGGTGAAAGTACTTCAAGTCCATACGCTTTACCAACTTGGAAGTCTTCTTCCCCGTGTCCAGGAGCTGTATGAACACATCCAGTACCGCCCTCGTCCGTTACATGGTCCCCGAGCATTACAAGCGAATCACGATCATATAAAGGGTGTTTGGCTACCATGCGATCCATTTGTTCACCTTTTAATGTCTGAACAATCTCATAAGAATCCCATTCAAGAGCAGTTACCACAGTCTCCAGTAATGCTTTTGCTACAAGATAGCGCGTTGATGCAACTTCCACAATTACATAGTCGAATTCAGGATTTACTGAAATTCCAAGATTAGCTGGAATTGTCCAAGGTGTAGTCGTCCAAATAATAATTTTAGTACCTTCAGCAACTACGCCTTTACCATCTGTCACTTCAAAACTTACGTAGATAGAAGGAGATTTTTTGTCCTGGTATTCGATTTCAGCTTCTGCTAAAGCAGATTCACTTGATGGAGACCAATAAACTGGTTTTAAACCTTTATAGATATAGCCTTTACGTGCCATTTCACCGAACACTTCAATTTGACGTGATTCATACGCTGGTTTCAATGTCACATATGGATTTTCCCAATCACCTTGCACACCAAGACGTTTAAATTGTTCACGTTGACGGTCAATTTGTTCATAAGCATATGTTTCACACAAGTTCCGGAATTCTGCTACAGTCATTTCTTTGCGATTGACACCTTTATTCGTTAAAGCTTGCTCAATCGGAAGACCGTGCGTATCCCAACCAGGAACATACGGTGCATAATAACCAGTCATAGATTTGTGTCGTACAATCATGTCTTTAAGCACTTTGTTCATAGCATGACCCATGTGAATATCGCCGTTCGCATATGGAGGACCATCATGTAAAATGAAACTCGGGCGGCCTTTGGTACGCTCCAGTACTTTTTCATAAAGTTTCATTTCATTCCATTTTTCTTGCATCGCCGGTTCACGTGTAGGTAAACCACCGCGCATTGGGAACTCAGTTTTTGGCATCAATAACGTATTTTTATATTCCAATTAAAAAACCTCCTCTTAATATGACAAGCGCAATGCTTGCAGGGACAATCAACTTAAACTAAACAAAAAAACTCCTCATCCCAATGAAGGGACGAGAAGTTATAACTCGCGGTACCACCCTAATTGCAACATGAAGAAGTTGCCAGCTTAGATCACGTTAACGGTGTGAATCCGAAATCACTTACAAAATCAAGTTCAGCGATTTTACTCAAGAGTGATTTTCATTTGATTGCCGCCTGTCCGGGCTTCCACCATCCCCGGATCGCTTTTCTGTGCTTTCAAACTACTGTCTCTTTCAGCGTATTAATATAAAATAATGTGTATAGTTTCACTATGTCTAGCTACAAACGCCTGCTATATAGACGTTCTTCGCTTTTCTTATAATATGTAGATATTATAGGGAATGATTCCATAATCGTCAAGCTGTGCTTAGTCTTCTTTTGAATCCATTCTTTCCAGCTGAGTTGTGTCCACTTCATATTGCATCAAGTGATCCCAATCATCAGTGTTAATTAAATCAAGTTGTGCTTCCACCAACATTTTGAAACGGTTACGGAAAACTTTTGATTGCTTCTTCAAATCTTCGATCTCGAGGGCAATGCGGCGAGCTTTCGTCAACGCTTCATTTACGATACGGTCCGCATTTTTCTCAGCTTCTTTAACAATTAACTTTGCTTCTTTTTGAGAGTTTCGACGTACTTCTTCTGCAGCTTCTTGTGCAACCACGATTGACTTCTGAAGTGTCATTTCAATAGTTGTGAAATGGCCAACTCGCTCACTTGACGACTTCAATTTCTCTTCCAATTCTTTTTTATCTTTGATTAGAAGTTCGAAATCTTTAATCACTTGGTCCAAAAATTCGTTGACTTCATCTTCATTATAGCCTCGGAACCCCCGACCAAACTCTTTGTTATGAATATCTAGTGGTGATAGCGGCATTTCAAAAATCTCCCCTTTACTTACTGCATCATTTCCCACTATTATACCGTTCATTGTGGTTGATGACATCAATAATTCGAATTTTCTTGAATATATTTCACGAATTTTGTTCGATTCGCCCTATTTGTAATCGTATTTTGTCTTTCTTTGTACGTCCTTCAATCATGCCAATCCGAATTCTCCCATAGCCCCTAATAGATAGCAAATCGGATTCATGCAGTTCGAATGATGGTTGTTCGCGAACAGTCCAGTTCACTTTCACTTTTCCGCCATGAACCAACAGCGATGCTTTCTGTCTGGAAACATTAAATAGAGAAGCGATGATGGTATCAATTCGCATTGAGCTTACCGTATGCGTTTCCTCCACCCAAACATCCTGGTTTTCTAAATAGGAATGATCAGGTTGCAGTTCTTCAACATGAACTTTGGCTTTGCCAATGGAGGTAAGATGCATCCGCACAAAATCTGCAACTTCCGAAGCTACCGCAAATTCAATTCGATTGTCGTCAACGCGAATATCTCCGAATTTTGATCGATCCAATCCTAATGACATAAGGGAGCCTAAAACATCGGGGTGCTCAATGTTGATGAATTTCGAAGGGTATTTAATCGAAAACATTGTGATGTCATAGTCATCATCAGTCGCAGCGAAATATGAAGGGGAAATAAGCATACGTTTTCTTTCAGCTTCCGGAAATTCACCAAAAGCCGTCGTTAACACATCTCCATTCTGACCGATAAGGGCATGTACGATAAATTGCTGTCTTGGATCTAAAAAATCAGTCAACTTTGGCGCATAGCGATCCTGTGTCTCCCTAAGCCATCCGCTGACTTGTTCGAT
Source organism: Paenisporosarcina sp. P4_B8 (assembly GCF_056402175.1). Lineage (NCBI taxonomy): Bacteria > Bacillati > Bacillota > Bacilli > Caryophanales > Caryophanaceae > Paenisporosarcina > Paenisporosarcina sp. P4_B8. Next base: position 176,089 of record NZ_JBFUHX010000002.1, on the reverse strand, counting down.
AAATGATTGTTCGTCTTTACGGAAATGTTGCAAAACTTGTTCCATCTTTGCTCTTCCTTTCAATGGTCAAAAAAAGCCCCACGAAAGTGAGGCAATCTGTTAGACAAGTCCACTTAAAGTTGCCAATCCTCCACGTGCGAGGTTTAAAACAAGTATAGCCACAATTGGCGATACATCAATCATTCCAAAAGGTGGGATAAAGCGTCTGAACACTTCTAAGTACGGTTCGCATATTTTTTCAAACATCCGACCGATACTCGATTCTTTCACACTTGGTACCCAAGACATGAAAATATAGATGATCAGTAAAATTGAATACACATAAATTGCTTCATTAAGTATATAAATTACAAAATCCATAAGTACTAATTACACCTCAATTATTGTATGTCATCATAAAAGTAGTCGGAAATGGCTCCAGCCACTTCAACGGTATCGGGTGCACACAAGAAAATATCGGTGCCAATTCGCTGAATATCTCCGCCTAAAGCATACACGGTTCCACTTAAAAAATCCACAATCCGAATTCCCTGATCTTTATCGATACGTTGTAAATTGACTACAACTGCACGTTTGTTTTTCAAATGCTCCGAAATATCTTGTGCTTCAGCATACACCCGTGGTTCCACCAAGATTACTTTTGAAGATTTTTGTAAGTTTTGGAGGCTCACAATGTTTGGCGTTGTATTTGACTCTGCTTGCACAACTCTTCTTTCCTTTGTCGTTTTGCGAACAGTCGGTTGAGGCATTGGCTGAGACTCTTTTCTGCGTTCAATCGTTGTTGGAATTTCTTCTTCTTCATCTAAGTAAAAAAAGTTTTTGAATTTATTTTTCATACTCATGTAAGATCCTCACTTTCATCTCCGACTAGTGCTGTACCGATTCGGACGTATGTGGCGCCTTCTTCTATTGCGATTTCAAAATCATTCGACATACCCATAGATAATTCTGTACAAGGTGCATGTACATAGCCTTTGCTGGCTATATTCATTTGCATGTCCTTGAGAGATTTAAAGACATTGCGAATCACTTGTTCATCAGACGTATTTGGTGCCATAGTCATTAATCCAATGATGCGTATTTGATGATGGTCACTTAAAGATTCAATGAATGAATGAACATCCCTCAATTCAATTCCATGCTTAGCTTGTTCACCGGAAACATTGACCTGAACAAAGCAATCAATCTTTTGGGTTACCCTTTTTTGAATTTCGTCAGCTAGGCTCATTCGATCCAATGAGTGCAAAACCTGAACATTGTTTATGACTTGCTTAACTTTGCGTGTTTGTAATGAACCGATATAATGCCAGATTGCGGGCGTGTCAATTTCAGCTTGTTTTGCCAGCAAACCCTCCGGACGATTTTCTCCAAGATGATTAAGTCCTGCATATAGGGCTTCCTGCGTTCTCTCTACAGTAACAGATTTAGTGACTGCTATAATATGAACATCGTTGATAGAACGATTGGCACGGGCACATGCCTGACTGATTTGCTGTTGTATTTGTTGAAGTTTACGCTGTATTGGCATTTTTAGAAGTTCCTAACTTTTTGATATGGGTATTGTCTATATATTGTACCAATCAAGCGTTGAATATTCAATGCTTATCCCTGTTCAGAACCTCTGGACTGAACGATGACAACATCTTTACCAATGACTTTAATATCTGATAATCTGATAACAATTGTTGGACGATTGCCTGAAAACAATTCTAGCATCTTTTTCGGTTCTGCCAGGAAAAAAGATTCAATCGTTCCATTTTCTTTTGAAATTCTAGCGTCATTAACGAAGCCGAGCATGCGGCCATCACTTGCCTCAATAAATTCCTTCTGTTGGATATCAGTAAATTTCAACGGTCATTCCCCCTTTCTACAGTTTATGTTCATAAACAAAAAATAAAGCTTTTATTCCAGAAAAGGAATAAAAGCTTTATTGATTCATCTGTAATCAATGTTGTATTCTTCTTTTATGACACGGATGGCGTGTTTCTCCAACCTTGAAATCTGGGCCTGGGAAATTCCCAATTCTTTAGCGATTTCAGTTTGGGTTTCACCATAATAATAACGTTTAGCTAATATTTTTTGCTCCCGAATGTCTAGCTTGCTTATGCTTTCTTTCATAAAAACATAAGTGGACCAGGATTCTTCTGACACTTGCTCATCTTTTAACTGATCGAGCATGAATACCGGGTCTCCCCCGTCGTGATAAATAGGCTCCTGCAACGAAATGGGTTCTTGAATGGCATCCAAAGCAAATAGAATATCTTCATGGGGAATATCAATCATCTCTGACAACTGCTGTAAAGTGGGTTCATGTAAATGTTCTGCGATATACTGCTCTTTGGCTTTCATTGACTTATATGCAATATCTCGCAAAGACCTTGATACACGTACCGGATGATGATCACGCAAATGTCTTCTGATTTCTCCAATTATCATAGGCACTGCATACGTTGAAAAACGCACATTGTGTTTTAAATCAAAGTTTTCAATTGATTTGATCAGGCCTATACAGCCCACTTGAAACAAGTCATCAGCTTGTTCTCCTCTGTAGGCAAAACGCTGGACTAAACTGAGGACCAATCGTAAGTTACCCATCACAAGCTCTTCTCTTGCTAATTCATCTCCACTTTGAAACCTTATAAAAGTTTGTGTCATCACTTCGTTTGATAAAACAGGTAGCTTTGACGTATCTACACCACATAATTCGACTTTTGTACGTACCATCGCTTTTTCCTCCGAACTGTTTAACACTGTGATACATATCAGTGTGTCCGCCTCGTAAGAAACTATGCGTTTTGCAATACGTCCAATTTCATCCATTAAGCTGTTGGTTGATTTAATTCTTCTCTCAAATCATGAATAATTTTCTTTTCCAATCGGGAAATATAAGACTGAGATATCCCAAGCATATCTGCAACTTCTTTTTGAGTCATTTCTTCTTGACCATTTAATCCGAAACGACATTCCATAATATATTTTTCCCTCTTTTCTAATAAATCAATTGCAGAAAACATAAATTGACGTTCAATCTTTTTCTCAACGTCCTCTGCAATAATATGTTCGTCTGTGCCTAAAATATCCGAAAGTAACAATTCATTGCCATCAGCATCCGAGTTTAATGGTTCGTCAAAAGAAACTTCAGATTTTAATCTGCTCGTTTTTCGAAGATGCATCAGAATTTCATTTTCAATACAACGTGAAGCATATGTGGCAAGCTTAATTTTCTTTTCTGTATTGAATGTCTCAATCGCTTTAATAAGTCCAATCGAGCCAATGCTGATTAAATCTTCAATATGTGTACCAGTATTTTCGAAACGTCTTGCAATATAGACAACAAGCCTCAAATTACGCTCAATCAACGTGTCACGAGCAGAAAGACTGCCATTCATAAACGCATCAATCGTTTTTGCTTCTTCTTCACGATTCATAGGATGTGGTAATGACTCACTACCGCCAATATAGTATGTTCCTTTACTACGCCATCGACTCCATAGCTCGATCAGTCTGTTCCAAATTTTCATTAACATAGCATTCGCCCTCCCATGATTAGCTGAATAATGTTGAAGCATGCAAAATAACATCTGTTTGACGTGGAAAATGTTTGCTGTTTTTAGTCAGAACGATATAACACGGTGCCAATGATTGCTCAGTTTTTGCTTTCAAACGGATATGATCAACTTTAATGCCAATTGCCCATGTCGATTCATTTTGAACAGTCTGGAGACGAATCAATCGCAATTGAGAGCGAAATGATAAAGGAACATCTTTAAAATTTTCAGATGAACTTCCTTCAAAATCATAAAGATACTGCCACAAATCCATTGGGAGGTATGATTTCATTTTTTCTGCAGAAATAAAATGAACAGGATTGCCTGACAACGGTTCTATGCATTGGTTGCCAGTGTCTGAATATGAGGTGAGTTGAAATTCTTGTTGAAACAAGCGAATGGTCACTTGACCGACATACGAATCTTTCAAGGCCGTCAGATTGACACGGAACCAATTTTTTCTGACACCCATTAAACTAAACACCAACACACTACCTGCAACCATCAAAACTACATACCAGCTGGCATTGGCTAAAAGTGGCTGTATGACTGTCAGTAGACCACCGGCAAACAAAGCCCCAATTAAAGTATTTGTTGCTGCCAGTATCCAATTGGTGCGATTCATTCCAAAAGCAATTGTCGTCATAACTACAAAGGTTGCAACGATTGAAAGGAAACCACCACCAAACAGGACAACACTTACACCACCCATAAATGCACTGAGCCATAATCGCCAAGACTTTTGATGAAACGAACCCATTTTGTTTGAAAAGGAAAGCAATGAAAAATTAATGAGTGTATTAATCGAGATCAAGACTTCAGCATACATTTTCTCACCTCCTACAAATAAGGTATCACTTGTCCGTCGCAAAACATGTCAGTTCTTGTATCTCTATTAAAAAAATCTACGACAAAAAAAGCCCAACTTAAGTAGCAATTTAAGCTACTTAAGTTGGGCTTCTTTTGTTATGTCTAGTTACAAGCGCCAGCTCGCACTTCCGCTTGGGCCCACAGGATGTGGGTCAGGAAGGCGTCCCGACACGATGTCGGGCCATTAGCCTTCCTACCTAAAATCATGCGAAAACAGGTTTTCGATTCGGACTTTCCACCGTCAGCGTCGAGCTAGATTAGCGCTTTTCACTTTTCTAACTTAGTTTCTCTTTTGACGGTTACGCAAGAACGTAGGAATGTCTAACGTATCTTCTTGATGTGAAGTTTGTTGCTCTCTTCTTGGCGCTTCTTGTTGGTAAGAAGGTGCTTCCTCACGTCTAGATTCACGAGTTGGAACATGTTGTGGTTGTTGAGGAGCTTGAGCTTGTTGAGCACGCCCTGCACTAAATCCACCGCTTCTTGTTGTACGATGAGTAATTTGTTCTTCGTTAAATCCAGTAGCAATTACTGTTACGATAATTTCATCTTTCAAATTATCATTGATTACAGAACCGAAAATCATATTAACATCTTCATCAGACGCAGATGCAACGATATCAGCCGCTTCTTGAACTTCAAATAAGCTTAAGTTTGAACCACCAGTGATGTTCATTAAAACACCCTTAGCTCCGTCAATTGATGTTTCAAGAAGAGGACTTGAAATGGCCTTCTTAGCAGCTTCAGCAGCACGATTTTCACCAGAAGAAATACCGATACCCATAAGCGCAGAACCTTTGTTTGACATAATAGTTTTAACGTCAGCAAAGTCCAAGTTAATTAAACCAGGTACGGCAATCAAATCCGAAATACCTTGTACACCTTGACGAAGAACGTTATCCGCTTCACGGAATGCTTCCAACATCGGTGTGTTTTTATCAACAATTTCAAGTAATCGGTCATTAGGAATAACGATTAATGTATCAACCGCTTCCTTCATCGATCCGATACCGCCAATTGCCTGAGTAGAACGCTTACGACCTTCAAATGTGAATGGACGAGTTACAACACCCACTGTCAAAGCACCAATTTCACGTGCAATTTGTGCAATTACAGGTGCAGCACCTGTTCCAGTTCCGCCACCCATACCAGCCGTAACGAAAACCATATCAGCACCACGTAAAGCTTCTTCGATTTGTTCTTTGCTTTCTTCAGCAGCTTTTTTACCTACTTCAGGGTTCGCTCCTGCACCAAGTCCACGCGTCAATTTCGCGCCGATTTGTAACTTCACTTCTGCTTTTGATAAATTCAATGCTTGTGCATCAGTATTGACTGCAATAAATTCTACACCTTTAACTCCATGTTCAATCATACGGTTTACAGCGTTATTTCCGCCACCACCGACACCAATGACTTTGATGACGGCAAGTTGGTCTACACTTGTATCAAACTCCAACATCGCATTTCCTCCTTCAATTACAAATAGTCTCTAAGTTTATTATTCGAAAAATTTATCGAGGAATTTGCGAGCTTTCCCCATCACGCCTTCTTTGTCTTCTTCTTTTGTCTGTGTTTGCTGTTTTTGTTTTTTGGGAGCTGGTGAATGTTGTTCAGGTTTTTTTGGTTGCCCTAACGCACTGTTTCCACCGAATCGGTTAAAGAATTGATCTTCCATATAAGCGTAGCGTATTAACCCGACTGCTGTAGCGTAACCCGGTTCACGTACTCCGATATACTCAGGTGTATAAAGTCTGACGCGAGTTTGTAAAATATGGCGAGCCAATTGGGAAAGCCCTTCTAATTTTGCAACCCCACCCGTAATGACCACTCCACCAGGTAAATCTTGAAGACCCATACGATAGAATTCTTCTAAGACTAATTCAAATAACTCTTCTAAACGAACGCCAATAATCTCAGATATGTATCTTTGACTATATTGTTCTTTCATTTCTGCACCAATCACAGGAACTTCAAACAATTCGTCGTCAGATGCATCATCATAAAAGGCATGTCCATATTGATGTTTAATTTTTTCCGCTTGTTCAGTTGGTGTTTTCAAGACAATCGATAAATCTTTAGTTAAATGATCCCCACCGACCGGCAATACGGATGTGTGTGTTAAATGACCATCTTGGAAGACAGCAATCGTAGTTGAACCGCCACCAATATCAATGAATGCGGTTCCATGATTTTTTTCATCTTCTGATAATGCAAAATAGCCAGAAGCGAGTGGTTGCAAATATATTTCACGGATTTGAAGACCCGCACGCTCCACACAACGTAAAACATTATGTAAAATCGTTTTTGATGTCGTCATCATTGTTCCATCCATTTCTAGACGGATACCAATCATGCCGCGAGGATCTTTAATTTCATCCAGATGATCCACAATAAATTGTTTGGGTACTAAATTGACTAATTCTCTTTCAGGCGGAATCGACATCACTTGTGCTGAGTCTATCACGCGATCTAAATCATCATCGGTAATTTCACGATTCTCACTATTAACTGCCACCACGCCTTTAACTTGATGCAACATGGCTTGATTTGCAGGAATTCCTAACACGACTTCGTTTATAGACATTCCGATCATTCGTTCAGCTTGGTCGATTGCTTTTTTAATGGACTGCACGGTCGCATCAATATCGACAATTGCACCTTTTCTAATTCCATTTGATTTTACATTCCCAACACCAATAACGTTTAGGGAACCGTTCGTCATCTCTCCGATAAGGACCTTAATTGATGAAGAACCAATATCAAGAGAAACATATAATTCTGTCTGATTCAATCCGTGGCACCTCCTTCAACAACTCTTTACTCATCATTCTATTGCATTCTATCAAGCTTGTCTAAGCAAAATCGTCAAAAGTTGTAAATTTTCCTTCTATTCGACTGTTTTTTAGTCAATAGTCCCTTTTCTTTCCGTCCATCTTGTCAATAATATCCGTCGAATCACTGCTATATTTTGGAATAGTCTTACTCCGAAAGCGAAAATAGCTGCCAAATACAAGTCAACGCCTAAATGTACGCCAAGAAAAGCTAGTCCCGCAGCTAGCGCAATATTGAAGAAAAATCCAGATACGAACACTTTGTCATCATATACATGTTGAAGTTGTGCTCGAATACCTCCAAACAACGTATCAAGCGCTGCTAAAACTGCTATTGATAAATAGTTTTCATACACCGAAGGGATTTGAATATCAGTTAGTAATCCGAGAGATATACCCAAGATTAATCCTAGTAATGGTAGCCACATATGTTAGTCCCCTTTCGATGTATTTTTCAAGTAGTCATTTTCAATGGGCTGATCATAAGCTGGAATACTTATTTGCTCTTTTGGTTCGCCTATCTTTAAAGTCAGATTATCGATAAAGAAGTCGTCCGCAATCATAGAAGATTGTAGATGGTTGTATAGCATTTCAGCGTCTTCCATGGTCTCCGTTCCAATTCTAATTTTAAATGGCGGAGTTCTGACATTTAAACTATTAACTGTCGTCTGCCCATTAATATCCCTGATTGGTGAGGAATGAATAATGCGTTTCCCATCGATTGAAACAGCATGCCCGTTAAAACGGTTAATTTCATTAAGCAAGCGAACGAGTAAATCTGGTGAGATACCCGTTACATTGTCACCAAGTGCAATTCCTTCCAAAGAAGGTTCAATTACCAGTTCCAATCCAGGTCCTGTCACTACGGTCAAACCCGCTTTTGCTCTTAACGTTTCAAGCGTTTCGTTCAATGCTTGCGCAGGGCTCTCGGACTGCAAATTTTCATACTTTGTAATGGTTTCATTAACATCTCTAATTTCTGACAAAAGCTCTGAATGCAGTTGTTTTTCTGCCGACAGCTCTTTCCTGATTTCCCAAATATCTCGCGTATCCCGTGATTCTGGTTTTTGTACCGTATTGTATTGTACCGCAACCATAAAACCTACAATTAATAAGATAAACGTGAAGCGGACATAAACACCTTGTTTCATTGAACCGCTCCTTCCTTTCATGTAAAGAGGTTGTCCATGCCATTCTAAAAGTAGCGGTGGTGTGCTAGAGTGGCGCTTTCCGCTTTTCTAAGTCTAGCTCCAAGCGCCAGCCTGCTCCTAAGCTTCAGACCCTCATGCGAAAGCAAGCTTTCGAATCGGGTCTTCCAGCGCCGGAGTCAGGCTAGAGTGGCGCTTTCCGCTTTTCTATGTCTAGCTCCAAGCGCCAGCCTGCTCCTAAGCTTCAGACCCTCATGCGAAAGCAAGCTTTCGAATCGGGCCTTCCAGCGCCGGAGTCAGGCTAGAATGGCGCTTTCCGCTTTTCTTATAACGCTGGCATTTGTATTTTTGATTTTTCTTCGATTGTTACCACAATATTATCATTAAGCAATTGATCCAGCACACCACCAGTGAGTTTCAATGATGGCATTAATACAGTTGGATCACCTATTGCCTCAATAACGAATGGAGCAGGGAACTGTTTTCCATCAATCGTTATGACCGGACCGTTGCATTTTATGTACGAGTTGGCTTGCAATCTTTGTCCATTGATTGCTATTGCTTGTGCTCCAGATATTTTCAGTTCATTCAGCACCTGGAATACATGACTTTCGTGAACAATATAGTCATTTGGATTGACTGAAGCTGGATCGTACTCGGCATCTTCAAGGTGAACTATTACCCCTTCACCTGTGGAAGGAAGAATTCCTAGAAGTAATCGCAAATCTTCCGCTTCATCTATCAGACTCTCGTACTGCTCTTCACTTCCTGACAGTGATTTTTCAATCTCGCGAACTTGTTGTTGTCTCGCCACTAATTCTGTTTCCAACTCTTTATTTCGTTCTTTTTGCTGAATAAGGTCTTCCCTGTAGCGTTCCTCATGTTCAAAATACTTGCTGCTGGTAGGCTCTCCGCTCAACTTTTTACTGCTCGATAGACTGTAGGAATAGGCTAAAATGAAGCCTAGCACCAGGCACACTAAAGAAAAGATAATGCGTTTATTCACAACCGAACGATTAGGCTTATTCTGGAGTTTCTTCAACTTTCTCCTCCTCCTTTGGCTGTGGATTATACATATCTACATATGTCTGGAAGAAGGATCCCACTTCTATGTCAATGACACCTTTTTCAGATTCACCGATTTGCGCAATGATTGATGGATAATAATTCATTTTTTCGGCAAATGACGGAATTACGGCCCTAACTTCAAATCCGTCATTCATAAATAATCGAATGCGGTAAGGGTCTGCCTTAGATGGAACAGATTCTATCTGTGAAATCATGGACAAAACTTCACCGTTTAATTTGGCAAGTTCCTTCACCATACGAGTCATTGCTTTTGGATTATCAAACGCACTTAATACAGGGGCATCAACCGGCGCTAGGTTTTCCGAGGAATGAAATACAGTTCCATTTTCAAGTACCAAATCAAAGCCATCTTCTGTTTGAACATAGGCTGCTTTTTTCCACTCTTTTAGTTCAATTGTTACCGCCGTTAAACCGCTTCGCTTAACTGTGACATCTTGAATCCAATCATTTTTTTGTAAAATCTCTTCGGCATTCTTTGTCCGGATTTCCCACATGGATTGTCCTTTTTGAATACCACTTCGATCAATATATTCGTCACTTGTCGCTAAATTAGACCCTTTTACGACAATGGTTTGAACGTGACTATACGGAGATTGAAAATAGAGGAGACCAAGTAAAGTTATTAGGAAAATGACGAGCAATAACGTGAACTTGCGATTTGTTCTCTTTTTTCTGCGCTCTCTCAGCGTTGGTATACGGTCTTCAATGTCGATAATTTTATCCACGTTATTCACTCCTTCCTATCTATCAGTCTTTTGAAAATCGTAGAATTAGCCCGACAATGAGCCAGGTTGAAAGTAAAGATGAGCCACCGTAACTAATAAAGGGTAGTGTTACGCCTGTTACTGGGAATAAGCCAATGACCACCCCAATATTCAAAAATATTTGGAAACCAATCATCGATTGAATTCCTGCAATCGCATAAAAACCTTCTTTGGTTGGCGCCAATACGGCTAGTCTATATCCCGTGTACAAGAACAGGCAGAACAGCCCAATTAACAAGAAAGCACCGATAAAGCCCATTTCCTCCACAATGATCGAGAAAATGAAATCATTTTGAGGTTCGGGCAAATATAGGAACTTCTGTCGACTTTGGCCGAAGCCGTGACCAAACAATCCCGATGGTCCGATCGCCATTAAAGATTGGGTACCTTGAAAACCGCTATTCAATGCATCTTCCCATGGATCTAGGAAGGCATATATACGCTTTAATCTGTAAGGTGCTGAAATGATCAAGCCAATGAGTGCCAATACGCCAATGGACCCAATACCAACGAAGAAGCGCACCGGAAAACCCGCGATGAACAACAGGGAAAATCCACCTACAATTAACAGAAAAGCTGAACCAAAATCCGGCTGGACCAATATGATTCCAGCGGGAACCAAACAAATCAGTATGGGCTGAACATAACGTCTTTTGAGTCCAGTAGACTTTTGTGCCAGCATGCAAGCTAGAAATCCAATGACTGAAATCTTGACGAATTCAGCAGGTTGCAGGCTGAAACCGGCGATTTGAATCCAGCTTTGGGATCCATTCCTTACAATCCCTAGACCGGGGATGTAAACCGAAAAAAGCAGAAGAATGGATAAAATATAAGCAATCTTCCAGAATTTCTGATTGCTAAGGAACGTCATTTTCGACATAACAAGTGCACATACCATCCCCAATGTGCCAAACATTGCCTGTTTCCAGAAGAATGGCAAACTGTCTTGGTAATGCACTTTCCCCCAGTAAGATCCGGCAGAGTATACAAAAAAATAGCCAATGACAGTTAATAGTAAACTAGTAAACAGAAAAACATTTGTCGGTCTTTTCTGCAGTTTTGGCATCCCTTCGTCTGTTATTCTTATTAGTTGATTTGAAAGACTGCTTGGATGAAATCATCTCCACGCAACTCAAAGTTTGCATATTGATCCCAACTCGCACAAGCTGGTGAAAGCAAAATGACATCATGTGGTTTTGACAACTCAGTTGCGACATGAACGGCTTGTTGAATATTCTCGACTTTTTCCAAACCTTTAACTCCGCATGATTCGGCAAACTCAATGAGACGATCAGCCGTTTCTCCAAATGTCACGATAACTTTCACGTTCCCCATATACTCACGCATTTCCTCAAATGAATGTCCGCGATCTAATCCACCAGCAATTAATATGACAGGTTCCTTGAAGGCTGCGAGTGCACTCTTGGTTGCTAAAGTATTCGTTGCTTTCGAATCATTGAAGAACTTGCGTTGCTTCCATTCGCGTACGAATTGTGTGCGATGTTTTACTCCAGTAAAGGACGTCAAGACATGCTCAATTGTTTCTTTTGGACAAGACATTAAAATTGATGTAGCAACTGCAGCTAAAATGTTTTCTAGATTGTGTTCTCCAGGCAAAGCAATTGATTTTCTTTCAAGGAATGGTTCGCCGAGCCAATAGATACGTTCAGAATCCGCACTAATTCCATCTTGACGACGTCCTTTAGTTGAAAACGGCAAAAGTTTTGCTTTAGTTTTGCTTGCATAATTAACCACTGCTGGTTGATCTGCATTGTAAATGAAAATATCTTCAGACGTTTGATTTTTGGTAACTGCAAATTTTGCATCGCCATATTCTTCGAAAGATCCGTGATAATCCAAATGAGCTTCATATAAATTAGTCAAAATCGAGATTTTTGGTTTGAATTGATCAATACCCATCAATTGGAATGATGATAATTCTGTTACGATGATTTGGTCCGCCTGTGCCTCTTGAGCAACTGAACAAGCTACCGTACCGATATTGCCGGCGATTAATGGCTTTTGACCACCTTGATTCAATATATGGAAAAGTAAGGTAGTAGTGGTTGTTTTACCATTCGAACCTGTAATGCCGATAAATGGAGCCTCGCTTATTAAATAGGCAAGTTCAATTTCTGTCCAAACCGGTATTCCCCGGGAAATAGCGTCACTGACAATCGGGTTGTGATAAGGAATACCAGGGTTTTTAATTACATATTCGAATCCTTCGTCCAGCAAATCCTCAGGATGTCTTCCGCAAATGACGGTAATTCCTTTACTCAATAAATTCTGTGCATCTGGACTTTCCTCAAATGGTTTCGCGTCATTGACGGTAACAAAAGCACCTAATTGGTGGAGAAGCTCCGCAGCTGCGACACCACTTTTTGCAAGTCCAAGTACCAGCACTTTTTTAGATGTAAATTGTGTAATGCTTTTCATTTATAATACCTCCATCATAACGACAATAAAGGCTGCAAGGAATGCCGTTGACCAAAATACGACGACAACCTTCCATTCAGACCAGCCGGATAATTCAAAATGATGATGAAGTGGACTCATTTTAAATATTCGTTTTCCAGTCGTTTTAAAACTGATGACTTGTAAAATTACGGACAGCGTCTCTGCAACGAATATGATCCCAACAAGCAGCAACAAAAGCTCTTGCTTAACTAAAATCGAAACCATCGCCAGAGCTCCACCCAGTGCGAGCGAACCAGTATCCCCCATAAATAATTTAGCAGGATTTGCATTGAAAATTAAGAAACCAAGAAGTGCGCCTGTTACGGCAAACGCGAAAATCGCAATATCTTGTTGATTGTAATACATGGCCAATACGCCAAATGTCGTAAAAGCAATGGAGGCTGTTCCTGAAACTAAGCCGTCCAGTCCATCTGTCAAATTGACTGCATTCGAGAATCCTACCAGCCAAAACACCATGAATAATACATAGGCAAAGCCAAGATCAACTGACCAGTCCGTGAACGGTATACCTACTGTAGTTTCAAATGGACCTTGCTTTAACAAGAAGAAAGAGGCTACGGCAATAACGATTTGCCCAATCAATTTTTGTAAGGATGTTAATCCTAAATTTCTTTTTAATACAACTTTAATAAAGTCATCCAAAAAGCCAATGACGCCAAAACCGACAAACACGATGACTAAAACAATCGTTTGTGTGGTTAACATTTCCAAATAAAAAGCAACGCCTAGAGTCGTGAGGACAATGGAAACAATAAAAACAAGCCCTCCCATCGTAGGGGTGCCGGCTTTTTTCATATGGGATTGAGGGCCTTCCTCACGGATACTTTGACCAAACTTCATTCGCTTTAATGCCGGAATGAAAAGTGGAGTTAACAGTATCGTAAGGACAAAGCCAATCCCTACAATCATAAGTGTTGTTGCGAGTGTCATATGTATTCTCCTTCAAATAAACGATGGTTGTCGTTATTACTATTATTCACCTAAGTATAAATGAACCGTACCGTCTACAGACAGTAAACTGTCTGCTTTTGGAAGCTGGGAGATGATTTTATTTCCCGTCCCGTGCCATTCAATTCTGAAAGGCTCTTCCATTTTAATCACTTTATTTTTCTCGAGACCTACTAGTTCAGGTACTCGCAATTGCATTGCATCTCCCCAACGATACTCTTTTTCAAGTTGATCTTTGGCAGAATTCTTGAATCCAATAAAAGGAGCACTATCTTCAATGATTTGTCCTACAATCGGTGCAGCAATAACTCCACCGAACTGCAACACGTGTTTTGGATTATCTATGGCGATATATACCACGATTTCAGGGTCGTTAGCCGGTGCAAAGCCAATAAACGAAACAATGTATTGCCCTTCTACATAGCGACCGTTAACAGCCTTTTGAGCAGTCCCTGTTTTCCCTCCAATGCGCATCGTATCGCGGAATGCATTTCGGCCTGAGCCGTTCGCCACAACTGATTCCAATGCTTCACGAACTTGTTTGGATGTTTCTTCAGAAATAACCTGTCTTACTTTCGTTGGTTTGTTTTCCTTTATCACTTCGTTCGTTTGTTCATTGTAAATTCGATTTACAACATAGGGTTGAAACAAAGTACCGCCATTGACAGCAGCTGATACTGCCTGAACTTGTTGAATGGGTGTTGTTGAAATTCCTTGGCCGAACGATGTAGTCGCATGTTCGACAGGTCCATAACTTCCTTTAGAAAACAGAATTCCTGAGGATTCACCAGCAATGGATGATCCTGTTTTTTGCCCAAAACCAAAATCACGTATGTATTGCGACAGCTTGTCACGTCCAACACGTTGACCTAGTTCAATAAAGCCTGGGTTACAAGAGTTTTCAACCACTTCCAAAAAAGTCTGATGCTTATGACCTTCCCTTTTCCAGCATCGCAACCTTGCGCCTTCGACAATCGCATACCCCGGATCATAAAAAGCTTCTTTTTTTAAATCCACTTTCCCTTCTTCAAGAGCAGCTGCAAGCGTGATTATTTTGAAAGTTGAACCAGGTTCAAATGTCATCGACACCGGCAAGTTCTGATTATAAACGCTAGGACTCACTTTGTCATATTGTAAAGGATGGAAAGTCGGGAACGAAGCTAATCCCAGAATCGCTCCTGTTTTTGGATTCATGGCAATTCCCATCGCCTGATCAGCATCATATTTCTTCATTGCCTGGGATAATTCTCTTTCTATCACTTCTTGGACATCTAAATCAATCGTCAAATCGATCGTCGAACCATCCTTTCCTTTCCCCCATTCGTCATTTACATGGGGTAAGGAAGTGCCTTTTGCATCTGTAAATAATCTGAGCGTTGATTCTGTCGATGTCAAAAATTCATTGTATTGATATTCAATACCGGCTAGACCTTCATGATCGTATCCAGTGAACCCCAATAACCGAGACAATATTTCATCATGGGGATAATCTCGAACATAGTCAACCCCTGTATATAAACCAGGAATTTTTAAGGATTGGATTTCAATCGCTTTACCGAGCTCTATATTCTTTCCTGCAGGCGCCAATTTTATTAGGAATGTTTTTTTACTCATCTGCTCAACCAGTTTATTTTCGTCAATATTAAGAGCTTTGCTTAGTTTTGCAGCAGCACTCTCAACATCTTCATTTTGAGCAGGCATAAAATACAGCGTCGGTGAGAGCTTGCTTCCTACAATTAATTCACCATCACGATCGCGAATGTTGCCTCTTGTCTGTGAAAATGGAATTTCACGATCCCAATTCTCTTCTGCTTTCTCAGTAAGCCATTCATATTGAAAAAATTGCATGTAAATCAATTTCCCCAATGATGCAATACTTAAGCAAAAAAAGAGAAGAACCATTGACCGAACTCTGATTTTCAATTGCTGAGGCACTCCTGCCTTCATTTTAACCACACCTTGTTTTTTAACAACGTATGATAGGAATGGAGTGCCTATTCAATATTTAATCTTGCGGAAGTGTTTCTTCTCCATCTTTAACCGGCGGTGGTTCTATTTTTTTATTGGTTTCTTCCGGTGTTTCCAATTTAATAACGATCGGGGTCTGTTCGTTCGCGACCGACCCTTTGGAAACACTTTGACTTACGACATACCCTTCTCCGACGACTTCAATGTTTAATCCGGAAAGCTCTTGGTATACCCAAATATGACGTTTAGACCAATTCGTAAAGTCCGGTATCGTGATAGGACCTTGTGTTTTCAATAGGACCAGACTCCCTGGAAGAATTTCAGTACCAGCAGCTGGAAACTGCTCTTGAACTTTGCCATTTTCTCCGATAGTCACTGCATTCATTTTATGTTCAAGCATGGTACTTTGAGCCATCGCCAAATCTTTATCTTTCACATCCGGCAGTGTCACTGATGGAATGGATTTTACTTGCTGTGGTTTGATGTTCATGTATTTCAAACTATTTTCAGTCACGGATTTGAATATTTCCGAAACAGGAATGGATCCCACTTCACCATCTTTTAATTTCGGTTTGGAAACCGCTACATATACCACCAACTGTGGATCTTCTGCGGGAGCCATGCCAAGAAATGAATACAAATAGTTTTCATACCCTTTCTGATAGCGTCCAAACTCATCCGGAATTTCCGCAGTTCCCGTTTTTCCGGCCACCGTATAATCCGTCAGTTCAAATCTTTTAGCCGTCCCGTGTTCAGCCGTAACCGTAGAGGCCAATAACTCCCGCATTTTTTTTGCAGTTTCCGCAGAAATAGGTTTACCTGCTTGTTCCGGTTTTGAGTCATGCATGACCTCATTGGTAGAGGGGTTTACTATTTTTTCGATAACATACGGTTTCATCATGACTCCATCATTAGCAATGGCTGTTTCGGCTTGAATCAGTTGCATAGGGGTCACAGTGGATCCTTGACCAAACGTAGAAACCAGACGGTCGATCGGCCACTTACTGATAATTTCCCCGCTTGCTTCATTTGGCAGGTCAATGCCTGTTTTCTTGCCAAAGCCAAATTTGTCCAAGTATTCAAGGAAGACGGTGTCACCCAGTCTCTCTAGTAAATAAGCCATGGCAACGTTTGAGGATCGTTGGAATCCTTCTTCAAACGTAATCGTACCCCATCCTGTACGATTGTGGTCACGGATTGTTCGGTCGAGTAATGTATATTGTCCCGATTGGTACCAAGCGTTCGGATCCCATTTGCCTTCTTCCATGGCAGCAGCAACCGTAAACGTCTTCATCGTGGAACCTGGTTCTATCGTATTTTCAATAGTTTCATTCAACCAGTTTGTTGTCAGTCCTTCACGTGTTTCCGGATCGAAAGAGGGACGCTGGCTCATGGCCAGAATTTTCCCCGTCTTCGGATCTGCGACCATCGCTACTATTTTCTCAGGATTATACTGTTCCTCAACACGACTCATGGCATCTTCAAGGAAATTCTGGACTGTTTTATCCAGCGTCAGATGAATGTTATGCCCATCCTGTGCAGGCGTCACCATTTCTTCAGAATTCGGTAGTAGATACCCCCATAAATCACTTTCGTATTGCACTTTTCCATTTTTCCCAGTTAATTGCTTGTTATAAATCGATTCAAGACCCATTTTACCTACTGTCTGGAAAGTGCCATCTTTCTGTTCTTCTTTCACGGCAAAACCAATTAAATGAGAAGCAAATGTCCCATTTGGGTAAAAACGTTTTAAATCTTTGACAAAAACGAGACCAGGCAATTTATGCTCCGAAATTTTCGTCATGACTTCATGACTGATATCTCTGCCAGCAGAACCAAATTCAACTTGATAAACGCCTTCTTTCGATAAACGTTCCATTATTTTCTCTTTTGATAATGGAATGTATTCAGCAAGTACAGTTGCCGTTTTCTCCACATCATTTACATGTTGTGGATTTTTTGCATTTGACGTTGCTTCTGGACTGAGCACCGCTACTAATCGGTAGCTCAATGTATCTTCCGCAATAATTTCACCGTTTTTATCGAGAATTTTACCTCGACTCGAAGTAATCACTTGTTCTCTTTCATATTTGGCGGCTGCTTTTGCTGCAAGCGCTTGCCCATCCGCTTCTCCCGTGACCTGAATAAATATCATCCTTGACAACAATAGAAAAAAGAGCCCTCCGTAGAACAATAACATCAGAAAGGCTCCCCATTGAAATCGAAATTTCTTCTTCATTGTCCCGGTACGACCTTCACATTTTGCTCGTTCAGTTTCAAGCCAAGTGCTTTAGCTTTTTCCCAAACTCGCTCATACTTTGAGAGCTCACTAACTTGAATGGACAAATCTGTATTCTGTTTTTTCGTTTCATCGATTTGTTGTTCAATTGATCGAATGTCTTGAGCAGAAGCGTGAATGCTTGCTTGTGTCTGTAAAATCATCACACAAAACAATGCAATGACTGATACGAAGACTGCAAATAATATTTTCTCACCTTTAGTAAAAATTTTCCGTTCCGGCTTAGTCGACGGATGGATGGCAGGCTGTGGATTAACGACAGGCTGCTTAATGTAAGTTGTTTGTGTTTTTGCGTGCATTGCCATTTAGACACGTCCTTCATCCTTTATTTTTTCAGCGATTCGTAACTTCGCTGATCGAGAGCGATTATTGTGAAGTAATTCTTCTTCACTTGGTAATATCGGTTTTCTTGTTACTAATTTCAACATAGGTTCCATGCCTTCTGGGATGACAGGTAAATTTGGTGGTAGATCCGGGTATGAGGCTGCTTCTTTGAAAATGGTTTTCGTAATGCGGTCCTCCAGTGAGTGGAAAGTGATGACGCTGATACGTCCATTTAATGCAAGCAAATCGAGTGCATCTTGGAGTGATTGTTCAGCAGCTCCTAGTTCATCATTCACTGCAATCCGAATTGCTTGGAAAACGCGTTTCGCAGGATGTCCGCCTTTTCTTCTGGCAGGTGCTGGGATCCCATCTTTAATTAATTCTACAAGTTGTCCCGTTGTTTCGATTGGTGCATGTTTTCTGGCTTCTTCAATCTTGCGAGCGATCTGTTTTGAGAATTTTTCTTCACCATAGCGATAGAAAATGCGGACCAAATCATTGAATTCCCATTCGTTGACCACGTGATAGGCCGAAAGTGGCGCAGAAGTATCCATACGCATGTCCAAAGGTGCATCATGGTTGTAACTAAATCCACGTTCCGGGGTATCGAGTTGTGGTGATGATACACCCAGGTCATACAGGATCCCATCCACTTTTTCGATGCCAAGTTCGTGAAGCTTTTCTTTTATGAAGCGGAAATTCGCATGTACAAAGATTACTTTGTGCAAATGATCTGACAGACGAATTTTCGCATTTTCGATTGCGATTGTGTCTTGATCAAAGCAAATCAATCTTCCTTGATCGTTTAATTGTTGTACTAAATATTCACTATGTCCCGCTCCACCAAGGGTGCAGTCAACATATGTACCGTCTGGACGAATGTTCAATCCGTCAACGGTTTCATGAAGCAATACGGTTGTATGGTTGAACAACTGTTCGTCCTCCTAAATTTTGTTTTGACTAACTCCGAAGCCCAACTTACTCCTAAGCTACAGTCTCTCATGCGAAAGCAGACTTTCGCATCGAGCCTTCCAGCGCCGGAGTTGAGCTTACGTGGACTTCTCCGTTTTGGCCCACTGGATGTGGGTTATGAAGGCGTTGCGAAATTTCTTAGCACTATATTTTGCGACGAGTAACCGCAGGAGCACCACGACGACGCGTTCTTAGACTTCTTTCCCTAGATATCAAAGCCAATCATATTTTCAGCTAAATCGTTAAATGAGTCCTCGGATTCATCAAAATAGGATGTCCAAGAATCTTTTGCCCAAATCTCAATTCGATTTGAAACGCCAAGAACAATACATTCTTTTTCCACATTTGCATGGGATAATAATGTACTTGGGATATTGATTCGACCTTGCTTATCAATTTCAACTTCTGTTGCTCCAGAAAAGAAGAATCGCGTAAATGCACGGGCATCTTTTTTAGTTACAGGCAACGCCTTTAATTTTTCTTCAAGTTTTCGCCATTCATTCATAGGATAGCCGAATAAGCAGTTATCAAGACCTCTTGTAATTACAAATGTCTCTTCAAGGTGCTCACGAAATTTTGCCGGTATAATAAGACGGCCCTTCGCATCAACACTATGTTGATATTCTCCCATGAACATCCTACTCACCCCACTTATTGTCATTAATGTACCACATCCCCCCACTTTCCTCCACCATTTTTATATTTTTTTTTCATTACACGATGAAATGTGTAAATAGTACTTGCTGAAACAGCCTAAAAGCCTTTTACCCCATAGAAAAAAGCCGTCTCATTAACCGAGAAGGCTTCAGCATGTTGACGAAAGAATATTAATCAATATAAAAGTATAAAAATTCGCATTCTTATCTTTTGCACTCTATCGAAAAATATTATGGTCGGCTATTTCTTTCGCTTTCCGCGGACGAAACGCTAGCCTCCTCGGCTCAGCTTATTTCGTTTTTCCGCAGGAGTCTTCAGAAATTGCCGACCATCTTACTAATGAAATAATATGAAGAGATACGCAAACAGAAGCGAAATCCGTTGATTGAAGTATCTAATACATTTCAACATTAATAGTTAACAGACCATAAAAATTAATACGAAATGACTTTATGCTTTCCGTTAAATTCAAACGGTTGAGATAAAAGATCATCAATTAACGTTGGGCCCACTTCATTTAAGAACAATAATGGGCTAAACCAACGTTCCTGTAGCGTATATTCTGGGAAAAGAAACCCT
Organism: Paenisporosarcina sp. P4_B8; assembly: GCF_056402175.1. Classification (NCBI taxonomy): domain Bacteria; kingdom Bacillati; phylum Bacillota; class Bacilli; order Caryophanales; family Caryophanaceae; genus Paenisporosarcina; species Paenisporosarcina sp. P4_B8. The sequence continues at coordinate 155,614 of NZ_JBFUHX010000002.1, read as the reverse complement.
TCAATATGATTGTACTTACGAAGCTTCACTTCATGACGCAACAAATTGGCATCTTCTATTTTACGGCTCAAGTAACTAAATTGGTTGTTATGAATCGCCAAATTTTTCTCCGTCAGAACGGAAAGCGAAGTAGATGATTGTGTTGTGGCTAAATGATTTGTTAGTTTTTCGTAATGCTCAACCAGTGTCTGCTGGATTTCCCGAATCATTTCTTCCGCCACATCATCTTTAACATCATCCATAAAGTCCTGTTTATGCATTTGCATTTGTCCGTTGAAAACACTTTCCAGTGGTAAATCAAGCTCATTCAAATACTGTTTGGACTTTCTGTCAATAATGGTCATAGATAAGCGAGGCACGATGACAGGTAATTCCATATCAAAATGTTCGAACATGGTTTTGAAAGTTGCCCAATACGCCAGTTCACCAGGGCCACCAATGAAAGCTAAGACAGGGAATACCATTTCCTGCATTAACGGACGTGTCACTACATTGTTGCTCAAGCGTTCTGGATAATTTTTTGCAATGTCCAGTAATTCTTTTTTAGTGAAAGAGAGACCCGCAGCTTCATTTTTAAACGTCCCATCGAAGTGCTTTAATAAAAATCGTTCTCCATTTTCTACGATGAATAAGTTACCACTGTCTACGGATGCTTGAATAGGTTGACCGTATCCCGCTTGCTGAAAACGATTTTCCTGTTCGACAACAAGTGATGCAATTTCTTGCGCTTGGTCTATCATCTTCTCAAAATAAGGAGATTCATATCGACGAAGGGGTTCGAATGCTGCATCAACCAGCAACAAGCCTTCATTGGCAAAAAAGTCATGCATCATTACGGTGAAAAATTGACTATAGGTTGAAGCTTGTTCGGCCACTTTCAAATACTTTTGAAGCAATACTTTCGTATAAGCCGTTTCCGTGAATTGTTTAAAGACGTCACGAATAAACGACTGTAATTTTCCGGTCTCTAGCATACTCTCAGATGCCATTTGTTTACGATTAGGTCGAACATTATAGGTTTGTTTTTGTAAAGTCCCCCGTAATGGCGTAAAAGTAGAGTTAATTTCGTCTAAGTCATGGTCTTCTCCCGCAATCCAAAAAACAGGTACGACTGGAACACCTAATGCTTCCCGTTGCTGTTTGGCCAACAGGACAATTGATATCGCTTTATGTACAGAATAAAGTGGTCCAGTAAGTAATCCCGCTTGTTGTCCTCCAATAACGACAAGGGCATTTTCTTCCAATTCTTTCAAATGAAAATCCACTTTTTCGCTATGAGGCAGATTCGACATATAGTCACGGATTACTTTTGTCAGTTGTGTTCGGTCTATACGGTGCGATTTTAATGTCTTCGCACGATTCACAAAAGATGTTTGGTTCGGTAAATTATGAAAATAAGCAGAAAGCTCTTCCTTTTGAGCATAAAAATCAGACATGAAAGAACTGCTATTTGGTTGATCAATTTGGTCAAATTTCATCGTGGTAACTCCTTTTGTTTCTAAATACAAATCGAGTATAACATTTGACGGCACGCCTGGAAAAACAAACGACTTATCAGCATTAATTCATGTATTCTATTACTTTTATCACAAGTCCTCCACACCAGATAATAAAGTAAGAAAAGCTGAGAACTAAAAACAAGAATCTCCAAATTTTACGGAGCAAGGTCATTAATTCTATTTCCTTCTTCGACTTCCATTCCAGTATTGTCAGCAAGACGCTCGTGATTAAGGCCAAACCAACTATAATACCCATCGTTTCAATATGAAACAAAGATTCGAGTGCTACAGGAATTGACATGAACAGAAGAAAGGTTGTTATATCTGCTGCATGGCCAAAAGCTCTGGACGTTTTCTTTGTCAATTTCAATGAAATGATATAAACCACAATGAACATGAATAGAGGCATAACGATAAGGAAACTGATTATTGCTTGAATAATATTAGTCATGAGATTGACCAATTTCATCAATCGCCAACACTAAATTGTATAGCGTTCGCAACACCGGCAAATCTCTATCTCTAGTTGCAGCCATTTGAAGTAGTGCCCCTACGATTGGTTCAATTTCAGTTGTTCGATGATTTAGTCGATCTTGTAACATGGAAGAATTATTTTTGGCTGTTTTTATACAAAGTGCTTTTACTTCCTCAAAAGTCAGCAGTTGCGATATCTCTGCAAAAACACTTTCAATTTCATAAAATATTGTTTTCATCAGGAAAAAGGCATGAGAATTTGTAAGCAGTTCACCATTCGTTATTTGTAAAACCGCAGTGATTGGGTTAATACAGGCGTTTAATATTGCTTTGCGTAATACAATTCCATAAGCATCTTCTGCTAGCTCAATGTGAAATAAAGGACTTTCAAATAAGGTGAAGTCCAAATGGTTTGTTTTCTTTATGTATGGAGCAATCTTTGTGACGCCGATTCCTTTATGGACAACTATAGACGAATCCTCTTTCATGGCGCCGTGTTCAATGGTCGCTATATAAACCGGGTGATTGTTAAATTGGTTAACCCACTGTAAGTGAGCAAGTCCATTTTGAGTAAATAACAATGCTGTTGACTCAGGCAAAGACTTCAAATGGGGTTCAATTGAAGATAAATGGTGGTATTTAACCGCAATTATCCATAAAGCATCTGTAGGAGCTTGGTTGAACTCTGTACTGGCAAACACTTTTGTATGCACAGTTTCACCATCAGGTTGAATGCGAGTAATCCCTTTGGTACAAAGAGTAACTGCTTGTTCATGAGTTCTTGTTATGTAGGTAATTTCATGTTTTTGTTCACTCAAGTATGAGCCAATCAGCAAACCGATTGCACCCGCTCCGACAATAACCACTTTCAATGCACATTCAACTCCCAAATGAAAAGCGCAATGCGCCATTCTAGCTAGTCTGTTTCTATTAACTATCAGAAAAGGCCTACCGACAAACGGCAGACCTTTCGTCTTTCTCATGATTATACTGGATAAACTGGATGTTTACGAGGTGGTTGTGGAATATGTTTCGTACTATAGGCACGGTAACGCATCGCCAGCACTTCACGTAAATTACTAGGCGCCACAATTTCATCAATAATCATTTCTGAAGCTAATTTGTAAATATCAATTTGCTCTTTATATTCCTGATGTTTTTCCTGAACAAATTTCAAACGCTCTTTCGGATCTTCAATGGCTTCTATCTTGTTTGAAAATACAGCATTCACTGCAGCCTCGGGACCCATTACTGCAATTTGAGCGGTTGGCAGTGCGATACACACATCCGGCTCAAATGCAGGGCCAGCCATTGCGTAGAGACCAGCTCCATAAGCTTTACGAACGATAACAGAAATTTTAGGTACTGTTGCTGAGCTCATGGCCATAATCAGTTTCGCACCATGTCGAATAATGCCTGCACGCTCAACTTTTGTACCAATCATAAATCCTGGTACGTCTGCCAGGAACAGCAATGGAATACCAAACGCATCACACAAATTGATGAATTTCGCTGCTTTGTCAGCCGAGTCCACGAATAATACGCCGCCTTTGGCTTTCGGTTGATTAGCGATAATCCCAACGGCCTGTCCCTCAATTCGTGCAAGTCCAGTGATGATTTCAGTCGCAAACAATTTCTTGATATCAAATAATGAACCTTCGTCAATTAATTGATCAATCGCTTCGTACATATCAAATGGTGCATTTTGATTTTCAGGGATTATTGCTTCCAGCGTGCGGCCATCTTTTACCGCTTTTGGTTCAACCACTTTTGGCATTTCCGTAAAATTCGCTGGGAAGTATGCTAAATAACGACGAGCTTCAGAAATGGCTTCTTGTTCTGATGATGCCAAAACGTCTCCGCATCCACTAACTGAACAGTGCATGCGTGCGCCGCCCATTTCCTCCAATGTCACTTTTTCCCCAATTACTTTTTCAGCCATACGCGGCGAACCTAAATACATGGATGCATTTCCTTCAACCATGATGACGATATCGCAAAACGCCGGGATGTACGCACCACCTGCAGCTGATGGACCGAATAGCAAACAAATTTGAGGTACAAAACCAGACATACGAACTTGATTGTGGAAAATCTTCCCTGCTCCACGACGATTTGGGAACATATCTAGTTGATCAGTAATTCGCGCTCCAGCAGAATCGACCAAATATAGCATCGGTACACGGTTTTTCTCTGCAATTTCCTGAATTCGAATGATTTTCTCAACTGTACGTGATCCCCATGAACCCGCTTTTACTGTCGAATCATTGGCCATTACACAAACTTGCTGACCTCCGACCTTACCTGTCGCCGTTACGACGCCATCTGCAGGCAAGTCACCTGCTTCACAATTTGCAAAGCGACCATCTTCTAAATACTCACCATCATCAAAAAGCAATGCTAAACGATCACGAACAAATAATTTATTTTGCTCTTTCATTTTTTCATGATATTTTGAATGGCCTCCCGCAAAAATACCAGTCAGTTTTTCTTCTAAGCGTTCGTTATAAGTTGTCTTAACCGTCATGTATGTTACCCCCTTTGTTTCAATCCCACTTGCCCCATGTAATTTTTATTCGAACGTTACTAGTACATCGCCTTCATTAACGAAATCGCCGATTTGCGCATCAATTTTCGCAATTTTACCTGCTGTTTCTGCTTCAACCGGAATTTCCATTTTCATTGATTCTAAAATCATAACCGTTTGTCCTGCAGTTACTTCGTCGCCTACTGCTACAGTAATATTGAAAACTGTACCGGCCATTGTTGATTGAATTTGTTTCATGTTATTTTTCCTCCTTTTGTTGTTCAAGCCATTGTGGTAACACCGCTGTTGTATATGCGCCGTTCATAAACGCTTCCGCTCCTAAAAATTCCTGGAACAATGCAACATTCGTTTTTACTCCTTCAATCGTAACCGATGAAAAGAATGTTTGCGCTTTTTTTACTGCCTGTTCACGAGATTCAGATTGAATGATGACTTTAGCAATCATTGGATCGTAAAAAGGAGTTACTGTGTTTCCTTCTTCATAACCTGCATCAATGCGAATGTCTTCTTTAGTTCCCCAATCCAGCTTGTTGATTTTTCCTGGTGAAGGGAAGAACGTTTTTGGGTCTTCTGCGTAAATCCGGAATTCTAAAGCATGCCCGGAGGAATGAATGTCTGCTTGATTAGGGATTGGTAAAGCCTCCCCTTGTGCCACTTGCAATTGCCATTCCACTAAATCAAGTCCAGTAACAGCTTCCGTCACCGGATGCTCCACTTGAAGTCGAGTGTTCATTTCCAAGAAGTAGAATTCATTGTTTTCATCCACGATGAATTCCACAGTTCCAGCATTACGATAATTCACCGCTTTTGCCGCATCAACTGCAGCTTGAAGCAGCCGTTCCCGTGCAGGCTGTGGGAAATTCGGTGATGGTGATTCTTCAATTACTTTCTGATTACGTCGTTGTACTGAACAATTGCGTTCAAACAAATGAACAATATTACCATGAGTGTCACCAAAAATCTGCACTTCAATGTGACGCCCGCCGGAAATGTATTTTTCCAAAAAGACCACGTCATCTCCGAAGTAAGCCTTCGCACGCGTTTTCACAGAAACGAAATTCTGACTGAGCGCTTGCTCATCATCACAGCGAATCATGCCAATTCCGCCACCACCACTGCTTGCTTTAAGCATAATCGGATAGCCAATTCTTTGCGCTTCTTCCAACGCCGCTTCCAAAGTAAGCACTCCTTCATCCGTCCCTGGTACTACTGGAACTCCTGCAGCTTGCATCGTTTGACGTGAGCCAATTTTATCGCCCATTTTATCGATAGTTTCTGGCTTGGGACCAATGAAAATCATGCCCTCTTCTTCAATCTTCCTTGCAAAACTTGCATTCTCTGAAAGCAGACCATAGCCTGGATGAATGGCGTCAACCCCTTCACGCTTAGCCAAGGCTAAAATATCATCCACTTTCAAGTAAGATTGTTGAACTTGGCTTGGACCGATCAAGAATGCTGAATCAGCTTCTTTTACATAAGGTAATTCCGCGTCCGCTTCTGCATAAATTGCCACTGTTTCAATATGTAACTTCTTACATGTTTCGATAATTCGTCGTGCAATTTCTCCCCTGTTTGCAATTAAAATTTTCTTCATATGTTGTCCCCCTATGATGTTCGAACATGAAACCCCATCTTTAATAGTCTATACGAAAAATGAAAACGATTTCAACCTTTGAATGAAGAAATATTCAAACTAGACAAACAAATTTAAAAAGACCGCCCCTTTAAAGATACAATCTTCAAAGAAACGGTCGATATTTTATTATTAATTCTTTTGACTAATAAATGGACTTTCCAGACAAACACGCTGAATTTGCTGGACGAATGTTTTAAGTTGCGCATGTTCCTTTTGTAGCCTATCATGCGCTTCCAGCAGTTCATCATAACTGGTCATCGCTTGTTTTAAGTGTGTATGCATTGGATGTTGATATTTTTGTTTTGCATGGTTCAAGTCCTGTCCATAAGTATGTCTCAGCGTTTTATTCCACCTGAAGCCGCAAGCCTGTTTCGTACGAGATAGTTTTTCAGCAGCCACTTCAAATGCATGAATTTGCGTGCCTCCATTTTTGACTATTTCCAAAACAGTAGATGCTAATTTATGGTCATCCTCAGCAGTCCATTGATCTTTTCTTTTAACTTGAGTCATAGATTCTTCACCTCGCGTTTTTTTCTACTATATGCGCAAATAGAAAGAATAGAAGTTGAGGTTTAAAAAGTACAAAAAATGTATCTTTAAAGTAACTTTGATGATCGCAACGATACATTCAATCAATACCATTTCTCAGAGCACAACCATAATGTGAAGTTATTTAAGAACAGGCTCTGTTTTGTTTCTAGTCTTTGCGACGAAGCTAGCGCAGCGATGCAACGTACTTTTATGTTTCGAAGCTAGCGCAGCGATGCAGAAACAGAAACAGGAGCACAGGCTTTTAGGTATTTCTGCAGGAAAGAAGCGGGCCATAGGTTTTGATATGGACCGATTCTTTGCGACGAGTAACCGCAGGAGCACAGGGATTTCCCTTACTATCAACACCATCGTATAACAGAACCTATGTATAAAAATCTAAGTAATACGTTATTTTTTCCGCGATAAGAATTTTTGAACAGCCACGTGATGCTCCTCCGCTTCCCAAAGTAGTGAACAGTTTTTAACTTCTTCATTAATTTGGCTCAGTAGATTTTGACCAATCCATTTACGGATTAACATTTGTTTATAAGCACGGTGAACAGAAGCATCTACTTTTTTCATCTCGGATAGAAAACTCTCCATAGCTTGTTCCTTATCACCTTCATAAACTTGTGTAGCCCACCCCTTAGCAAGTAACACAGCTGCTGAGTAAGGTTTTGATTCACACAGCATATGCATAGCTACATCTTGTCTTGCTAATTTTTCAAATAAATAGGTTCCTCCGCCCCAGCCGCTTGTAATAGCTAGAGAGCCTTGAATAAACCCTGCTTTGGCTTTTGATGAGATTAGCCGGAAATCACATGCGGTAGCAATCTCGCAACCACCTCCTACAGCGTGCCCATTGACAAGTGCGATGACAGGCACAGGAAGAGTGGCAACTCGATAAAGAACATTAGCCATCCGATCAAGCATTGGAAAGGCTTCTTGCGCTGTCTGGAGACCGTGAAAGATGGATAAATCTCCACCAGAACAAAACGCTTCATCCCCTTCACCGGTAATAACGACAAATTGTATAGTTGAATCATTATGTACATTTGAAACTAGTTTCTCAAGACCATCTATGACTTCATGATTGATTGCATTTCGAATTTCCGGGCGTTTAATAGTAAAACGTAGAATATTATCTTCTCGATTAATTGCAAATGTCATGTGAGCTCCTCCTTGAAAATAGAGAAAAAGGCCACCGGAGAGCCATGGTCTCTCTGGTAGCCTTTATAGAACAAATACTGAATTATTTGCTCAATACTTCTTTCCCTTTGTATTGTCCGCATGATTTACAAACATGGTGAGCCAATTTTGATTCACCACAGTTTGGGCAAGCTACCATTCCTGGTAGAGATAATTTGAAATGCGTACGACGTTTTCTTTTTACTGTTTTAGAAGTCTTTCTAAACGGTACAGCCATTGGTGGCACCTCCTTACAGATCGTTTATTCGTCTGTTTGATCAAAATACTTTGCTAAATCAGCAAGTCTAGGATCCGATTTTTTAGGTTCATTCTCTTCTTTAGCAGACAATTCCTCATCAGTTAAGTATGACCAGCTTTTTCCGCCCGGGATTGGTTGATGCTCTGCATCTTCCTTAAACACTTGCATCGGAATTTCGACAAGAATCAATTCTTCAAATACAGGGTCGACATTAACAACATCGCCTTCTACATAATGAATTTCTCCATCGTCTTCCTTATGTGCTTCCGACCAGCTGAAAATCTCATCTGTTTGAATATCAAACGGATACTCAACATCTTCCCACGTGCGAGCACATGGTAAGGTAAGGGTGCCTGTCAGTTGAAAATGACAAGTCATTTGCGCTGCACCAAATGTGCAGTGCCCTTTTACATGAACGGGTGAAATTTTCCGGATGTCCGGGTTACGTTCCATCACTTCATCCAATTGAATCGTTTCATCAATTGGCATCCCGTCATGGCGATATTTAGATAGTTGATGAATTGCCCATTTCATTCGTTTATCACCTCAAGACAACAAAGTTGATTATATAATGCAGAAAATTGGATGTCAAGATAATTTCTTGTCACTCCTTTTTTTGACCCGTATAATCTAGAGTAAATGATATAAGGGGGTCACAAGCTTGAAAGCAACTGGTGTAGTCGTCGAACATAATCCGTTTCATAACGGACACTTCTATCATATCAAAGAATCTCGCAAGAAGACAGCCGCAGATATTATTATTGCTGTTATGAGCGGGAATTTTTTGCAACGAGGAGAACCTGCCCTGGTGGATAAATGGTCCAGGACAGAAATGGCTCTGAAAGCTGGCGTAGATATCGTAATCGAGCTCCCATACGTTTTTGCGACTGCACAAGCCAGTGACTTTGCACGTGGATCAATTACACTGCTGGAAGCCCTTGAATGCGAAGCATTTTGTTTTGGAAGCGAGGAAGGGACAATTGAGCCTTTTACACGCTCATATGATGTCCTTACTACACAACAAGAGGCTTACCAAAATTTGATTAAACAATACATGCAACTTGGTTTAAGTTATCCAAAAGCATTAAACGAAGCTTATTCAGACATCACAACACACTTAAACTTGCCATTAGTTGACTTATCAAAACCAAATAATATTCTCGGTTATCACTATATTGAAGCAGCCTGTCAGATGCAGGCACATATCAAGCCTGTAACCATTCAACGAATCGTGGCGAATTATCATGATGATGTTGATCAAGACCAATCCATTGCAAGCGCTACAGGTATCCGTAAAGCTCTATTCGACGATGGCTCGATTGAAGCATTGGAAAAATTCATGCCACACTCCTCATTGGAACAACTATTGAAGTGGAAAGACTCTATAGGGGTATTTGGCAGTTGGCAACAGTTCTGGCCCCTTCTTCGGCATACGATTATCCGTTCCTCAACAAAAAACCTTGCTTCATATGCTGAAGTAACAGAAGGTATCGAGCATCTAATTCATGAAGCGGCAAGAGACTGCGAAACATTTGAAGATTTTATGGGCCGTGTAAAATCAAAGCGTTATACGTGGACACGCATACAACGAATGCTTACTCATATTTATACAGGCTTTACGTGGGAATCATTGAAAGAACATCAGAAGCCTACTTATTTACGGGTTCTTGGCATGACTCAAAATGGACAAAAGTATTTGAGTGAAAAGAAAAAGAATCTTTCATTGCCACTCGTCAGTCGAGTTGCTGCAACAAAAGATTCTTTATTGGATTTAGACATTCATGCATCTGATTTATATCAATTGGGATTGCAATCACCAAAAATCAAACAACCAGTTGGAATGGATTATCGCAAACCACCGATTATATTATAGTTTATTAATTTTCATAAACATTCGCAATTTATAACCGGGTGCGTTGGGCTTTACCCAACTGCACCATAGCCCTACGAAAAAAACTTGGTGAAGTGACTTTGTCACTTTACCAAGTTTTTAATTGTTCGGTTATGGTATTGCTATGTGCAGACTTATAGAGCAGTTGGAACCTATTCAACTTCACATTAGTGGAACTAGATTACTTTTTCTGTTCTAGCTTATCTAAATAAGCGAGTGCATCATCAACTGTTTTCACAGGCACGATTTTCATCGTCGAGCCTATTTTTTCTGCTGATTCTTTTGCATCCAAATAATTTGATCTCAGTGTAGGATTATTTTTCAATACTTCCTCTGGTAACTCATCGTCAGGTGCAAAGAAAATCTCGATATCTTCTTTATCGGCAGCAATGACTTTCAAGTCAATTCCACCGATCCGTCCCACCTCACCATTTTCCTGCATGGTTCCAGTTCCCGCGACTTTATAACCTTTTGTTAAATCCTCATCCAGTAACTGGTTCAAAATTTCCAATGTAAACATTAGTCCTGCAGATGGTCCTCCGATTTCGTCTGCCTTAATATTTACTTTCGGTGTGGTCGTGATTTCTTTATCATCAGTAAAAGTGATTCCTAAACCAGCTCGACTCTCATCAGTAGGAATCGGCTTCAATTCAACTTCAACTGAATCTTTTTCTCCGTCACGTTCAATATGCAGTGTGACAATATCGCCTAATTTTTTCTGTTTTAAATAATCGATAATCCCTTGTTGATTATCACTCTTGACGTCATCGATTTGCATGATTCGATCTCCCGGACTAAGTAAGCCGTCAGCCGCACCTTTCGGCAAGACATTTAAAACAAAGACACCTTTGGTTGTAATTTCATAAGGTTTACCGGCTTTTTTGAATGCCACTTCTATCGCATTAAATTGTGACTGCGACATAAGATGGAGTTGACGAACATTATATTCTTCGTCATCCTCGTCAGGATTTCTAACTTGATTGGTTTGTAATATCTCTTGTTGGTCGGACACTTTCGCCCATGCATAAGTAAGAGGCGTTGCTTTAGATAAAGCGATGGTCATTAAACTCATCGACCCAGTATCATCCTTATCTCCACCTTCTACATTTACAAGCGGTTCAAGAGGATACGCCCCTCCGGGTTTTGTGATGTAAGCATCGACGGGATAAACTGTCCCGCATATAAGTAAAATACAAACGATGAAAAAGCCAATTGTACTTTTCTTTGGCATGTACCCTCACCTCCATGATGACAAGCTTTCTTTTTGCATATACATAGTGTAGCACTTTCACTTTACTTCTGACAAAACGGTTGAAACGGGGAAATTTCACATGCTACATAAGACCAATTTATTCATTTGTTGGTTTCTCATGATTTTGTTTATCTTCATGCCTGGGATAGCTCATCAAGGTTCACAGCTCGGACTTCAGGTTTTTCTTAAACGTCTTTTACCATATTTATTACCTTACTTAGTCGTTTCTCAATGGCTACTGTATGAACTCTACAAAAAAAATAAATGGCAATCCCACGTTGGCAACAGCATCAAAGTATATGCGATAGGAGCGTTTGGTGGATTCCCTACCGGTGCGGCAACCATTTCGACCTTGTCGCAGGCAAGCATGATCAGTAAGCGTCATGCAAGTCACTTACTTGGAATTTGCCATGCGCCAAGCCCGATGTTTGTGGTAGGCGTGGTTGGGAGTCAATTTCTGTTATCCGCCAACACAGGTATTCTATTAATGGTACTTTTACATACGATCAATTTGTTATTTTTAGTTTTCCTTCATTTATTCATTCCACTTCCAAGCATCTCAAAAAATGATAACATAGCCAAACCAGTTACTTCCCCTTTAAGCGAAGGGATTCACCAAGCTGCCTCCATTTTGCTTTTGGTAGCTACTACGGTAGTCTTCTTCACTACTATCAGTACAGTTATCAGGGAAATCATGGGGGTCGTGTTTAATGGTATCCCTCATCAGGTAACAGTTTTTATTTATTCACTATTTGAGATGACTGCAGGGCTCGAAGTTGCACATCAATTATTTAATATGGCACCCTTTTTTCCTCTTCTGGCAGTAATCATTCTATCTTTCAATGGTTTAAGCATACATATGCAAATCATGGTGTTGGCGAAATCAGCCAAACTATCGTTAAGACCTTATGTCGTATATCGACTGATTCATTTTCTTCTATTTGTTGGGTGTTGTTATTTAATACTTTAAAAGAGAGGGCATTGGATGCAGATGCTCAAGTAAGCTTTCTCCTGAAATCTAAGCTTTATTGAAAAAAGGTGCTTGCAACAGGACATATGAAAAGAATCACGCAAAATCATTGCGTGATTCATTCTAATCCAAATTTCATTTTCAAGGCTTCTTCTACAGGTTTAGGTACCAATTCAGAAATATCGCCACCATATTTCGCCACTTCTTTAACAATGCTCGAACTTAAAAATGAATATTGATTATTCGTCATAATGAAAAATGTTTCGATATTGTCATTTAATACACGGTTCATGGACGTAATCTGCATTTCGTATTCGAAATCGGATACCGCCCTTAATCCACGTACAATGGCATGTGCATTGACACTTTTAGCGTACTCGACAAGTAAGCCAGAAAAAGAATCCACACGGACATTAGGCAAAGTTGCTGTCACTTCACTAATTAATGCCATACGTTCTTCAATCGTAAAAAGTGGTTTTTTAGAGGAGTTATTCAATACGACCACGTGTATTTCGTCAAATACGGAAGCACCTCGTTTGATGATATCTAAATGACCGAATGTAACAGGATCAAAACTCCCTGGTACGACTGCAATTTTAGTCATGGTGTTTTCCTTCTTCCTGTCGATAAATCGAAATGATGGTACTTCCATAAAGTTCTTGTCTTGTTAGAGTAAATGACCCATATGTATTTGGCAAATCTACACCTTTTTCGTGTTCACACAAAATGATTGCATCATCAGTCAATAAGTTTTTTTCCACAAACTGCTCAATCAATTCATAATAGCCAACTTTTTGATAGGGTGGATCTAAAAACAACAAATCCACTCGTACCTGTCTTTTCTCCAATGCTTTAATTGCACGTGTAGCATCTGCTTTGTATACTTCCGAGCGATTATCTAGTTTGCATTTCTTTAGATTCTCATGAATCGTTTGTATCGCACGCGGATCTTTTTCGATAAAAATGCACGTGTCTATGCCCCGACTGAGCGATTCGATACCGAGCCCCCCACTTCCTGCGAATAAATCCACAGCAAGCCCTCCTTCAAAATATGGACCGATCATATTGAAAATTGATTCTTTCACTTTATCAGTTGTTGGTCGTGTACCCGCACCAGGCACCGCTTTTAATGGGAGTCCTTTTTGTTCTCCGGAAATTACTCTCATGACGTTCCTCCTTGTCCGATTCATCGGTTATTGAAAAGCCATTTCTGACTTTATTTTCATATGCTTCATGGTACAAGCCATGATAAGATGGCTATTGAAAGGATGTGTTATTTTCTCATGATTCAACGCTTTATTGAACTAGGAGAAGGTTATAGCGATATTTATGAATGGATTGAATTATTAAAAACAAACGAGCACCGTTTTCATCGTGTATGTATTTTGACATCCGTATCGAAAGACGTCAAAAAATTGAGCATCGCTCTTATATTAAAACCTGTAGATGATAGTAAATTCACGCCGATTTACTTCTGTCGCGAAGGGATTGAATACTCGGAAGAAAAACCGAGCAAACGCATCCAACTAATTGAAAAAACGCTGCAGGAAAGAAATTATTCCCCACACCGTCTCGAAGTTAAGCATTCATCTTATTTTGCTGAGCCCGCTTTGTACCATCAATATTTAATCGGGTTGTTTAGATTGCATCACATTTTGCCGCCATTAAGCTAAGTTATAAGCCCGTTTTATAGTCATATTCTTTTGCTTTGTCCGGTTTAGAATTTTCATATTCAGTTTTGACAAACGGACGGTAGGAAGGACTGACTTCTTTTACAAACGGGAGTTTTTGTAATTTCGTTGAAATCGCTTCAATTTGATCGAGGTCGCAATACATTACGACATACTTTAATTTTCGGGAAATATATTGAACATGTCCATATTTCCTCAGCGACTTCGCTTGTTTTAAATGATGTACATATACAATTAATCCTTGTCGTTCATTCATGCGAGTTCCCTCTTTTCTTACTTAAAAGAATACCATATGAAAGAAAACGTTCGCAACCGCTTGAAGCTGACAGTTTGCTATACTTTCCTTTATAATGGGGAAAGCAAGTTTGCATGAGGAGGAATTAGACATGGGAAAGAAAACGAAAGTAGCATTCGCAATCGCCGCAGCTGGTGCTGCTGCCTGGGCAGGCTCTAAAGCCATCTCAAAACCTCAAAAACGCCCTGATAAAGAAGCACTTCAATATGAACATCCGATTATCTTAGCTCATCGTGGAGGTTCTCTGATTGCTCCAGAAAACTCCATGATAGCTTTCAAAAAAGCAGCTGAACTTGGAGTTCATGGATTTGAAATCGATATTCGCTTGACAAAAGATGAAGAAATCGTGGTTTTCCATGACGAATATGTAGATCGTACCACTGACGGTGCAGGACGTGTTGCAGATATGACACTTTCTGAACTTAAGGCTTTTGATCTGGGTTATCAGTTTATTAATGAGCAGCAAGAATATGAATATCGTGGACAAGGCTTAACTGCTATCACGCTACATGAGCTATTTGAAGCATTCCCACAAATGTTGATTAACATCGATATGAAGGATTCTCCTGAAACGTATGAAGGTAGCTTGATTCCTTCAAAATTATGGCGTTTGATAGAAGAACTTGGTGCTCAAAACCGTGTGGTTGTCACGAGCTTCCATGACGAGCAAATCGATCGTTTCAACTTGTATGCTCAAAATTCGGTGGCACTTGGTGCGGGAGAAAACGAAGTGCGTAAAGCGTATTCTGCCTACACAAGTCAGTTCGGACATTTGTATCATCCTCGTGTAGACGTCTTTCAAATTCCAGTGAAATCCGGTGTTTTCCCACTTGATGGAGAAGGGTTTATCAACTTTCTGAGTAAACTGAATGTTCCCGTTCACTACTGGACAATCAATGATCCTCAAGTAATGCAGCGTTTGTTGCAATCAGGTGCAAAAGGAATTGTTACAGATCGTCCAGATTTAGCCGTTGCGTTACTGGCTGAACATATTGCATAAGAAAATGTGTATAAGCTAAAACTTTCTTTAAGAATAAGAAAAAGGATGTGCACATTAAGCGCACATCCTTTTGTTATGTCCGGCTCAAGAGCAGTTACGCACCCAAGCTACAATCTTTTATTTAAGCTGAACAGCCACAAGAACCACCAGTTCCACAGCTTCCTGTACTACAAGAAGAGGCAGCAGAAGCGAAGAACGGATTGCTGACAGGGACCTTGACAGATTCAGATACAGTTTTTCCTATTAATAAGCTGACTTCATCCAACAAATCTTGCAATTCGTTTTCAGCCAGTCTTAAACTAGCGACACGTTCATTCATATCAAGTGCGCGTTTTTGTACTCGAATAGACTTCATCACGTGTTGATAGTCCGGATGATACTTTCCGAAGCGTTGAACATCTTCATATTGCTCTTTTAAACGAGAAAAAGAAGCAATCTGTCTATTTAATAATTCGTCTGTATAAACGGCGAAATATGCTTCTTTGAAGCGTTCTACTTGCTCGGAGGATAAAATCATCTGTGTTAAACTATCTCCTTCATCCATGATGTTTGCCCATTCTGATGTCATCATCATCGGACATTCCTCCAATCTATTTTAATCATAACAGATTGGACTCATAAAATAAAAGACCTGCATTTGCTAAAAGTTAGGAGAAACAACATGAAAAAATCAGTACATAATCAACTCGAAAACATATTAATTAATGCATCAGCCGAAGATATCTCAACTTTATCAAAATGGTTGGAAGGCTTTGAGAAGAAACAAAGTGGTGATCTTTCCACTTATTTAGGCGCCACTTTGCATATGGAGAAGAAATTAAGCGATGATTCTTGCACGATATCCATCCCAATAACTCCTTATATTCATAACACTCTTCATATCCCTCACGGTGGTATTCTGGCCGTTATGCTTGATACCGCGATGGGTGTCCTCGCAAATCATTCACTATCTGAAGAATTTGCCGCTGTAACCATGAACTTATCCATTAACTATTTGGCGACGGCCACGGAAGGTCATTTACATGCACATGCTACTTTTTCACATAAAGGACGCCAGACGATGGTGGTTACCGGTGAAATTACGGACGACAATGGCAAGAAGCTTGCGATTGGCAATGGATCATTTTTCGTGGTTCCCCGCCATCGGTAACGTCGATAATATTAGCAGAACGGTTTGTTCGTCTGAAAAAGGGATAACTTGATCGCCAATATGCTGAGTGGACTCATGACCCTTCCCTGCTATACAGAGTAAATCTCCAGGTTTGCAATACCGAAGCGCTTGTTGAATCGCAGCTGCTCGATCGACTTCGATATGGATTTTGGAAGTCTCCGGCAAATTTCCAACGATTTGCTGGCAGATTTTCAGAGGATCCTCTAATCGGGGGTTATCTGATGTCACCCACATGCTATGTGAGTAAAATGCTGCAATCTCTCCCATAGCACTTCGCTTCGCTTGGTCGCGATTTCCTCCGCATCCGAATACAACAAGTAATCGTCCTTCAGTAATTCTTGATGCTGAAGAAAGTAGATGTTGCAGAGCTTCTGGTGTATGCGCATAATCTATGACTACTTGAAAAGGTTTTTTTAAGATGAATTGAAATCTTCCAGGGGGTAAAGTAATGTTGGGGAGCAGCGGAATAATTGATGACATCGGAATATCCAATTGACGTATAGTCGCAATTGCAGCCGCTATATTTGAGATATTATAGAGTCCCGTAAAACCAACTTCCACGTCATAGCCATCACAATCTCCTTCATCGAATATTGTCACAATCGTTGATACTGGTTTTATTTCTTTCAGCTGAATGTATTCTTCGCCAAACCAATTCAGTTCTTTCGTGCATTCTTTTCCTTTTTCCAACCAAAAAGAATCGTCTTTATTCACAACAACTTTTCGGCTTATATCCATTAATTTGCATTTTGCTTTTTTATAGGACTCAATGCCTTCATGATCTTCAAGATGATCATGTCCTAGATTTAGAAATACCCCTTGTTGGATTGAACAATGGTCCAGTCGGTGCTGTGCTAATCCCATCGATGAAGCTTCAATGATGACATGTGTAATGTTCATTTTTAATAGTCGGGCAAAGGTTTGATGGAGATGTGAAGCAGACCATGTAGTGAGTGATGGAAAATTCTCATCAACTTTTTTTCCATTTATAAAAAGTCCTAATGTACCGATTACTGCTGTTTGATAGCCAAGCATCGTGAGCATTTGACCTAACATATGACTTACCGTTGTCTTGCCATTGGTTCCAGTCACCGCCACCACGTGCAATTGTTTTGATGGATCCCCATGAACACGGGCACAAGCATGAGAAAGAAAGGTCCTAGTGTTTGGCACGATGCCAAACGCCACCTCTCTACACATTTTTTCATGTTCTCGATCTTCCGCAATAATACAGACCGCCCCGTTTTCGATTGCCTCATTTATATAAGTAGCACCATTGGCATTTTTCCCTTTAATAACTACAAAGACATCACCGGCTTGAATTTCCTTGGAATTTTCTTTGACCCCACATATGATTTCATTAAAGGATCCGTGTAACCACGCACACGGCCAGTCTTTTAATAAATCGGCAATGACCAAAGTCATTGTACCCCTCCTACACAAAATGAAATTGACCGAATACATTACAGTCAAGGTACGTTCATCGTATGTAAGCATGCGGGAAAATGTCACTCATGATTAATAAGGAGCGGGTTTGATGATTGTGCAAAAATTCGGAGGCATAGCGGTGAGAGATGCCGCATCGCGGGCAGTATGTATTCAACATATTAAAGAAGGTTTAGCCAAATATAAATCGGTTCTGGTGGTTGTTTCAGCAATGGGGCGTCATGGGGATCCTTATTCCACCGATACACTGATTCGAATAACGGACGCATTTCAAATTGCACCAGAATCAAAAGATGTTGCCGCTATTTGCGGAGAGCTCCTGGCCTCTTCCGTTCTATCAGCAGAATGTTTAAAGCAACAGATTCCGTGTCAATTAGCGTATGGCGTACAGGCTGGTATCTACACGGATGACCATTTTGGAGATGCTTCAATTATTAAAACATCTAAAAAAGTAATTAAAGAATTGCTCCAACATGTACCATGTGTAATTGTACCAGGGTTTCAAGGAATTACGACAGATCTTCGCTTTACGACACTTGGACGCGGTGGCAGTGATTTAACTGCAATCGTGATGGCCAATTTATTCGATGCCGAGGCGGTTGAATTTTATAAAGATGTACCAGGTGTCATGTCCGGTGATCCAAAAAACTCGGAAAATGTATATAAATTACCGAAGGTTTCGTATGAAAAGCTTCAGCAGCTTTGTGAAACTGAGACACACCCACTGATACAAAAAAAAGCAGTGGACATGGCGGCTAAGCACCAAATTCCACTGCATATTCGTCCTTTCGGTTCTTCAGAAGAAGGAACATGGATAAACTCCGCTGCTCATTGACCTTATCTGACATTCATCTCGCGTTTTACAAAGTTTTGCGTATAATATTTGCCAAATGTTCCTACGCCCAGGTGGGTAAAATCTTCTTTTAGCAAAACTTCTCTATGATCTGAAGAATTTAACCAACCATTTACAACTTCTGCTGCATCATAATAATTTGCTGCAAGGTTTTCAGCTGCACTGTCATAAACAATAAGCGACTCTTCCAAACGGTTTTCCAAATCTCCAAAATCCGGTGACTCATGAGAAAAATAATTTTGCATCGCCATATCTTCACTATGTTTGCTTGCAACAAGTCCAAGAGCGTCATCTTCAATAACTGTATTAACGGAATGACGTGAACGATACACGTTCGTCAATTCAAATATTTGGCGTTCATTTGATGCATCAATAGATTTTTGTAATGTCGTTGAAGGTACTTTAGGTGCTAAGTAGTCACCTTTGTAACTCATTTCATAAGGCTGATGGAGCACAAGTGTCATTGGATCAGTAAAACGAATGGCTTCCACTTCTTGGTCTTCTTCATCCATATAAATTTGGGCAAAAAGCCCATCGAATTTAATTAATAATCGGTTCGTCATATCTTCGTCGTTGATGGTGAATGTATAAACATTCGAATCGATTTGCACGGTTATTTCCGACTCGATTATAGTAAAGCGGTATAAATCATCAATGGATTGCCCAACTTGATAGGGTGAGGCATCGAGGCTTTCTCCTGCAATATATAATTGAGTTATGGTGTCCCCGTTAACGCCTACCATCATATAAGAATCGAGTGACCTATTGTACACCCACCATTCATATCCGAAAGCTGAAGGCTCGATTCTGTTAGGTTCCCCAAATGATTCCACCATTTTTTTAGTATGTTGTCCAATAAGCGTAGATAGTCCTTTTTCTGGTCTTGGGACTGAGTCTTCCCCAGATGGGGGTAATAAGTTTTCCTGTGGCAAAGCTTGCCCTGTAGGACCAGGTGCTTCCAATAAATCATTTTCCTGAACAGTTTGGTCGGAATAAAAAATGACAGTCATGATAATAGCTAATAAAATTAAGATTCTAACCAATACTTTCAATAAGACAACTCCTCATAAGGAAAATGATGAGTCTATTATATCAGTGTAAAGCGTATTGACACAATGTTGTCATTGCAACAGATGCAAAATTGCACTATTATAAAATGGAACGCGTTACTTAGGGTAAAGCATGTATAAGGAGGACGATTTTATGTATTTTGAAAACACAGGTATTGAAAATACAGCAGCTGATTTACAATTATTAGATGATATTATGTTAAACCACGGTCTTGTACGTGAAGGTCAATGGGATTACGAACGTGTAACGTATGACAAAAAATACGAAATTAAAGAAGGCACATTCTATTTACGTATTTTCGGCTTCACAAAAGATGGCGATGTTGGCGCTCACGATGCAATCATTACCTTGATGAAACCAGTTGTAGGTAAACATTATTTCCCTCATGGTGTTGAATATGGAGACCAAGAAGTCTTCCCGGCACATTTGGTTAAATCATGTCAGCAAACATTGGCTGCTGTTAAAGCAGATATAAATGCATTTGAAATTCGCGCATAATGGAAACGCCGAGGAATAATATTCCTTCGGCGTTTTTTCAATTGCTTTTCAAATGTGACAATGTTGTCTATACTTATACAATATGGAAAAATGAGGTGCTGCTGATGCCAAAGTGGATTACCAAGAAATTTTTAATAATAGCTTTATTGATTGTATTGCTCATCCTTTTTTTAACCTTTGTACTCCCTCTCGCAGTTCCAATTCTTTTAGCTTTACTTACTGCTTTTTTCCTTGAACCAGTGGTTAGATGGTGTAAAGAAAAGTTTAAATGGAATCGAAAAACTGCCGTTATTACCGTTTTTATATTTTTTTTATTACTCATTACCGCGACCTTATATTTCACTATCACCCAATTAGTTGGTCAGATTATTCAATTGACTAAAATTGCACCCAATTATTTTAATACACTGTCATTGTCATGGATGAATGTCCAAAGCAAATTGTTCAGTTTTACGCAAGGCATGCCCATTGAAGTGGTAACTTCGATTAAAAATGAGTTAGATGAGTTTTTAAACACTATGCAAAAAGCCATTTTGGGGATTGTAAGCTACAATAGTATCAGCAAACTACTGACAGGCATACCAAATTTTTTAGTCAGTTTTATCGTTTACATTATCACGTTATTCCTGTTTATGTTGGACTTAACAGAACTGAAGAAAATGGTATTTCGTCATCTGACGCCTGCAACTGCTGAAAAAGTTCGTTTTATGACTTCCCGATTAAATTCTGTCATTTTTGGTTTTTTGAAAGCCCAATTGCTTGCCAGTTTATTTATTTTAGTAGGAAGCTTTATTGGATTATTATTCATTGCCCCAGAATATGCAATTATAATGTCTATAGTTATTTGGATTATCGATATTATTCCTATACTAGGTTCGATTGCCATTGTCGGACCATGGTCATTGTACCAATTCCTCATTGGTGACATTGCCATGGGAACAAAACTTGCCATACTGGCGTTAGTGTTGCTGGTCATTCGACGTGCTGTAGAACCTAAATTAATGGGATCTCAGATTGGTTTATCTCCTCTTGCCACATTAATTGCCATGTTTATCGGATTACAAATTTTCGGTTTCCTCGGATTAATCATCGGTCCATTTGTCGTCATCATTTTTACTACAGCAAAAGAAGCCGGTATTATCAAAACCAATTTCAAACTATAAAAAATGCCAATTACCTCAATAACAAGGTGATTGGCATTTTTTTATTATCTTTGATTTTTATAAAACGTTCTTAGCGTTCTTAGCCTTCGTTCCATTTTCCTCGCTGCGGGGTCTTGACAGCACGTTTTTCCACAGGAAAGATTAGGGCCAAAAGTTGTTTGGCGCTAATCTTTGCGACGAGTAACCGCAGGAGCAGTTCTAATCTTTGCGACGAGTAACCGCAGGAGCAGATGTTTTTAGCAGATTCTTCTACTACCAACAACATTGTTTAACAGGGTCTTTAATTAAAATCCTAATATCGCTTTAAAAACAGAAGTGGTTTCTCCACCTTCATAGATGATATAAAGCAATAAGTAGACCATTACGCCAGTAATGGCAGTGAAAAACCAAATTATACTTGTAATTGGTCCTAGTTTGCGGTGTCTTTTCAAATTGTCTTTATAGCCAGACCAAATGGTAAAGATACCAAATACCGCACCTGTCGTAGCCAATATAATATGAAAGACTAAAAAAGTAGTATAAAAGATTTTATATTCATCGGGTCCGCCAAAAGCTGTGTTTCCGATAAACAATGTTCGTGAAACATAAATAATAAAGAATGTCAGTGCTGCAATTGCAGCTGCAAACATGGTTTTCTTATGTGCTTCAATTTTTCTTTGTTTTATTAAAGCCCAACCAATCGCAACAAGGACGGCGCTTAACACAATAAAAAACGTACTAATAGTCGGCAATACAAGTGGATTCATCTCTTTTTCTCCTAACACTCACCAATTTATGAAGGTTGATTATTTGTTTGCTGCATATGCTTGTCGATCTTGTAATGCCTGTTGGGTAATTTCTTCTGCATTATCTTGTTCTGAACGATACCATTGGAAGAACACGATAGCCAATATGACTCCATAAATGATTTCTTGAATAATTTTCATAATGACACCACCTAATTGCTGGTCCTCCATTACTGGCATATTCGTAAACAGTTCTGGACCGGACAAAGTTAATCCGGACAATGTAGATGTAGGCACACAGAGTTCCATAGCTTTTAACCAAGCGTCACCATTTGAATAAGTCGCATACATTGGCTGACTTGCAAAGATAATCAGTGCACAGGCAGGCGTAATCAAAATGGCGCTCCCAATAATATAACCAATTTTACTTAATCCGTGTACTTGGTGTTCACCTTTTAATTTATTCATGATTGGCCACCAAAGAAATACGGCAGATATGAACAAAAAGAGATTGAATACAGAATGGTAAAGCTCGTTTTGTTTAATATTATCCAAAATAAGTGGGATATGATATATAGAGAACAAGCCACTGAACACGATTAAAGCCAACAAAGGTTTGGTAAGGAATCTGAAGATGGGTTTAATAAATCGATTGTTGATGATTTTATGCCATACCCATGTTGGAATCCCAACGATTAGCAATGGCGGAACTAACATTAACAATAAAGCCATTTGCGTCATGTGCATCGAAAATAAAATATGACTCAATAAATCAACAGGTGATCCTTTCACTACGTAAAGCAAAAGCATGGCACTGACAAAAGCTGTAATTTCTTTTTTAGTTACAGGTTGAGTCTCTTCAAACCAATGCTGTTTTTTTGAAGTTATATAAAAATAAAGCCCTATAACTACTAGCGTCAATAATAGGAAAAACGGACTCCATAACGCTTGAAATCCAAATATACTTAAAGGCATCGTTACTCGCTCCTTTTTTCTTCAGTACCCCCATTATAAATCCCATCTGCCATAACATCAATGAACGAACTATGAACAATGCGATTAAATAGACTGAAATAGAGTAGAAATCGGTTCACTTCGAAATCTATCTCGTAATTCTACTTATAAATAGGCTTAAATAAATTTTGATTTTGTAAAACAATTACATGGATTTTCTAAAATTTGTAAACACTCTGATTAGAATCTGCGACAAAAAATTGCCATAAAAAAAAGCAAGCAAGGAAAAACAAAACTTTCCTTGCTCGCTTCGATCGTTAATTCCACCAAATAAGTGTAACAAATGTCAATACGGTAATGAAACCTACAATTACCCCACTGTATAAAAACATGGATGCAGTTTCATGACCTTTATGGCTCATATGCATGAAGTAATACAATTGTAAAACAACCTGAATCGCTGCCAATAACAAAATGATTGGTGCAACTAAATTTGGAGAGAAATCAGCATAGACTGCCGTGAATGCGATCAAAGTTAAGAAAATCATAATCGCAAACGTTGTCAATTGTCCACGCATCTCATTTGCAGAACGTCGACGTTTATACTCATATTCGGTTTGAGATTTTACATGATTGTGTACATCGTGTGCCATCTTAACCCATCACTCCCATCAAGTATACTACCGTGAAGATAAATACCCACACTACGTCAATAAAGTGCCAGTAAAGAGAAGCTAAATAGAATTTAGGCGCGTTATAAAGATTCAAGCCACGCTTCGAATTTCGAACCATAAGAAGGGTAATCCATACTAGTCCAACCAAGACGTGAGCTCCGTGTGTTCCAACTAGTGTAAAGAAAGATGAACTGAAAGCACTTTGTCCGTAAGTAAATCCTTCATGTACATAATGTTTAAACTCATAAATTTCAAAGCCTAGGAATGCAGCACCCAGTAATACTGTTACCATTAACCATGCTTGCATTGCTTTGAAGTTATAGTTTTTCATGTGATACATCGCGTAAACACTTGTTAAAGATGAAGTCAAAAGTAACATTGTCATGATGAATACTAACGGTAATTCAAACAAACCTTGTGTCGTGAATTCCATTCCACTTGGACCTTTGTTTTTCAAAGCCAAATAAGTAGCAAACAAACTAGCGAATGTTACAGTTTCTCCACCAAGGAAAAGCCAAAATCCAACAAATTTATTTTTACCTTCCAAAGTGGAATTTTCCGGATGATCCGGCCAAGATTGTGGGGTGTACTTAGTATTTAAGTCCATTAGTGTTTACCCCCTTTTTCATTCAATAAATCTTCTTTATGAACATGATATCCATGGTCATCTTTCAATGAACGAACGATCATTGAACCGAATGTGATAGCTAATCCCAAGAACATCACAGGCACTGCCCAAGATTTTTCTCCATTGTATAAAGCACCAAATGCTCCTACGAATAGACCAAATGAAATAACAACAGGAATAAATGAATTGTTAGGCATATGGATATCGCCTACTGGCTCTGCGTAAGTCATTCCTTCTTTATTTCCTTCTTGTTTTTCAATCCAGAATGTATCCAGACCACGAACAAGTGGTGTTTGTTTAAAGTTGTAGAAAGGTACAGGTTGTGGAACAGCCCATTCTAAAGTACGACCATCCCCCCATGGATCACGGCCAACTTTTTCGTTTTTCACGATCGTCATGATGATGTTCACCACTAGAACAATAACTCCGGCTGCCATGAAAATAGCACCTAATGAACTGATGAGATTGTAAGTGTCCCATCCTTGGTTTGCACCATACGTGAACACACGACGTGGCATCCCAAGTAAACCTAGGAAATGTTGGATAAAGAACGTTAAGTGGAAACCAATGAAGAATAACCAGAAAGTTACTTTTCCAAGTGTTTCATTTAACATCGTGTTGAACATTAATGGCCAGTAGAAATGTAAACCAGCTAATAATCCAAGTACTACCCCACCAACAATAACATAGTGGAAATGAGCAACAATAAAGTATGAATCGTGCAATTGATAATCAAGAGGTGCAGCAGCTTGCATGATCCCCGTTACACCACCAGCAACGAAAGATGGGATAAACCCAATCGCGTAGAGCATAGGTGTTGTAAAGATGATACTTCCGCCCCACATTGTAAGCAACCAGTTAAAGATTTTTACTCCGGTAGGAACCGCGATTGCCATTGTCGCAACAGCAAAGATTGCGTTAGCAGTTGGTCCCATACCTACTGTAAACATATGATGTGCCCAAACCATGAATCCTAAGAAACCGATTAATACAGTTGCGAAGACCATAGCTGAATAACCAAACAAACGTTTACGTGAGAACGTAGGGAATATTTCTGAGAAGATACCGAAAGCAGGTAAAATCAAGATATATACTTCAGGATGTCCGAAGATCCAGAATAAATGCTCCCAAATAATAGTATTACCACCCATTGTATGATCAAAGAAGTTTCCTCCGAACATACGGTCAACGATCATGAAAATGATCCCAATCGTCAATGGTGGGAAAGCGAATAGAATTAATGCTGATGCAACAAAAGTTGTCCAAGTGAACAATGGCATACGCATGTAAGTCATACCTGGTGCACGCATGTTGATAATTGTAACTAGGAAGTTAATACCTCCGATTAATGTACCAAAACCGGAAATGAATAGACCTAAAGCATAAAAGTCAATCCCATGACCCGGTGAAGCTAATGAAAGCGATGCATATGAAGTCCATCCTGCATCAGGTGCTCCTCCCAAGAACCAAGATAAGTTAAGGAATACTCCTCCGAAGAAGAATAACCAGAAACCTAAAGAGTTTAGGAATGGGAAAGCAACGTCACGCGCACCGATTTGAAGTGGCATAACTGCATTCATAAAGCCTAATAACAATGGCATGGCAGCCAGGAAGATCATGGTTGTACCATGCATCGTGATAATTTGATTGAAAAGACCTGCACTCACAAAATCATTGTCAGGTTGTGCTAGTTGTATACGTATAAGCATAGCCTCGATACCGCCGACGATAAAGAAGAATCCACCGGTAATGAGGTAAAGGATGGCAATTTTCTTATGATCGACTGTTGTTAAATAGTCCCAAAGAGTGGCACCAACGCCTTTTTTCTGTGCGATTGAACTCACAACTTTAACCTCCTTCTTGTCATTCTGTAGAAGATTAATCTTCTACAGATAGTCCCATTAAGTATTCTGTCAGAGCTGTGAGCTCTTGATCTGTAAATTCTTTACCATTTCTATTAGGTAAATCTTCAGGTTGAGGCATCAAGTTACCTGGTTTATGCTCTTCAGGATCATTAATCCATGCCTTAACGTTTTCATCAGTTTGTTCCATGAAACCAGCTACTCGGTTGCGATCTCCAAAAGTTGCTAAGTTAGGACCTACACCACCAGTTGTGCCTGCACCTGATACAGCATGACAAGCAATACAGCTAGTGTTGAAGATTTCCTGACCTTGCTGAGCAACGTCACCTTCTGGCGTTTCTTCTGCTTTTGATGCTTTCATGTCTGCTACCCAAGCATCGAAATCATCACGATCTAAAGATCTTACTTTGAAGTCCATAAGGGCATGTGAAGGACCACAAAGTTCCGCACATTTACCATAAAACACACCATCTTCAAGACTATCTGAAGGATTGTCGAATTCTAAATAGAATGTGTTTAGGTTTTCAACGTTTGTATCCATTTTACCGCCCGCTGCAGGAATCCAGAATGAGTGTTTTACATCTGCTGCTTTAAGGTTAAAGTAAACTTTCTCTTGCGTCGGTACTACTAATTCTTGAGCTGTAACGATTCCTAAATCCGGATACTCAAATTCCCACCAGTAAAGATTTGCTTTAACGTTAACCGTTACTGCTGTCTTATTGCCTTTTGCATCGACTGTATCCATACCACTGACATCCGCCAATTTATATGTAGAGACTACAGTAGGAACTGTCAAAATCAATAGTAAAATAATCGGAACGATAGTCCAGATAAGTTCTAATTTGTGACTTCCTTCTACTTGCTTAGGAATTACATGTTCGCCCACTTTAGAACGACGGAACTTGACGATTGCAAGAATGTAAACAATCATTACTACAACAATAACAAGTACCATGATTCCTGTTGAAAGCAACATTAAATCCAATTGATCTCTACCGACTTGTCCTGCTGGAGTAAGTGTAGATAAGTGTTCTTCACCGCATCCAGACAAAAAGACCGTTAGAGCTGTCAGCAGAGAAAAGAGACGCCACTTTTTGAGCCCTTTCATCATAGCTTAATCAAACCCCTCTTTCGTAGTTGTATTCATGTGTAAATCGGACTGTGGTTCCATTCTATATGAATTCTAAATTCAAAGAAAGAATCCCAAAAGTTAGCTGAAAATCGAGAAAATAATCATCGAGACAAAAATGATGGTCATGTAATTTAAGGAATAGATAAACATGCCTTTTGCCCATTTTAAATCATCTTCCGCTTTAAAGCCTTTTAGTGCAAGTACGAGCCATCCAATATTAAGCACAGTAGCGAGGACGAGGAACCATGTTCCAAGTTCCATGAGTAAGAATGGAAGTGGGAAAAGAACTAAAATCCACAGAAGCATGGAGCGCTTCGTATGTGCAAATCCTTTAATAACCGGCAACATCGGAATGCCTGCCGCCCGGTATTCTTCCGTTCGTTTCATAGCAAGTGCATAAAAGTGTGGAGGCTGCCATGCGAACATGATGAGGAATAATGCAAGTGCACCCCATCCAAGTGTAGGTTCAACTGCTGCCCATCCGATTACTGGAGGAATAGCCCCTGATATACTCCCGACGATTGTATTGCTCACATGCCTTCTTTTTGACCACATGGTATAAAGGACAACGTAACTGATAATACCAGCAAGTCCCCATATACCAGCTGAAAACGATGCCATAAATAACAAAATCTCACCGACAACCATGAAGGACAGAGCAACGGACAATACGGCAGTTGGTTTAAATCGTCCCGTCACAGTCGGTCTGGATTTTGTTCTCGCCATAATTGGGTCTATATCCTGATCGATGTAGTTGTTCATTGCGGCTGAACCGGCAATAATCAATGCTGCACCGACAAGAGTATAAAACATGAGGTCCATCTCATCTAAGAAGTGACGGTTTGTAAATTGAAATGCCAACCATAATCCCGTAAACGTAGTCACAAGGTTTGAGTTTACAATTCCAATCTTAATCAATGCAAGAAAGTCTTTAACAAATGATGTTGTTTCAAGATCCGCATCAGTTCTTGCATTGATCGCGCGACCGTTTGACATGATAACTCCCCCTTTCAAAGTTGTAAGCATATTCCGCTACACTTACTATATCGAAAAACTTATGCTAATTCTATATTTAAGTTCAAATTCGATAAAAAGCCATAGCGGTTTCCTGTCAATTTGACACAACATATCTATAGTAAAGCATTTTCTAAAAAGTTTTGTGAATGGAAAGAGAATATTTTATGAACAATTTGTGAATTGGGTATCCTTACTGTTGTTGTTTCTCTGTTAAACATTGTTTTTTGTCATATTCTTAGCTATTATCAAACATGCAGGTATCGCATTTTCGCGATCAGTATAGACAAAGTAGGTGTCATTCATGCAACAAAGTAAATACTTAAAGTGGTTTGCTGTTGCTTCTACAATCGGCATGTTGCTCATAATTCTCGGTGGAGCACTTGTGACGAAAACAGAAAGTGGAATGGGTTGCGGCAGACACTGGCCGGGATGCAATGGAGAATTAATTCCCGACAAAATCACTACTGAAGTTTTAATTGAATTTTCTCACCGTCTCGTAACTGGTTCGGTAGGTTTTCTCATCTTGATCTTATCCGTTTGGTCATGGAAAGCAATGGGACATATACGCGAAACAAAATTTTTAGCTTTTATGGCAATGTTTTTCTTGATTTTACAAGCGCTAATTGGTGCAGCTCAAGTTCTATGGGGACAAGGTGACTTTATATTAGCCCTCCATTTTGGTATTTCCTTATTATCATTCGCCTCAGTTTTATTGTTAACACTTCTGATTTTTGAAGTCGATCGCAAATTTGATGCGGATAAGTTGCAGATTGGGAAAAAATTGAAATGGCATACAATAGGAGTTGCCCTATACTCCTATATAGTTGTTTACACAGGTGCCCTCGTTCGCCATACAGATTCAGGCTTAATCTGTGCGGATTGGCCAATGTGTCGTAACGGAGATTTCTCTTTACCAGCCAACCTTTATGAATGGGTGCAAATGGGACATCGTACAGCGGCCGGACTAATTTTCCTCTGGATTGGGTTCATAGCATGGCATGCATTCAAGAATTATAGAGACCAACGAGTTTTATCTTATGGGTGGATTATTGCGTTTGTTATCGTCTCACTTCAAGTCATATCAGGTATGCTAGTAGTGTTGACAAGGCTGAACTTATTCTTCGCTTTACTACATTCTCTACTCATCACACTACTATTTGGATTGCTATGTTATATGATTTTGCTCCTATCTCGTAGCCGTTCTAAAAAAACATCACTTTAAAAGCAGTTCCGCGTACATGCGGAACTGCTTTTTTCGATAGAAATGGAATTAGTATAGATAGATATAAGAAAAGGCATCAGCTTCGACAGTTAACGGTCGAAGCTGATACCCTTTTAATGTTGATTTTTATCAATGCTAGGGCAAATGTACGATAATCAACAGAATCGTGTTAAATCAACTCTTTTTCCATTTCAATCAACAAATCGCCCGTTGTAATAGAAGATCCGGTAGTGACGTGAATTTCTTTCACAACACCGTCATACGGAGCCTGGACAGTTGTTTCCATTTTCATCGCTTCAGTAATAAGCAAATGATCTCCACGCTTTACTCGACTACCCTTATCTATTACTACTTTTAATACAGTTCCTGGCATCGTAGCACCAATATGATCAGGGTTACCGACGTCCGCTTTCGGTTTTTGTGTAATATCCGATTCAATCGTCAAGTCCTGGATGATGACTTCCCTTGGCTGTCCATTCAATTCAAAATAAAGGACGCGATTTCCGTCCGAATGAGGTTGGCTGATCGATACTAGTTTTACGAGTAACGTTTTACCTTTCTCAATTTCCACTTGGATTTCTTCACCTAAGCGCATACCGTACAAGAAGGTTGGCGTATCCAATACGGAAACATCACCAAATTTCTTCACAATATCCGAGAATTCATCGAACACTTTTGGATACAACGCATATGCCAGTACTTCATGACTTGTAACCGGACGACTCAATTTATGGAAAAGCTCTTCTTTCAGCTTATCGAAATTGACTGGTTCCAACAATTCACCTGGGCGCACTGTAATCGCTTCTCGTCCTTTTAAGATTACCTGTTGCAGTTCTTTCGGGAACCCTCCGTAAGGCTGTCCAATATATCCTTGGAAGAACTCGATTACTGAATCAGGGAAATCAATCGTTTGTCCTCGGGTAAGTACCGTTTCTTCCGTTAAATCATTTTGAACCATGAAGAGCGCCATATCACCGACAACTTTTGATGAAGGCGTAACTTTGACAACATCACCAAACATCAAGTTAACGGTTGAATACATATCTTTTACTTCTTCAAAACGCTCACCCAAGCCAACTGCTTTCGCTTGTTGTTGCAAATTGGAATACTGACCACCCGGCATTTCATGGACATAAATTTCAGAATGTGGACTCATCATGCCAGACTCGAAATCCTGGTAGTATTTCCGTACATCTTCCCAGTAGTGAGAAAGTTTCTCCAAAGCTTTAATATCAGTTCGCACTTCGCGCTTACTGCCTTTTAATGCATACGCAAGCGTATTTGTGCTCGGTTGGGATGTCAGTCCTGCCATCGTTCCTAACGCTGTGTCAACGATGTCTACGCCAGCATCAATTGCTCTGCCGTACAAGTAAATCCCGTTGCCACTTGTATCATGTGTATGCAAATGAATCGGAAGTGAAACTGTGTCTTTTAATTCTGAAATTAATCGGTATGCTGCTTCGGGTTTCAGTAAACCAGCCATATCTTTAATGGCTAAAATATGTGCACCTGCTGCTTCCAATTCTTTTGCCATTTCTTTGTAATAAGCGACCGTATATTTGTCACGACTGTCATCTAAAATATCACCCGTATAACAAATTGCCGCCTCCGCTATTTTGCCTGATTGTCGAGCTGCATCAATGGCCACTTCCATCCCTTTGATCCAGTTTAAACTATCAAATACGCGGAAAACATCGATTCCCGCTTCTGCTGATGTCTGTACAAATTCACGGATAACATTGTCAGGGTAGTTTTTATAACCCACAGCATTTGCCCCACGAATCAGCATCTGCAACAACACATTTGGAATCATTTCACGCATTTTAATGAGTCGATCCCATGGATTTTCCTTAAGGAATCGATATGCAACGTCAAATGTGGCACCACCCCACATTTCAAATGAAAACGCATCATGCATGGCTCTTGCCGACTGCTCTGCAATTTCATACATATCATGAGAACGGACGCGTGTTGCAAGCAATGATTGGTGTGCATCACGGAACGTAGTGTCTGTCACCAAAACATCTTTTTGTTCATGTATCCACTTGACTAGTCCCTCTGCTCCACGTTCATTAAGAATTTGTTTAGTACCCGCAGTAGGCGGAACAAGCAAATCTATTTGTGGTTTTCTTGGCAAGACAAACACAGGTTTTGATGCTTTTTCGATACCGGGGAAACCATTCACTGTCACATTACCGATATAATTCAGTAGCTTTGTCCCTCTATCTTTTCGGGTTGCGAAGAGGAACAATTCCGGTGTGGAATCAATAAAGCTGGTATTGAAATTTCCTGTTAAGAAGTTTTTATGTTTTACTACATTTTCTAAAAAAGGAATATTCGTTTTTATACCTCTGATACGGAATTCCTGTAAGTTTCGATCCATTTTAGCGGCTGCTTCTTTAAACGTTTTTCCCCATGTCGATACTTTGACAAGTAGCGAGTCATAATATGGGGAAATCACAGCCCCTTGGTAACCATTCCCTGCATCGAGACGCACCCCAAATCCACCACCAGATCGGTATACCATCAATTTCCCGGTGTCGGGCATAAACTGATTTAAAGGATCTTCGGTTGTCACACGGGATTGAATAGCGAATCCGAAAAGTGGAATGTCTTGTTGCAACGGCATGCCAATTTCTTCTTCAAATAAAGATGATCCATCTGCTATGTGAATTTGGGTATGAACGATATCGATACCGGTAATCATTTCGGTAATCGTATGTTCTACTTGAATTCTCGGATTCACTTCGATGAAGTAAAACTCATCACCTGCAACTAAAAATTCAACTGTGCCTGCATTTATGTACTGAACATTATTCATTAATTGAACCGCGGCATCACAAATGCGGTCGCGCAATTCTTTTGTTATGGAATTGGATGGGGCGATTTCCACTACTTTTTGATGTCTTCGCTGAATCGAACAATCACGTTCATACAAGTGAACCAAATTGCCATGCTTATCCCCAAGAATTTGAACTTCTATGTGTTTCGGTTTATCTACAAATTTCTCTACATAGACTTCATCCGATCCAAACGCTGCTTTCGCCTCTGATTTTGCACGTTCGTAAGCCGACTCTAAGTCTTGTGCAGTGGGAACAACACGCATACCTCGACCGCCGCCACCTAAGGATGCTTTGATCATTAAAGGATAGCCATTTGCTTCACCGAAATCTTTTACTTCCTGAACGGATTGAACAGGTCCGTCACTTCCTGGTATTACTGGGATGCCAGCAAGAACAGCTTGTTCTCGTGCTTTGACTTTGTCGCCAAACATGTCCAAATGAGCTGAAGTAGGACCGATAAAAATAATCCCTTCTTCTTCACAACGTCTCGCAAATTCCACGTTCTCAGATAAAAATCCATATCCAGGATGAATCGCATCTGCTCCACTTGTTTTTGCAATCTGTAAAATGCCTTCGATGTCCAGATAGGCATCGATTGGTTTCTTTCCATCTCCTACTAAATACGATTCGTCTGCTTTGTATCGATGAAAAGAAACACTATCTTCTCTTGAATAAATCGATACGGTACGCAAGTTTAATTCGGTACAAGCACGGAAAATGCGAATAGCAATTTCTCCGCGGTTAGCTACTAATATCTTCTGAATCGTTTTCATAATGAGACGACACTCCTTAGCTTCGCGTTTTTTCGTATTTGACAAACATAGACACATTTAACAGTATGCCCATAGCTAACGATAACAAAATAACAGAAGTTCCGCCATAACTTATAAATGGTAATGGCACGCCTGTTAATGGAATGAGACCAAGCAAGCCACCTAAATTGATAAAAGTCTGGAATCCTATGATACTCGCAAAACCTGCGGCAATCATACGCGCATGCGGATCCTCTGCTCTTAAAGCAATAACCAATGCACGCAATACAATAAACCCAAGACCACCGATAACAATTAGCACGCCAACTAATCCAAGTTCCTCTGCAATGATGGCCATGATGAAGTCTGTCTGGGGCTCCGGTAAATAACCCAGTTTCTGTACCGACTGTCCAAGTCCGAGACCTTTCAGCCCCCCTGCACCGATAGCCAAATAACCATTTACCACTTGGTATCCAAAGCCTTGTTCATATTCAAAAGGATTCAGGAAAGCCTCAATACGTCCAAGTCGACGTTCAGTAATAAATTTATCACGTGCTAAATACAAAATTGGTGTAATCAAAGCAAGTGCGCCAACGATTATGCCACTAATTTTCACAAATGTCCGGATTCGAATACCACTTGCGGCCATGACAGAAATTGCCGTAAAAAAGATGATCATGGCTGAACCCATATCTACTTCACTCAATACCAAGGCAACGGCCATAACAAGTACTGTTACTGGCGGGGCAATAGATTGGTTAAAACTATCAATGGGACCTTTTCTCGCTTTATTTGCAAATACACCGGCAAAATATAGCACCATAATTATTTTTGCAAACTCGGAAGGCTGAATGTTCCCAAATCCAAGATCAATCCAGCTCTTAGAACCACCAGCAGCATAGCCGACAAAATGAACTGCCACCAATAAGGTGAACATAACAACCAGCATGGCAATCATCATCGGCTTCTTGCGGTAATGTTTGTATGGAAATAAAGCCCCTACTAAAAATACTGGGACCGATAAAACTAAGTTTAGTATTTGTTTCTTGTAAAAGTGATCCGGCTCGAAATCGTATCGATTGACGGCCCAAACCATGCTCGCGCTGTATATCATTACGAGACCGAACAGACATAAAAACATATATGTAATAAATAATGGATAATCGAAGTTTTTGGCATATCGCTTGATGTATGGGATCATTTTAAACCTCTTTTTCTTTTTTTCTAGCAAAAAAACTCAAACACATGTTGAGTTTGAGTTTTTTACTTATTTCTCTGTATAAGCATCGTGCAATACAGATAATTCTTTTTCAAGTGTCGAAAGAAGCAACTTTCCTTCTTCACGCTCAATAAGCCCTAATTTTACAGCGAAATCAATTTCTTTAGATAAACCATACATTTGGGTATCCAAGACTTCTTCGTAAAGTGGGCATTGCGGCATCGTCAAATGGTCCATTTGAACCTTAATTAATTTTGCTATTTTTTCTGCATCAGCTTTTAATAAATCCATAGCTTTCTGCTGGTACGATTGCTGAGATTTAGTATCCATGAGGACGCCCCCATCACCTAATATAGTCTTAATAAAGTGTATCTTTCTAGTGACAAAAATGCAAGTATCGCTTCCACAGTGAATCTTTCCGAACTTAATTCTTTTTTACCTATAGGCAAAGCGTTATACTAGTAGAAGAAACGCAGCATGCAAGGAGGCACCAATAGAATGGAAACGATAATACCTATTAAAGGGAATGTGGAATTTAAAATAACTTTAGACCCAAGTGTATGGATTTTTGATGATCGACGCATTGACTTAAAAACGTTTTTCACGGAACAGCAACTCGAAAAAAACGAGTTGGATGAATACACAAAAAAAATGTCAGCTCATTGGTCACGGGAAATCATGGAAGGTGCTACTTATCCTCCAACGTTGAAAACCGAGAAGAAATACGAGAAGACAAAAATCCTGACAGGAACTTTTGGTATATACTTAAAACATTTTCTGAAAAATGCTGAAGTGAATAAAAACGCAAAATCAGTAGTTATTGAAACTGAGAATGGCGAAGAACATTCTTTCACCTTAGAACAAGCAGATTCACTGATTTTCAAGTATAGCCAGGATGGCAAACCTTTAAATGAGGATGGCCCTGTTTATGTCCTTCTTGCAGATGGATCCAACTTGGAAAATCCCATCAAGCATGTACAAGCAGTACGAGTAGATTAGGAGGTCGTTTCGATGCGTGTAAAATGTGTCATTTGTGATACCATCAACCAATTGCCTGATGATTCACCACAAGCAAAAAAATTGCGCAATCGACCAATTCATACGTATATGTGTGATCCCTGCCACGAGCGTATAGAAGAAAAAACACAAGCTAGATTGGCAACTGGTGACTTTGTTTTTTATAAAAGCTCACGCAGAATTGAAGAAGATTTCTAATGCTCACCTTCCCTCGTTTCGTCAATTCTCTTTACATTGGCATATTAAGCGGGATATTATTGGGACTTTTAATGAAGTTTATTCAATCTGTAACGAATATTAATGTCTATACTTTATTACTGAATGTTGACTTCATTCCATTTATCGGTGAAGTACATTTGACTGAAACGATTGAATTCTTGTTTCATGTACTCATCTCTATTGTCATCGCGTTTGTCTTTGTTGGACTTGTGGATCGGTTCCATGTAGAAGTTAGTCTTCCAAAACTATGGTTACTCAGTTTTTCCCTTTGTTTACCGACCTTTGGCTTATATTTTCTACTAAGTGAACTTGCTATTAAAGACGTCCCTGAATGGGATGATTGGCATGCATTTGCGTATTGGACTCTCGCACATTTGTTTTATGTATGGATACTTCCCATGTTATATAAAAAAAAGAGAAGCACTAGCTTGCGCTAGCGCTTCTCTTTTTTTCATTATGCAAACGAATTTTATACAAAATTAATATCATTGCGGCGATAACTAATCCTTCTACTATTGGCAGGAAGAAAGCTAAAAAAGTAAGCATGATACATCCGATTAACAAGAATAAGTAAATCACGATGTTTTGACCAACTCTTAATTTTTTGGCAAATCCTAATTTGTATACTACCGCTGATAGCAAGAAGATGACAAGGTACAAAGCGTACCCTGCCACATCGTAGTTGGGAAGGATTTCATAAAGGAAACGCGCAACTGGGTACATATTGTCATAGACAAATTGCTGTTCTTCCAAGATTTCTCAACCTCTTTCCATTACGATTAATTATTTTCTGCTGTTTTAGCTTTTTTTGTAACACGTTCACGTTCGTTTTTATCAAGAACTTTTTTACGTAAACGAATTGATTGAGGTGTGATTTCACAGTACTCATCATCGTTTAGGTATTCAAGTGATTCTTCCAACGTCATGATACGTGGTTTTTTACGTGTAGTTGTCGCTTCTTTGTTTGCAGAACGGATGTTATTGGCAGCTTTCATTTTCGTAATATTAACAGTTAAGTCGTTATCACGAGTATGTTCTCCAACGATCATACCTTCATAAATATCAGTACCTGGTTCAACGAAAATTGTACCGCGGTCTTCAATTCCTAGAATTCCGTACTCAGATGCTTGTCCTGTAGCCATTGCCACAAGAACACCTTTACTACGTCCACCTACGCGACCTTTTTGCATCGGTTGGTAGCTATCGAATGTGTGGTTGATGATTCCGTATCCACGAGTTAACGTCATGAATTCAGTAGTGTATCCAATCAATCCACGAGCAGGAACCATAAAGATCAAGCGTACTTGACCAGAACCATTGTTGACCATATCAAGCATTTCGCCTTTACGTTCACCCATTGATTCAATAATTGAACCAACATGCTCTTCTGGGACATCAATTTGTACGCGTTCAACCGGCTCACAACGAACACCATCGATAACACGAACGATAACTTCTGGTTTAGAAACTTGTAATTCGAAACCTTCACGACGCATGTTTTCAATCAGGATTGATAAATGTAATTCCCCACGACCAGATACAACCCATGCATCAGGAGAGTCAGTTGGATCTACGCGAAGAGATACGTCTGTTTCAAGTTGAGATTGAAGACGCTCATCAATTTTACGAGATGTTACCCATTTACCTTCACGGCCAGCAAATGGACTGTTGTTCACTAGGAACGTCATTTGAAGAGTTGGCTCATCAATACGTAAAATTGGTAATGCTTCAGGATGCTCAGTAGGACAAACCGTCTCACCAACGTTAATGTCTTCCATACCAGAAACGGCAATCAAATCACCAGCAGAAGCCTTTTGGATTTCCACACGTTTCAGACCCATGAAACCAAACATTTTAGTAACACGGAAGTTTTTCATTTTGCCGTCAAGCTTCATTAGTGAAACTTGTTGTCCCACTTCCATCGTTCCACGGAATACACGACCGATACCGATACGGCCAACATAATCGTTGTAGTCAAGAAGAGATACTTGGAATTGAAGAGGCTCTTCTTTGTTATCTACTGGAGATGGGATGTGTTCGATGATTGCATCATAAAGTACTTGCATGTTTTCATCTTGCTCTGCAGCAACTGATGAAAGACTTGCAGTACCGTTCATACCTGATGCGAAAATAACAGGGAATTCCAATTGATCGTCGTTTGCTTCCAATTCAATGAAAAGTTCAAGAACTTCGTCCACTACTTCTTCAGGACGAGCAAAGTCACGGTCAATTTTGTTTACAACTACGATTGGTTGCAAGTTTTGTTCCAATGCTTTTTTCAATACGAAACGAGTTTGTGGCATACAACCTTCATAAGCATCCACAACAAGTAGAACACCGTCTACCATTTTCATGATACGTTCAACTTCTCCACCAAAGTCAGCGTGTCCAGGTGTATCAAGAATGTTGATTTTCACATCTTTATATTGAATCGCTGTGTTTTTAGCAAGAATTGTAATACCGCGTTCGCGCTCGATATCACCTGAATCCATTGCACGCTCGTCCACATGTTCATTTGAACGGAAAGTACCGGATTGTTTTAATAATTGGTCAACTAAAGTTGTTTTACCATGGTCAACGTGGGCAATAATTGCAATGTTTCTTAAGTCTTGACGTAAATTAGTCATTGTTTCACTCCATATTCTTTTTTCGAGTCCTTAACTGTGTTATTATAGCACATGTTGTTACTATTTGTCTGATTTAGAATTGTAAGAATATTATCGCTTTTGTGGAGGGTACTTTGTGAAAAATATAAAATGGGTATTTGTACTATATTCCCTACTAGCTTTATTATCGATGTTTGCAATTGGAATATCTGTTGGTTTACGCAGTGTAATCGGTATATTCGCCAGTATTGCAATATTGATCCTTGTTATGGGATTCGGTTTTAAAACCAAAAAGAAAATGCGTGACGAAGGAACATTATAAAAACACTACGTTGCGAATAATATTTAAAGGAAGGAAGGAATGGATTTACACCGTTCCTTCCTTTTTATTTGGCTATTTTAAGCAATGCTCCTAAATGCATTTTATTAAATAACCTTTATTTAAGCGTAATATAATTCTCAATTAATGAATCGTGCAAACTTTGGCGTGCAACAATAAATGTATCTTGTCCTAAAAACTTTAACGGTTGTCCTTTTAAATTAGTGGCAATCGCGCCAACTTCTTCAGCAATGACAACCCCTCCCGCAACATCCCACGGCGAGAGTCTCATGGACATGTATGCATCAATACGTCCTGTGGAAACATACGCAAGTTCTAGCGCTGCAGACCCATATGAACGGATTCCGCGTACATCTTTGACCAATCGTATAAGACCTTCATTGTCAACATGACGATTCGGTACTACCCAACTCGCATTCATTCCAATAATTGCTTTGGAAATCGTAGTGGCTCCCAACATCGGAAGCGGTTCATCATTTAAATAGGCTCCATGCCCTTTTTGTGCACTGTATAATTCGTCATGCATGACATCATATATGTAACCGAAAAGTCCGATGCCATCTTTATAAATCCCTAATGATATGGCAAAATTCCGTTGTTGATGAATAAAATTCATCGTTCCGTCTATAGGATCCAACATCCATACGTAGCCTTCCAATGATTGAAGGGCATCACCGAAACCTTCTTCCCCTAAAATAGAGTGGCCTGCGTAATCTTTTCGGATATGCTGAATGAAAAATTGTTCGATTTCTTTATCCATATTGGTTACCAAATCATTGGCATCCACTTTAGATTCTATAACCAATTCATTTGTCAATGAGTGACGAATCTTTCTGCCTGCTTCTTTTATTAATGCTTTTGCATAGCGATCGAGTTGTTGAAGTTCCAATGGATTAGCCGCCTTTCCAAATCATTCTCTTTCAATTATAAACAAAAAAAGACCTGATGTCAGAAATAGACGATCAGGTCTGCTTACGTATAAGGACTGGTTATTTCACTAATGTAAAGCATGGAGAGCCTTAAGTTGCTTATGAATTTCGCCAAGCCTTACTTTGCTCTTGTCGATTTCCGCTTGATTTTTTTCTTGCATCGCATCGTACAAAGAGGCAAGTTCATAGTCAAGCTCTAATTTTAATCCGAAAATCATTTTTTTCTCAACATCCTCTTTACGAATGATGTGGACAACTTGTTTCATGTCTTACACCCCTTTTCTTTTATCTAAATATTCAGAATGTTTTTTATACAATATGGCACGAAGCTGGTTTTGTCAACTTCAAAAAGCTTACTTACAAGATTTTTTCCCATTTTTTGATTAAACTAAACATACGAAGTACGAAAGGTGGAAAAAAAGATGAAATATAAGTGGGAAAGTGAAGATTTTGAGGTCTTTCAGATAGAAGGATTAGAACATCGTATGCAAGCTTTGATTGAAAAAGTCCGACCAAAGTTCGAAGCATTCGGTCATACATATGCATCATTCTTTTCAAGTAAAACGGGCGATGAATTCTATCCGCATGTCGCTAAACACGCCAGACGATCCGTTAATCCGCCCAAGGATTCATGGGTGGCATTCGCACCATATAAACGCGGTTATAAAGCTCTTCCCCATTTTCAAATCGGTTTATGGGGGACGCATGTGTTCATTATCTTGGCTATCATTTATGAAGCACCCGATAAAGTACAAATAGCCGAGAGATTATTGAAAAAGAAAAGTTTATTTAAAAAACTACCTCAGGACTTTATCATTTCCGGAGACCACATGTCGCCAGAAGCAATTCAACTCAAAGGTGCTCATAAAGAACAATTGCCCTCACTGTTGACGAGGTTGCATGATGTCAAAAAAGCTGAGTTTTTAGTCGGCCGCCACCTGCCTAGCGAAAAGGCAATTGAAATGTCAGCAGAAGAATTTGCTTCATTTGCAGAAGAAACGTTCGAAGCATTACTACCAATTTATCATGTGATGGTGAAAAAATAACTTAACATATTTACATATGTCCTTTTGCGGCTAGCTCGTATAGATAATAATCAATAGGATGATAGTTTAACAAAGCCTATAATAAATGAGGGAATCTGCTCCCTTTCCGCGGACGAACAGGCAAGCCTCCTCGGACCAACAGGATGTTGGTCACGAAGGCGTTGCGTACGATGAACAAGAGAATACTACGAGTAAATAAAGGAACAGGGGATTATTTCCCTGTTCCTTTCAGCTTGTTGACAAAAGAATAATAATTAATATAAAAGTATAAAAATTGAGTTCTTATTTTTTGCAATCTATCGAAATAGATTGTGGTCGGCTATTGCTTTCGCTTTCCGCGGACGAAACGCTAGCCTCCTCGGCTCAGCTGTCTATGACAGCTGAACCTGTGGGGTCTAACTTATTTCGTTTTTCCGCAGGAGTCTTCAGAAATAGCCAACCACCTTCTAACTTATATATTTTGCAGAGACAGCTTACAGAAGCAATTTCTTTTGATTGGAGTGGAGGCGGCGGAAAACAACTGCTCCTGCGCTTACTCGTCGCAAAGATTAGGACCAAATATGCCTTTGGTCCCAATCTTTTCAGCGGGAACAGCACGAGCTAAAGACCCCGCAGGAAACGGATAGTGCAAATGTAAGTTTGCACTATTCGTTTGCGACGAAGCTAGCGAAGCGATGCAACGCACTTTCATGTTTCGAAGCTAGCAGAGCGATGCAACGCACTTTCATGTTTCGAAGCTAGCAGAGCGATGCAGAAACAGGAGCACCGGTTTTTCTAGTGACGAGGAGACTGAAGCCGTGCCCGCGAAACGCGTCCGCCGTAATGGAAATCAACATTTTCTTGCATAGGCTCTTTTTCAATAGTATACAGTTATATTCACTCATTTTTTGTTTGACTACAGTCTGAAAGGAACAGGGGATTATTTCCCTGTTCCTTTTATAATTGCGCCTTTAGTTGTCTCTTTCATTTTTTTGATGATTGGATAACAAATATATCCGCTTTCTTTTTCGAATTCTCTGAA
Organism: Paenisporosarcina sp. P4_B8; assembly: GCF_056402175.1. Taxonomy (NCBI): domain Bacteria; kingdom Bacillati; phylum Bacillota; class Bacilli; order Caryophanales; family Caryophanaceae; genus Paenisporosarcina; species Paenisporosarcina sp. P4_B8. The sequence continues at coordinate 113,972 of NZ_JBFUHX010000002.1, read as the reverse complement.
GTAGGTTTTCTCTTCTGCCATTGAAGGAACCACGTCTTTGAATCGTCTATATTTTTCCATCAATACTTCTCGGTTTACGCCTTGTTCATATGCGTATTCTATGACTTCAAAAAATTGAACAACGGCAATAATCTCTTCCGTCGACCAATCTTTTGAAAATGGATATGAAAAACTCATGTTTTTTTCACCCTTTCTTTAATTCCATTTTACGCGGAAGTCTTCCGCTTGTGAAATCATTCTAGAAATTAGTTGTTCCACAGATGGGACATCATCAATCAATCCGGATACTTGTCCAGCCCAACCAAAACCATGTGAAGCATCACCTTTATAAATATATTGTTTGTTTGCTTCGCCACTAATATACTCTTTTAAAGCCTCGTAAGTAGGAGTCACAGCTTCAATTTCACGGATTTTTTCCGTCCACGGATTGATCAATGCGCGAGCAGGTGCGCCTATCGAGCGTTTGATAACAGTCGTGCCAGTTTCAGAACTATCTACTAATGCTTGCTTATAAACATCTGAGGCATGTACGCATTCTTTGGTCGCAATGAACCGAGTACCCATTTCAATTCCTTCAGCTCCTAGAGCAAGTGCTGCCATTAAACCTCTGCCGTCCCCTATTCCACCTGAAGCGATGACAGGAATGGACACAGCATCCACAACACGCGGTACAAGCACCATTGTTCCAACATCATCGCGGCCCAAATGCCCTCCACCTTCCTGGCCCACAACCATTACAGCATCAGCACCGAGTTCTTCTGCTTTTTGTGCTTGTCTTGTAGCAGCAACCAGCACGAGTTTTTTTATATCGGTTCCCTTTAGTTGATCAAAAATCGGTGTCGGATTCCCTCCAGTCATTGACACGACAGGTACCTTCTCCTCTATGGCAACTTCAAGCATATGCGAAAACGGCCGTCCCTGTTCACCAATTGCAAAGTTTACACCGAATGGCTGATCGGTCATTGTTCGTACTTTATGTATTTCTTTTCTAAGTGCCTCTGGTGATTCCAGGCTCATTGCCGTTATCTGACCAAGGCCGCCAGCATTCGAAACAGCTGCTGCCAAATCTGCATAGGCAAGGTAGGCAAGTCCACCTTGAATGATTGGGTATTTAATATGTAATAAGTCCGTAATCCGTGTTTGCCAGTTCATTTTTCAATTCCCCCTAATTAATTAATTGTATTATATTCGATTTTATTGTCGAAATTCCTCTAATATTTATGGTCATCTGCAGTTCTAAATGCTATAATTCACTTGTTTTTCATTTTCAATCGGTGTTCAGGACTTCTTGGATGCTGTCATTAAGAAAGTTGAGGTGGTACGACCATTGTCTCAGTTAGAAACCCCTTTATTTGATGTCTTGCTGAAGCATCGCAACCGACATCCTATTCAATTTCACATTCCCGGTCATAAAAAAGGAAATGGTGTTGATCCTGCTTTTCGTGAATTCGTAGGCGATAACATTCTTTCCATAGACTTAATTAATATTGCTCCACTTGATGATTTGCATTCACCAAAAGGTGCGATTAAAAAAGCTCAGGAATTAGCTTCCGAAGCTTTTGGTGCCGACTTTACATTTTTCTCTGTTCAAGGAACCAGTGGTGCAATCATGACAATGATTTTAAGTGTTGTCGGTCCTGGCGATAAAATTCTGGTACCACGCAATGTTCACAAATCCATCATGTCTGCAATTGTCTTTGCAGGTGCAATTCCAGTATTCATCCACCCAGAAGTGGATCCAGAACTTGGCATTTCACACGGTATATCTGCTGAATCGGTTGAAAAAGCTTTGGATGCTCATCCAGATGCAAAAGCTGTACTTGTGATCAACCCAACTTATTTCGGCATTGCTGCTGATTTGGCACGCATTGTAGAAATATCCCACAATCGTAATATTCCGGTATTGGTGGATGAAGCACATGGTGTCCACATCCATTTCCATGAATCTTTACCTGTCTCAGCGATGGCTGCAGGTGCGGATATGGCTGCTACTTCCGTTCACAAACTGGGAGGTTCGATGACACAAAGCTCAGTATTGAATGTTCGGGAAGGTTTAGTTTCTCCTAAGCGTGTTCAATCCATTTTGTCTATGCTAACTACAACTTCTACATCGTATCCGATTTTGGCTTCTCTCGATACTGCGAGACGCCAATTAGCTATTCATGGTCATGACTTATTAACAACGACCATTCGATTGGCAAAAGATACACGTAAGCGAATCAATCAAATTCCAAACTTACGATGTGTGGGCGAAGAAATTTTACGCACTTCTGCAACATACGATATGGATCCTACAAAATTATTAATCAGTGTCAAAAATTTAGGGATTACAGGTCATCAAGCCGAAGAATGGTTGCGAGAGAAAGCAAACATTGAAGTTGAATTATCCGATTTATATAATATACTCTGCATTGTGACGATTGCAGATTCCAAAAAAGAATTGAACTTGCTCGTCAATGCTCTTCAGCGCATGTCCCAATCATTCGAAGATGAAGCTGAAATCGTGGAAGCTTTTGTAACCATGCCAGATATTCCACGTTTAGCCATGACGCCTCGAGATGCATTTTATGCAACAACTGAAGTTGTACCGTTTGCAGAATCTGTAGGACGTATTTCCGCTGAATTTATTATGGTATATCCACCTGGTATTCCTATTTTCATTCCTGGGGAAATTATTACGGAAGATAATATCGCCTATATTCATATGAATATCGAAGCGGGCTTACCAGTTCAAGGTCCTGAAGACGACGAATTGAAGTTGATTCGTGTCATTAAAGAACATAAAGCTTTCTATTAATGCAACAAGGCTGAGACTCCTCTGAATAGGAGCGCTCAGCCTTTTCTTATTTGTAGGTCATTATTGCCCTGTTACACCTTGAATTGTCGCAGGATCAATCATGCCGTATCCTTTTGCACGTAAACCTTCCACAATCCCACCAAGGGCCTCGGCGGTCCATACTCGGTCGTGCATTAATAAGTTCGCACCGTTCGTCAAATACTCCGAGTTGACCATTATATCTTTCAAAGCATTGGCATCCTGATATTTTGATTCCCAGTCGTAGCCGTATGTCCAATTCATCAAAAGCATGCCTTGTTCTTTTACCAAAGCTTTACTGAAATCAGTGTTTGATCCGAATGGGGCCCTGAAGAACTTAGGTTTCTCCCCGATAATAGCTTCGATAGTTTCACTTACTTGCATGATTTCTGCACGCTGTTCTTCTTCAGTGAGTTTTTTCAAATCTGCATGCGTTTGCGTATGATTTCCAATAGCAAAGCCCATGTTATGTATTTCTTTTAATACCGCCTTTTCTTCATCACTATCCAAAAAGTGTCCATTCACAAAGAAAATGGCAGGTGCATTCAAAGATTTTAATGTTTTTGCCATTTTAAGTGAACGCTTGTCTGGGGCGTCATCAATGGTCAAAAGTACAACTTTGGAAGGCGCATTAGCAATTGGTTTGAACGACCAATTGGCTTCATTCAATGTATAGAGCGGTTCTGCTGGTGCAGTTTCTTCCTCAGAAACTTCTGCTTCATTTGCTTCATTAACTTCTTCATTACCTTTATCTTCTTCAACTTCTCCAACTTCTTCATCGACTTCCTGTTGTGTAGGCGCTGAGGTAGGTGTCTTCGTTTCTTCGTCCCCACATGCTGCCAACATTAATACTAATAAACTCATACTCATTAATTTTGTGTATTTCATGCTGTATCACCGTGACCCTTTCGATTGTAATTTTAGCATGTTTTCCCACTATCTTTCCATAAACGACAAAAAAAGCCGTACAGGTTGCCCTGTACGACTCTAGTATTACCTTATTTCGTAATGATATGAATTGGATGACCCATTACTACTTCAGCAGCTTCCATTGAGATTTCGCCCAATGTTGGATGTGCATGAATAGTCATAGCAATGTCTTCTACCGTCATACCCGCTTCAATTGCCAAACCAAGTTCAGCAATCATATCAGAAGCGCCCTGACCTACGATTTGAGCACCTAACAACAAACCATCAGATTTACGGGAAACAAGTTTCACGAAACCGTCTGTTGCGTTCAATGCCAAAGCACGACCGTTAGCACCGAATGGGAATTTCCCAGCCGTTACTTCAAAGCCTTCTTTTTTAGCTTGTTCTTCATTTAAACCAACTGTTGCAAGTTCAGGATCTGTGAAACATACAGCAGGGATTGCTAAATAATCCACTACAGAAGTTTGCCCAGCGATAACTTCAGCTGCCACTTTACCTTCATAAGAAGCTTTGTGTGCAAGTTGAGGTCCTGAAACTACGTCTCCAATTGCAAAAATGTTTTCGATGTTTGTACGAACTTGCTTGTCAACTTCGATCAAGCCGCGTTCGCCCATTTTAAGGCCGATTTCTTCAAGACCCATTTCATCCGTGTTTGGACGACGGCCAACTGTTACCAATACATAATCAGCTTCGACTTTTTTCTCTTCTCCGCCTGCTTCGTACGTAACTGTTACGCCTGAATCTGATTCTTCAACGCCTTTTGCTGATGCTTTTACAACAACATTGACACCTTTTTTCTTCAAGCCTTTTTTAACGATTTGAGTCATTTGTTTTTCGAAACCAGCTAAAATATCGCCGCCACCTTCAATGATTGTTACTTCAGAACCTAGGTTTGCAAAAGCAGTTCCTAATTCAGTTCCGATATAACCGCCACCGATAACGACTAATTTACCAGGGATCTCTCCAAGAGCTAAAGCGCTTGTTGAACTTAACACACGTTTAGAGAACTTGAATGATGGAATCTCAACTGGGCGTGAGCCAGTTGCAATAATCGCATGTTTGAATTTATAAGTTTGTGCTGAGTTTTCGTCCATTACACGAACTGTGTTTGTATCAACAAAGTAAGCTTCACCGCGAACGATTTCAACTTTATTACCTTTTAATAAACCTTCAACGCCACCAGTTAATTTCTTAACGACACTGTCTTTGAAAGCTTGCGCTTTAGAGAAGTCTATTGTTACTTCAGAAGCCGTAATACCCATGTCATCTGAATGTTTTGCTTGTTCAAAACGATGACCGACTGAAATTAACGCCTTAGATGGGATACAACCAACGTTTAAACAAACGCCGCCTAAGTGTTCTTTTTCAACGATCGTTACTTTTTGACCAGTTTGTGCAGCACGGATGGCTGCAACATATCCGCCAGGGCCTGAGCCGATGACGAGCGTATCTGTTTCGATTGGGAAATCTCCTACTACCATGTTTTTACGCCTCCATTAATAAAAGTTCTGGATTGCTAAGCAAACGCTTAATGTTATTTAATGCGTGCTGAGCAGTCGCACCGTCGATCATGCGATGATCAAAGCTCAATGATAATGCTAACACAGGAGCGGCTACAATTTCACCATTTTTTATGACAGGTTTCTCTGCAATACGACCAATTCCTAGAATTGCAACTTCAGGATGATTGATAACTGGTGTGAACCATTGTCCACCAGCAGAGCCAATATTCGTGATTGAACAAGAAGCACCTTTCATTTCAGAAGGTGATAATTTTCCATCGCGAGCTTTACCTGCAAGTGAGTTGATTTCATCTGAAATCGCAAATACTGATTTACGGTCTGCATGTTTGATGACTGGTACTAACAAGCCTTTTTCAGTATCTGCTGCAATTCCGATATTGAAGTAATGTTTTTGAATGATTTCGCCAGCTTCGTCATCAAGTGAACGATTGAAGTCTGGGAATTCACGCAATGTGCTTACCAACGCTTTAACTACGTATGGTAAATACGTTAATTTCACATTCTTCTCAGCCGCTAAATCTTTGAATTTCTTACGATGTGCAACAAGTTCAGTTACATCTACTTCATCCATTAATGTAACGTGTGGAGCAGTATGTTTCGAGTGAACCATTGCTTTTGCAATTGCTTTACGGATTCCTGACATCTTCTCACGAGTTTCAGGGAATTCGCCTTCTAAAGCTGGAGCTGCAGGTTTCGCAACTTTTTCAGCTTTTTCAGTGCTTACTGTTTCTTCATTTGCAACAACTTCATCTTGTGGAGTTGCTTCAGAAGTTTGCCCACCATTCATATATGCTTCGATATCTTCTTTCATCACACGACCATTTTTACCTGAACCGTTGACTTTAGAAATTTCAACATCGTTATCTCGTGCAAATTTACGTACTGATGGCATTGCAATTACACGACCATTTGGATCTTTCTCAGCCTTAGGTGCAGCTTTCGTTGGTTCTGCAGATGCTTTTTCAGAAGCTTGATCTTTCGCTACAGGTGTAGCTTCTTTAGCTACAGCTTGTCCAGCTTCAGCAGTAGCTTGAACTTGAGCTTCTGTTTTCTCTTCTGCTTTCGGTTCGTCTTCGTGACCACCTTTAAACTGAAGATCTTCATAGCCAGGTGCGTCGATGCGAATCAAGACTTGACCTACAGTCGCTATTGTACTCTCTTCAATCAGCACTTCTTCCACTTTTCCTGCTACAGGAGAAGGGATTTCAACGACTGCTTTATCGTTTTGAACTTCACATAAAATATCATCTTCGCCAATGGTGTCGCCTGCTTTGACAAACCATTTCACTATTTCGCCTTCGTGTATACCTTCACCGATATCCGGTAATCGAAATTCAAATGCCACAAAATTCACCCTTTCAGTTGTGAGTGTCTATCATCTTCAATTCCAAAAGACGGTCAAGAAACTCTACTTGCTAACTTGTACCGACTTTTTGAACTTCTTATTAGAATGTAAGTACTTTTTTTGCTGTTAGTACAATATCCTTCGAGTTCGGTAACCAAACTGATTCCGCTTGAGCGAATGGGAAGATTGTATCAGGTGCAAATACTCGTAATACTGGTGCTTCTAGACTTAAGATTGCACGTTCGTTAATTTCAGCTACAACGTTAGCAGCAATACCTGCTTGTTTTTGTGCTTCTTGAACGACAACCGCACGACCTGTTTTTTCAACAGATGCAATGATTGTTTCAATATCCAAAGGTTGAACAGTACGTAAATCGATGACTTCTACTGAGTAGTTTTCTTTTTCAAGTTCTTCTGCAGCTTTCAAGCTATCGTGTACCATTGCACCATAAGCAATAATTGTTAAGTCTGTACCTTCACGTTTTACTTCCGCTTTACCCAAAGGAATTGTGTATTCTTCTTCAGGTACTTCTTCACGGAATGAACGGTATAATTTCATGTGCTCCAAGAAAATAACTGGGTCATTATCACGGATTGCAGAAATTAATAATCCTTTTGCATCGTAAGGAGAAGATGGAATAACTACTTTCAAACCAGGTTGAGAAGCAACTAGACCCTCTAAGCTGTCAGCATGCATTTCAGGAGTATGAACGCCTCCACCAAATGGAGAACGGATTGTTACCGGCGCACTGTATTTGCCTCCACTGCGGAAACGCATACGAGCCAATTGACCACTGATTGAATCCATTACTTCATAAACGAAACCGAAGAATTGGATTTCCGGTACTGGACGGAAGCCTTCAAGTGAAAGACCAACCGCTAAGCCACCGATTCCTGATTCAGCAAGTGGTGTATCAAATACACGGTCTTCACCGAACTCTTTTTGTAGACCTTCAGTTGCACGGAATACACCGCCGTTATTTCCAACGTCTTCACCGAAGACGAGGACGTTTTCATCATTCTTCAGCTCTGTACGGAGTGCATCCGTAATTGCTTGAATCATCGTCATTTGTGCCATCGGTTACTTCGACTCCTTCTCTTTGTAAAGTTCATATTGTTCTTTTAAGTGATATGGCATTTCTACGTTTGGATCGTACATAATTTCCATTAGATCCGTCACTTTTTGTTTTGGAGCAGCATCAGCTGTTTTAATGGCATCTTTGATTTCTTCTTTAGCTTGTTCGATCACTTCATTTTCTTTTTCTTCATTCCAAAGATCTTTTGCTTCTAAATAAGCACGGAATCGAACTAATGGATCTTTCTTTTCCCACTCTGAATCCGTATCAGATGTACGGTAACGTGTCGGGTCATCCCCAGCCATCGTATGTGGTCCATAACGGTAACATAATGTTTCAATTAATGTTGGGCCTTCACCATTTACTGCACGTTCACGAGCGTCGCGTGTTGCGACATAAACTGCCAATGGATCCATTCCATCAACTAGGATACTTGGAATACCTGCTGCAATCCCTTTTTGTGCGATTGTTTTAGCAGCAGTTTGCAATTCACGTGGAGTAGAGATTGCAAATTGGTTATTTTGAACAATGAAAATAGCTGGAGAGCGGAAAGCACCTGCAAAGTTAATACCTTCGTAGAAGTCACCTTGCGAAGAACCACCGTCACCTGTGTAAGTCACAGCAACTGATTTTTTCCCGCGTTTTTGCATTCCAAGAGCAACACCTGCAGCTTGGATGAATTGAGCACCAATAATGATTTGTGGTGGGAATACTTTCACGTTTTCAGGAATCTGATTCCCCATGAAGTGTCCTCTTGAGAATAGGAACGCTTGTGAAAGTGGCAATCCGTGCCAGATCATTTGAGGTACATCGCGGTACCCTGGTAGGATGAAATCTTCTTTTTCAAGAGCATAATGAGAAGCTAATTGAGAAGCTTCTTGCCCAGCTGTTGGTGCATAGAAACCTAAACGACCTTGTCTGTTTAAAGAAATAGAACGTTGGTCAAGAATACGTGTATACACCATGCGGCGCATTAACTCGACTAATTCATCATTTGATAAATTTGGATCTGCGTCTTTGTTAACAATTTCGCCTTCTTCATTCAAAATCTGAAACATTTCAAATTTTTCTTCGATCGCTTGAAGTGTTTCTACTGGTCCTAATTGCTTGGCATTTTTTGCAGCCATGTTAACACCTCTCCTTAAGTAACTGTATTAAAGCAAGTATAAAAATCGAGTGATACAATGTTCATTCTTTCCTAGTATACTCAACTTTATTTTCGTGGTCAATCATTGGAAACTCTAGTGAAATATGAGCTTACCAATGACGGACTATTCACATTCCTTAAATCTGTACTAGTACAAATAAAACTCTGTATTATAAAAAGGAATCGACTGTAAACCTCTACATCGCACAAAAAAACGACCTCAAATCGAGGTCGTTTTACTTTTCTTCTTGTAATGAGTCATACACAGACTCTTTCTGTTCATTTATTTGTTTTGTTGCATCATTGAAAGCATTAATCGCTGATTGAACAAGTTCGTTTTGCACATTGACTTTCGTTACATGTTCCTGAAGTTCTTCTTGTTGAGTTTCTTCATTCGCTAGCATTTCATATAACTCACTTTGTAAGTCAGTTAATTTTTGATATTCATCATTTACAACATCATGTGCTTCATATCGCGCATCCATTGCAGCTTGTAATTCAGATACCGAAGATTTGATTTGATCTTCTTTTGCCTCTTCTACTATTTTATCTAATGAAGAAAGTGATTTTTGAGCGCCTTTAATCGAATCATTCTCTTCTTTTAATAGAGTTAATCTTTCAGTTAATGATAATTTCATTTCTTCAACTTTTGCACCGACTTTTTCTTTCTGTTCTTGAGTAAGTTCCATCGTTTGGTTAAAAGTCAGTTGTTCTTTCTTTTCTAATTCAGCCAATTTTGCTTGTGCGTCACGATATCCTTGTTCTTCTTCATATACTTTAGTTAATGAATCGGATAATTGCTGCTCAACAGATGTTCCTATTGAACATGCAGAGAGTAATAGTGAAGTAGTCAAAACGGTACCAATTACAATTTTTTTCATTTCATAACCTCCCAAATCTTTTTTTACTATAGACCTTCAAGTGAAAAATTTCAACTTCACTAAATTCGTCATTTTCGTTTGCACAAGGGCTAACCTTCGCTATACTAATTAAAGACTGAAAGTAGGAAAGGAAGACCACGATGTTTGTAATGAAAGATATTATCCGCGAAGGACATCCAACTTTGCGAAAAAAAGCGCAGGAAGTAGATTTCCCTCTATGCACTGAAGACGCCAAATTGGCACAGGACTTATTGGACTATGTGAAAAACAGTCAAGATTCGGAAATGGTGGGACGATATGACTTGCGTCCTGGAATCGGAATAGCTGCACCCCAAGTCAATGTATCAAAGCGTATGTTTGCACTTCACTTACCGGACGATGAATTAAGTCTAGTTGCCATAAATCCAAAAATAATCAGTCACTCAGTTGAAAAAACGTATATTACTGTTGGAGAAGGTTGTTTATCTGTTGACCGTGCAATAGAAGGTTATGTTCCTAGATATGCACGCATAACCGCTAAAGGTATTTATCCAGATGGAAAAGAATTCAAACTGCGTTTAAAGGGTTTACCAGCAATCGCTTTTCAACACGAGTTGGATCACTTGAACGGGATTATGTTTTTCGATCACATAAACAAGAAAAATCCATTTGAAGAAATCCCTGATGCTGTTCCTTATGAACGAAAATAATAAAGGTTCCCAAAAATTTTGGGAACCTTTTTGCTGTCTATTTGAATTAAATAAGCTTTAAATATCTCATGGCATTTACTAAACCATCTTCGTCAACATGGGTGGTAACATATTTAGCACGTTTCAACGCTTCTTCATGTCCATTCCCCATACAAACGCCAAAACCTACCGCCTCCAACATTTCGATATCATTCAGTCCGTCTCCAAAAGCAATCGTGTCTTCAACTGCGATTTGAAGTTTTTCACATAAAAAATATACAGCGTTGGCTTTTGAAGCCCCTTTTGGCAAAATATCCGTGGATACACGATGCCATCTGACAAATTTCAAAAGCGGGAAATTTTCTTTGTATGCCTTTTCTTCTTCTAAAGAGCAAAATAAAAGCGCTTGATAAATTTTTTGATTAAGATAAAAATCTTTTTCGAAAGCAGGATGAGGAAACTTCAGGGTACTGATGCTTTCTTCCACATGAGGATGATATGTACTAGAGGCAATCATTTTTTCGGCATTCATATATACCATGGGATGATTTTTGATTTCCGCGTAGGCCGATACCGACTTGAGTAGTTCAAGATCAATTTGTGTTTTGGACACCACTTCACCTTTATAGACAATATATTGACCGTTAAAACATATGTACGAGTCAATCTCTAATTCTTTTAGAACATCCTGAATCATAAAAGGTGCTCGTCCAGTAGCGATAAAAACTTCATGCCCGTTTTTTCGAGCTTCGAATACTGCTTCTTTCGCTTTGATAGGTAATTTTTTATCGGAATTATATAAGGTTCCGTCAATATCAAAAAACAATACTTTTTTCAATACTTTCATCCTTTCTTTTGTCCTCCAGTCTACTAAAGACGTGAACCCTTTACAAAAGTTGCAATTTTCTGTATAATGATGTATAAGGAGTGATTTGCCATGTTAAAGCGTCTAAAAAAGAAATTATTGAGACGGTTGGGCGGCATACTCGGGAAAAAATCGATCGCTTAATTTTTTGCCCTGCTATTTATAGTAGGGCTTTTCTTTATTTTAAAAGGCGCTCGTGATAATATAAAGAGAATGTAATTATTTTGAACGTGAAAAAGGAGAGCAAAACATGATTTACAAAGTTTATTATCAAGAAAACGTGCTTGAAGTGCCAGTTCGCGAAAACACAAAAAGCCTTTATATCGAAGCATCCTCTGAACGTGAAGTTCGTTACGCTTTAAAGGATCGCAAGTATAATATCGAATTCGTTCAGCTACTAGAAGGTAATCATTTATCTTACGAACAAGCTAGCGAAAACTATAATGTGGAGAAACTTTAATCCACATGAAATTTGTTAAGAATGATCAAACAGCGGTTTTCGCACTCGGCGGACTGGGCGAAATCGGTAAAAACACTTATGGTGTTCAATTCCAAGATGAAATAATTTTAATTGATGCAGGTATTAAATTCCCTGAAGATGATTTACTCGGGATTGATTATGTTATTCCTGATTACACGTACCTTGTGAAAAATGTAGACAAGATTAAAGGTCTATTTATTACACACGGTCACGAAGATCACATCGGTGGAATTCCCTATTTGCTGAAACAATTAAATATCCCTGTTTACGGAGGCAAACTTGCACTAGGTTTACTGCGAAATAAATTAGAAGAACATGGTTTATTGCGTACAACTAAAATGCATGTAATCGCTGAAGAAGACGTGATTAAATTCAGAAAAACTTCAGTGAGTTTCTTCCGTACAACGCACAGTATTCCGGATGCATACGGCATCGTAGTTAAAACACCACCCGGCAATGTTGTACATACAGGAGATTTTAAATTCGATTTCACACCCGTTGGTGAACCAGCTAACTTAACCAAAATGGCTGAAATTGGCCGAGACGGCGTGCTGTGTTTGCTTTCTGATAGTACAAATGCAGAAGTACCAAATTTCACAATGTCAGAGCGTAAAGTTGGCGAAAGCTTGTCGGAAATTTTCCGTAAAGTTGATGGTCGCATCATTTTCGCAACTTTTGCGTCAAACATTCATCGCTTACAACAAGTAACGGAAGCGGCTGTCCATCACGGACGTAAAATTGCTGTTTTTGGACGTAGTATGGATAACGCCATTACAATCGGACGTGAACTTGGCTATATTACTGCACCGAAAGAAACATTCGTCGATGCGCAATCATTGAACCGTTTACCTGCGAATGAAGTCATGATTTTATGTACAGGTAGCCAAGGTGAACCGATGGCAGCGTTATCGAGAATTGCAAACGGTACACACCGACAAATTCAAATTCAACCAGCGGATACGGTAATTTTCTCTTCTTCACCGATTCCTGGTAATCGTACAAGCGTCAATCGAACAATCAACTTATTGTTCCGTGCAGGAGCAGATGTTATTCATGGTTCATTGAATAACATTCACACTTCAGGTCATGGTTCCCAAGAAGAACAGAAATTGATGTTACGTTTAATGAAACCTAAATTCTTTATGCCGATTCATGGTGAGTATCGTATGTTGAAAATGCATACGGAACTTGCTGTTGATTGTGACGTGGAGCCGGAAAATACTTTCATCATGGAAAACGGTGATGTATTGGCACTTAGCCAAAACCAAGCAGCAGTCGCTGGTCGCATTCCTTCAGGTGATGTTTATATCGATGGTAGCGGCATTGGTGATATCGGTAATATTGTTTTACGCGATCGCCGAATTCTTTCAGAAGAAGGCTTAGTCATTGTTGTTGTAAGCACAGATCAAGAACGTCAGAAAATTGTTTCTGGTCCAGATATTATTTCTCGTGGTTTCGTTTACATGCGTGAATCAGGTGCAATGATCAATGAAGCACAACATATGTTAAATCGCCATTTACAAAAAACAATTCAATCCAAGGCAACCCCTTGGTCAGAATTGAAAAATGAAATAACCGATGTATTAGGACCGTATTTATACGAAAAAACAAAACGTCGTCCAATGATTCTACCAATTATAATGGAAGTTTAATACTATTTAAAAAGCTGTGCCACCAACACATTATGTGTTAGTGGCACAGCTTTTGTTTTAGAAGGCTATTTTCTTCCAGCGCCTTCCGCTTTTCGTTATGTCTAGCTCCGGAGTCGAGCTAGCGCAGGCTTCTCCGCTTTTCTTTAATGCATTGCTTTCTTTTCAAAGCGGATAATATCTGCGTCTGCACCGATTACGATCAGTACATCATTGATTTTGATTTCTTCATCTGCTTGTGGAGAAACGAGAATATTAGCTCCCCGTTTAATCGCAACAATATTTATTCCATATTTCGCACGGATATCTAGATCAATTAAAGTAGAGCCAGCCAAGATTTCATTTGCTTTTATCTCCATAATTGAATGTTCTTCCGATAACTCCAAATAATCAAGTACATTATTTGTCATAATGTTGTTGGCAATTCGAATACCCATATCGCGTTCAGGATGGACCACTTGATCGGCACCGATTTTACGTAATACTTTTTCATGATAGTCATTTTGAGCTTTTACCGTGATTTTATTGACACCAATTTCCTTCAACATCAACGTTGTTAAAATACTGGATTGAATGTCCTCTCCAATCGCAACGATTACATGTTCAAAATTACGTATCCCAAGTGATTTCAAGACAGATTCATCTGTCGTATCTGCAACAATAGCTTGTGTCGCGATTGATGCAAATTCATCGACACGATCTGCAAACTTATCGATGGCCATAACATCTGCACCTTGTTCAATCAGCTCACGAACTATACTTCCACCAAATCGACCTAACCCAATAACTACGAATTCTTTCTTCATCTTTCAACCTCCGTTGCGGAACGAATGGTCATAGTGTATCACAACTTTAATAGACGCTCAAAATGTTTTTACGCTTCTCCAAATTGGGACATCACCAACTGGTGATAATGACCACGATCTTTCATTAAAGAATCATGATTCCCCGATTCCAAAACACGTCCATTTTCCAAAACAATAATCTGATTTGCTTCACGGATGGTAGAAAGTCGATGAGCAATCATGATCGCTGTCCGGTTTTTCAACAGCGTTCTTAACGCTTGTTGAATTTGAAGTTCTGTTTCCGTATCAATCGAAGCTGTTGCCTCATCCAGAATGATAATTCTTGGATTTGCAAGAAGTGCCCGTGCAAAAGATAACAATTGTCGTTCACCAACGGATAAAATATTTCCTCGCTCTTCCACTTCGGTATCATACCCATTCGATAAACGCTCGATGAAACGGTTTGCACCAACAGCTTCGGCTGCATTGATTACTTCTTCATCCGTAGCTTGTGGATTACCGAATCGAATATTATCCATGATGGAGCCTGAGAAAATAAACGTTTCCTGAAGCACAATGCTGATTTGTTCTCGCAATGCACTCAGTGATAAATCACGGATATCCATTCCATCCATTTTCACCACACCAGAAGTTGGATCGTAAAAACGTGAAACCAGATTGGCAATTGTTGTTTTACCAGATCCCGTATGACCAACCAGGGCAACCGTCTCCCCTGCCTTCATTTCAAGAGAAATTCCTTTTAAAGCTAAACGGTCTTTTTCATAACCGAATTGAACATTTTCAAATTCGATATGACCTTGTAATTGATTAATTTTAGTTGGATTTGCTTTTTCATGTACCAAAGGCTGCTCATCCAAGAATTCGAAAATTCGTTCAGAGGACGCCATCCCCATCAGTAATTGGTTATATATCTGCCCTAAACGTGAAATTGGCTCCCAGAACATGCCGAGGTAAAAGGCAAATGCGACGAATGCACCAAGGTCAAGCTGGTCATTTTGGATTAAATATGCACCATACAAAATCAGAACAACCGAACCAACGGCATTCGTCATTTCCACGAACGGTCGGAACATAGAATTCTTTTTAGTGGCTACACGCCAAGATTCAAAACTTTCTTCATTAATTCCATTAAAGAACGCCATGTTTTCATTTTCCTGTGTGAATGATTGAGTAATTCGCATTCCTTGAATGCTTTCATTCAGATGGGAATTGATTTTCGCTTGTTTCATCCGCACATCCTGCCATGAGCGACGGATGTTTTTACGCAGCGTCGTTGAGATGAAAAACATCAGGGGCAAGATGACCAGAACTGCTAAAGCAAGTGGTGGACTGAGCGTAAACAGGATGATAAGTACCCCTATAAGAAGTAGTAAATCCATCAATAGATTGATAACACCATTTGTAAACAACTCTTGCAGCGAGTTTATATCGTTCATTATTCTGACGAGTATTGAGCCGGCTGAACGTTGATCGAAGAAACGATGCGAGAGCCATTGAACATGCGTAAACAAATGTTTACGCAAATCGTATATTACATTTTGACCGAGTTCATTCATCCACCTTATTCTGAAACGATTCGCAACAGTGTTGACAATATATAATCCGGCAATAGTACTGACCACCACCCATAGCATTTGAGCATCTTTGTTTTCCAATGCTTGGTCAATGGCATACTCACCTATCAGAATAGGGATGATAAGCCGAATCAGCGTGGTAATTGTTACAGCAATAAAAGCCTTTGGCAATAATGTTTTTGCATAAGGTTTCACATACGTAAAGAGTCGAGCGAGTTGGGACCAGTTAAACGGTGCATCAATTACATCATCCGAAGAGTAGCGGAATCGTTTTAATACACTAGGATTGATTTGTTTAGTCATTGTGATTCCGCCTTTCTATGCATAAATATTTTCAAGTTGGTCTTTGTATTGAATTTCATAAATCCGTTTATACAAACCTTGTTGTTTTATCAATTGATCATGCGTACCTCTCTGAACAATCTTCCCATGCTCAAATACAATTAACTCATCCGCATGTTTCACAGATGAAATCCTGTGAGCAATAATAAACGTTGTACGACCTTTCATCACTTCTTCCATAGCCTTTTGAATGTGAAGTTCCGTTTTCATATCTACGGCACTTGTTGCATCATCTAGCACTAAAATTGCAGGATTTTGGCATAATGCCCGAGCGATAGCAATTCTTTGTTTTTGCCCGCCTGATAAACCGAGTCCCCGCTCCCCTAACATCGTGTCATAGGTTTCAGGTAGCTCCATTATAAAATCATGGGCATTGGCACGTTTAGCTGCATCGATGATTTCATCCATCGTTGCATCAGGACGACCATATGAAATATTGGCTTTAATCGAAGATGAAAATAAAAATGATTCTTGAAGAACAAAGCCAATGTTAGAGCGCAGTGAGGTAAGTGAATATTCATCGACAGCAATGCCATCAATTTTTACTGTTCCCGTTGTCGGTTCGTAAAAACGCGTTAACAGTTGTGTTAAACTCGTTTTGCCTGAACCCGTTGCACCTATTAACCCAACCCGTTTTCCAGCCTCCACTTTCAAATTCACTTCTTCAAGAGCTAATTGATCTTCTTCACGATATTGAAGTGTGACATTATCAAACGCTACATGTCCTTTCATTCTTGAACCATCGATTGCATTTTCTTTGGATGTAATCGGTTCGGGTGCTTCCAGCACTTCCAATAAACGCTCTCCGGATGCTTTAGATTGAGAGAAAAGATTGACCGTGAAACCTAAGTTCATAATCGGAAAAATAATGTAACCCAATAAGCTGTAGAATGCCACTAAACGTCCAACACTTAATTGACCTTCCATAACTAGGAAGCCCCCGTAGCCGAATAAGAAGACCACACTGATATTTCCGAGGAATTCCATCACAGGAAAGTACTTTGCCCAGATTTCAGTTGTAAATAAATATCGATCTTTATAGTCGCCGTTTGAATTGTTAAATTTGTTAATTTGGAACGATTCACGGGAAAGTGACTTCACTGTATGAATCCCGCTTATGTTTTCTTGAACATTCGTATTTAATTTACCGAATGATTTACGGATGTCCCTGAAAGCCGGATGCACCAATTTATCGAATCGTAGCACTGCTACAACTAATAAAGGCATGGCAGCCATCGACACAAATGTTAATGAAACTGAATAATAAAACATAACGCAAAGCGAAACGGATACTAAAAACACCAAACGGAACAACTCAACGAATCCGAACGATAAGAAGAACCTGAATCCTTCTACGTCAGCTGTCAGTCGGGACATCAAGTCTCCCGTTTTTGCATTATCGTAATACGAGAATGGCAAACGTTGCAATTTAGCATATAACGCATTTCGCAATTCATAGACCGAGCGAATTCCGAACATATCCCCCGTGTATTGCCCAATGTACGTGGCAATTCCTTTGATAATCATAAGACCCATGAAAATCCCAGCAAGTTTCCATGCCAAATCATATTCCTGCCCCTTAATTACACGGTCAATGGTTTGTTGCAAGATGATTGGATAGGCAACTGTAATTAACAAGGTGACCAAGAGCATGAACAAGGACCAAAAGAATAAATGTTTATTTGGCCAGTAATACTCTTTCAATTTTTTGAAAATTCCCAAGTTGTTTCCCCCTAATTCGAAAGACATAGTATTTAATATATCGGATTCCGAAATAAATGACTACCCCCTTTTGACTGATATTTTACAAAACTTTAAATTTTCTTTTTTATCGTCCGGATTATCATTATCAAATTTTCGGAATAGGACATCATTCCCAATAAAAAAAAGTGCTCAACATAAAAGAATTACCAGGATCTTTAAATCCCTGAATTCGATTATACTGAGCACTTCTTTATTCAATTAAAATGGATTAAGAATTACGCATTTCATCTAACACGCGGTTGACACGTTTTTCAAGCATTTTCATTCCACTACCACCCGCTTGGAAATGACGCAGTTGACCATCTTTATCAAATACGTAGTATGCAGGTACATATTGATTATCAAAAGCATCGGTTAATTTCATGTCACTGTCGACAAAAATTGGTTGTTTGATATCGTGTTCTGCAGCATTCTTCTTGATATCTGCTAGGTCCATATCTTTCTCTGAACGTGGCATATGGACTGCTAGTACATTCAATTCATCTTTATATTGATCACGGAAAGCATTTACTTCTGGCATTGCCTCTTTACATAGTCCACAGCTTACAGACCAGAAATGAATAAGTGTTGGCTTGTCGCCAATCAATTGTTTTTTATCAACTTTTCCATTGAGCCATGCAGTAGCACCTGTTAAGTCAGGCATTGGTGAACGTAATTTCATTGTATTTCCTCCTCAATGATACATGTAAAAATTCCCCACTGCGTATCGTATGCGTGGGGAATCGTGGGTGTCTAATTAATCTAGTGTATTGACAAAGGCAAAATTCATGAGCCCCATTCAATCAATTAAAGAGTTTTTTGTCCTGGACGCCAGTTTGCTGGGCAAAGACCACCAGTTTGAAGAGCTTGTAATACGCGAAGAGTTTCATCCACGTCGCGACCAATGTTATTGTGGAACACTGTTTGATATTGCATTTCACCTTCAGGGTTTACGATGAATAATCCACGAAGAGCAATACCTTCTTCTTCAATCAATACACCATATTCACGTGATACCACATGGTTAGTGTCTGCAGCCAATGGATATTTCAATTCGCCTAAGCCGTTGTCTTGACGAGCTGTGTTAATCCAAGCTAAATGAGTGTGGATAGTATCTGTAGAAACACCGATAATTTCAGCGTCTAAATCTTCAAATTCATCATAGCGGTCTGACATTGCTGTGATTTCAGTTGGACATACAAAAGTGAAATCCATTGGATAAAAGAACAAAACTGTCCATTTGTCTTGCTTCATGTTTTCTTCCAAGCTTACTTTACCGAAAGACTTATCTGCTAGCACTGCGTCCATTGTAAAATGGGGTGCTTGTTTACCTACCATACGTTCAGTCATGTGAAAACCTCCAAGAAGTATTTATCTGCTAACGAATTGTATTCGTTATTAGCACATTTTAAAGAATAACAAAGTCCCTGCTGCAAATCAATTTATCGGCTTTCAACTAGCAAAAGGAAAAATTTTTTACGTCTAATTCGTGACGAATGCTTAGTATGTTCACCTTGAGATAATCTATTCAAAGAAGAAAGTAGAAAACTTTAATCAGCTTGTTGACAAAAGAATAATAATTAATATAAAAGTATAAAAATTGAGTTCTTATTTTTTGCACTCTATCGAAAAAGATTGTGGCCGGCTTTTTCTTTCGCTTTCCGCGGACGAAACGCTAGTCTCCTCGGCTCAGCTGTCTATGACAGCTGAGCCTGTGGGGTCTAGCTTGWTTCGTTTTTCCGCAGGAGTCTTCAGAAATAGCCAACCACCTTCCAACTTTAAAATTTTGCAGAGACACGCTTACAGAAGCAATTTCTTTTGATTGGAGTGGAGGCGGCGACTTCAGCGGGAACAGCACGAGCTGAAGACCCCGCAGGAACGTAGTGACGAGGAGACTGAAGCCGTGCCCGCGAAACGCGTCCGCCGTAATGGAAATCAACATTTTCTTGCATAGGCTCTTTTTCAATAGTATTCAGTTATATTCACTCATTTTTTTGTTTGTCTACAGTCTGCTTTAATATCTTTATCTTAAATTAAGGATCTAAAATTATCCTGTTCTTTATCGTATATTTGTGCTTGCCGCATGTGAAACATGAGCCGACAAATATGAAATTTGTGATCTCATTCATCACACTTAATAGGCTTGCCTGGCGCAAGTGCGCTCTCTTTGGAGCAACTTTCGTGATTTTGGAGCAACTAACCTATTTTCTACTATATTGTATTTACACAGTACGAGTGAGGAGGCTTGCAAGTCCGTCCACGGAAATAGAGCCGATTCCATTCTTTCTTTATAGCATATACGGTTGTTATCCTATATTTGCGCTAGGTGCAAATGCACACTGCGTTTTTCATTCAAAGTATCAACAGGTTTAGTCAAAAAAAAGACCCTCAGCAACCTTATGTTAAAGGTCGTTTAGGTCGCAATTCACAATATTCACAAGTTGGATCTGTGCATGCTTCTTCTCTCCATGCATTGCAAGATTCGCAGTAACAAGCATCATATTCATCATGATAGGACAAAGGTTCAAAACAATCATTGCAATAATCTACGATTTCATCATTGGCAATAACACGGTTTTTCACCAATAGAAAGGTGCCTTCAATTTGTTTTTGTGATTTTTTATTTTGTCTTGCTTTAGGATCCAAAAATAACATCATGGTTCTTCCCATAAACGTCACTCCTTCCGTGTTTCATGTTAACATATATATATGAAAGAAAAAATAGTGGAGGTCTTGAAAATGGATTCAACTGCCAAAATACATCCTCTAACTTTGAAGCAGGCTTACATGTCTTTTCTTTTTCCATTTTCATTCCATGAAAAAGAGCGGGAAAATCTTGCGGATCATTTACGAAAAAACCATTTCACCTTCTTTTCATTAAATCAAAAAGACTTACAGAATGGGTTTTATGGTGAAGGTATTGAAGTAAAACATGAAGAACTGGATCAATATTTTTTACCGTTTCTTGAACGAAAACTATTTCCAAAGCGCACTGATCAACAAGGTTTTCTTCGATTCTCGAAGAAAATCAATGAATCGTTCAATTTGGATGTTCATGATACATCGTTTTCTTTTTTGGTGAACAGTATTGATGTCATGATCTGCCCTTTTGGCATAGGTCTCATAACCATTCGGACAGAGATGAATAACGAACTAGAAGAATTATGTGAAGTGCTAGATTATATGAATCATTTTCGAGTGTTGGAACCTAAGCTCGATGAAGAAAAAGGGGCTACAATTCGAAAAGGGGATCGTGAATTCAACACGACAAATGAATTTGTATTTAGTTACCTGTGTCCTTCCCTTAAAGCCTACATCATTCATGACGATAAACGGTCAGGATACTTTGGAAGCCTTCCCTTCTTTGAAGATGAACGAATGCTTTCTTCAGGTTTTTTCATTGCGGACGGTGAAGATCCGATAAGTGGGGACCACTTATTTCGAATGGGTCAGTTGGATGGAAAAAATCCGGAAGGGCGTCCCTTCATGTCGAGTACAAATGCCGAGTATATCGAGCGTTACGTACAAAATCATGTGCATGACCGTTGGGCACCCGATTCTTATACGGTTACTTCAGATCATGCCCAAATCACGATTTCAAATAAATCACGAGAACAACTGGCGAGACCACTATCCCAATTCATGGGAACGCATCACTATAATTTACTACTTCATTATTTTTACAAAATCATGTTGTTGCGTATGTCATTTGAGTATAGTGAGATACAGTGGGAACAGGACGGAGATTATGTGGAAGAGTTGATTGAACTGATATCAAAGTTCTCTTCTAGGTATTATTTCGGAGAAGTTTCTGCACGTACAGAAGGAAAAGAATTAACCAGGACATACCGTGATACGTTTCATTTGAATTCTTTATATGAAGAAGTTAAACAAACATTGCACGAGCTTTATCGTGCCCAAGAAAATCAATCAAATAAACGCCATAATATGTTGTTATTCATGCTTACCGTCTTTACAGTAGTTTCCGGTATTTACGGAATGAATTTGGTCATCGAAGATTGGAAAGGAAAAACAGATTGGTCGAAGGTCCCTGGCTACTCATTTTTCGAATGGATCTCACTCATTACCGCTTTGGCTGGTATTTCACTATCAGCAATCTTATTGGCTACAACAGGCGGAAAAGGTCTTTGGAAGAAATTCAGAAAATGGAAACGCGATCAATACAGATAACTCATTAATTCACTTCTCATCTTATGATGGGAAGTTTTTTTATAAATAGACTTGAAAAAATTGGTGGATTTTGTATAATAAAAGACGTTTATAGTAAACTTAAAGTATTGTGATAGTAAACTTACATAAACATTGGTTGCTATTAATCACACCTGCGAGGAGCATCTCTTTATGCAAATTGGAAACAAAATTAAGAGTTTGCGCATCAAGAAAAGGTTAACTCAGGAAGAATTAGGGGAACGTACCGATTTGAGTAAAGGCTACATTTCACAACTGGAGCGAAATTTGAATTCCCCATCAATTGAAACGCTTTTTACTTTACTGGAAGTGCTCGGATCTAAACCGAAAGATTTCTTTGATGATGAAAAAAATCAACGCGTTGTGTATTTGGAAGAAGACCAAACCGTTTATTGCGATGAAGACAAGAAGTATCAAATTCGGTGGCTTGTCCCTGAATCAAACGACAAAGAAATGGAACCGGTTCTCGTGAAATTTTTTGAAGAAGGGGAATATAAGCAATTCGAACCTTCTTTATCAGAAACTTTTATGTATGTCTTAACAGGCAATATACGTCTCGTTCTTGGATCGCATGAATTTTACGCAAAAGAAGGACAATCCCTATACTTTGAAGCTTCAGATCATCATCAATTATCCAATCACCACAACGGGGAATCAGAAATATTAATTGTTGTTACACATTCTTACTTATAAATCAGGAGGTCAATCATGACAGACACTACGATTATCCGCTTTGACAACGTCACAAAATCATACGACAGCGCGACACCTGTGTTAAACAATGTGAGCTTTGAGATTGAACGTGGAAAATTTTATACATTACTCGGTCCTTCCGGCTGTGGAAAAACGACGATATTGCGATTGATTGCCGGATTCATGGAACCGACCAGCGGCGAAATATATTTCAATGGCAAAAAAATCAACCATGTGCCTGCAAATGAACGACAAGTCAACACTGTTTTCCAAGACTATGCCCTCTTCCCTCACTTAAATGTATTTGAGAATGTGGCATTTGGATTACGTATCAAGAAGTTAAAAAAAGACGAGATTAATCGTCGAGTATTAGAAGCTCTTAAGTTTGTTAATTTAGTAGGATATGAGAACCGTGAAATTGTCGAAATGTCTGGCGGACAAAAACAACGTGTGGCAATCGCACGCGC
This sequence comes from Paenisporosarcina sp. P4_B8, assembly GCF_056402175.1. Classification (NCBI taxonomy): domain Bacteria; kingdom Bacillati; phylum Bacillota; class Bacilli; order Caryophanales; family Caryophanaceae; genus Paenisporosarcina; species Paenisporosarcina sp. P4_B8. The sequence continues at coordinate 90,758 of NZ_JBFUHX010000002.1, read as the reverse complement.
TATTGTAAATGATCCGGAAGTTATCTTACTCGACGAACCATTGTCTGCACTTGATTTGAAGTTGAGAACGGAAATGCAATATGAACTTCGTGAATTGCAACAGCGGCTCGGCAAGACCTTTATATTTGTTACACATGATCAGGAAGAAGCCTTGGCTATGTCAGATGAAATTTTTGTTATGAACGCAGGAGTCATTCAACAAAGCGGTACACCCATGGATATTTATGATGAACCCATCAACAGATTCGTGGCAGATTTCATTGGAGAATCCAATATCGTTCCAGGAGTGATGATTTCCGATTACCGTGTACAATTTGGCGGAAAAGAATTTGAATGTGCGGACAAAGGTTTGTCGTCGAACGAGAAAGTAGATATCGTCATCCGTCCGGAAGACTTGGAAATTACTACTGTTGATCGAGGAAAAATGACCGTTAAAGTAGACACACAATTATTCCGGGGAGTTCACTATGAATTATCCACCTTCGATAAAGAAGGCAACGAATGGCTCGTCCATTCGACTAAAAAGGCTGCAGTAGGGGAAGAAATCGGCTTGGATTTTGAACCGGAAGCGATTCATGTCATGCGTTTGAACGAAACAGAAGAAGAATTCGACAAGCGTCTAGAATCGTATGGAGAAGAGCACCATGCAAAATAACACAAATCGTTCCTATTATTTAGTTCCTTATATTGGCTGGATGCTGCTCTTTGTCATTGCACCAATTGTACTTGTTGTTTATTTTTCGTTGTTTGATTTACATGGGAATTTTTCATTCGTCAATTATCAGAATTTCTTTACCTCTGTATATTTGAAAATGACCTTGAGCTCGTTTTGGTATGCTTTTCTTATTACTGCTTTCACTTTAGTTATTGCATATCCCACTGCTTACTGGTTGACCAAAACAAAACATAAACAATTATGGTTACTGCTTATCATTATTCCTTCATGGATTAATCTGTTATTAAAAACATATGCCTTTATTGGGATTTTTGGTGTAATTGGTCCTATAAATAAACTATTCGACACATTGGGGATTGGCACAAAACAAATTCTCTATACTGATTTCAGTTTCATTTTCGTTTCAGTCTATATTTTTATTCCATTCATGATTTTACCAATTTTTAACTCTCTCGATAAAATGAATCATACGCTGATAGATGCCGCCCGCGACCTAGGCTCATCTACATGGACAACATTTACGAAAGTGATTTTCCCATTAACAATCAATGGTGTGAAATCTGGAATTCAGGCTGTATTTATTCCTTCCCTATCGTTATTTATGATTACCAGACTGATTGCTGGTAACAAGGTCATTACGCTTGGCACAGCGATCGAACAACAATTTTTAGTGACTCAAAATTGGGGAATGGGTTCGACCATTGCCGTATTCTTGATTTTATTTATGGTTATCATCATGATTTTAACTGGTCAAAAAGATAAGGGGGCGCTTTCAAATGGACAGATCAAGTAAATTATCAAAAGTTTATTTAGCACTTGTTTTTGTCATTTTGTATACGCCTATCTTTTACTTGATCTTTTACTCATTTAATAGTGGTGGTACCATGTCAAGTTTTAAATCCTTTACCTTTGAACACTATAAGGCAGTTTTTGCCGATACACGACTCATCATGATTCTGATTAATACGGTTATTGTTGCATTATTATCTGCACTCCTTTCCACTGCAATTGGGGTAATCGGTGCTATCGGTATAATATTTTTAAAAAACCGTAAATCCCGTAATGCACTGTTGTCCCTTAACAATGTGCTGGTTGTCAGCCCTGACGTAATCATAGGGGCATCATTCTTGATCTTATTTACAATGGTCGGAGTGAAATTGGGCTTTGCTTCGGTATTGATATCACATATCGCGTTTAGTGTCCCAATAGTGGTCATTATGGTCTTGCCAAAATTACAGGAAATGAGCAGCACTTTAATTGACGCAGCACTAGATCTAGGCGCTTCAAAACGTGATGTATTGAGCCGTGTAATCATTCCATATATTAAACCCGGGATATTTGCGGGATTCTTTTTGGCCCTGACATATTCACTTGATGATTTTGCCGTGACCTTCTTTGTAACGGGGAATGGTTTTTCCACCCTGTCCGTTGAAATATATTCCATGGCACGTGCAGGAATCACATTAACGATTAATGCTTTATCGGGTCTTTTGTTTATCGTTACACTACTATTGGTACTAGGTTATTACTTCGTGACGAATCGCACAAAAAACCCGCTTAGAACGGGGGTTCCTAAATGAAAGATATCATTCGTGCAGTTATAGCGATACTCATCATTTGCACAGTTTTGTTTTATGTCAATAACCAACTGAACAAATCAACAGGAAGAGCTGGAAGCGATACAATCAGCGTTTTCAACTGGGGAGAATATATTGACCCTGAACTCATCGAACGATTTGAAAAAGAAACAGGTATCACAGTTGTTTATGAAACATTTGAATCGAACGAAGCGATGATGACAAAAATCGAACAAGGTGGTACTTCGTATGATGTGGCCATGCCTTCCGAATATACGATTGAAAAAATGAAAGAAAGCGATTTATTAATTCCAATAGATCATAGTAAAATACCTAATTTATCAAACATAGACCCTTACTTCCTTGACTTACCTTTTGATCCCGGCAATGAATATTCCATTCCTTATTTTTGGGGAACAGTTGGAATCGCCTTCAATCCAAAACTGTTGGATGGTCAAACATTTGAAAGTTGGGAAGATCTGTGGGATCCATCTTTAAAGCAGGAAGTCATTTTAGTTGACGGTGCACGTGAAGTAATGGGTATGGGTTTGAATACTTTGGGATATTCACTCAATACAAAAGATGAGCACCAACTTCAAGAAGCGACGGATAAATTAAAAACCCTATCTCCCAATATTAAAGCCATTCTTGGTGATGAAATTGTGGAAACGATGCGACGCAGTGAAGCAGCTGTAGCTCTGGTGTGGTCAGGACAGGCTGCTGACATTATGTATGTTAATGAAGATATTGACTATGCTGTTCCTAAAGAAGGATCAAACTTATGGTTTGATAATATGGTTATTCCGAAAACGGCAGCGAACGTAGAAGGTGCTCATAAATTTATAAATTTCATGCTTGATCCAGAAGTAGCTGCGCAAAATGCAGATTATGTAGGATACTCGACACCTAATGAAAATGCCATTCCACTAATGGATCCTGAAGTAACAGGGGATGAGCGTTTTTATCCAACTAAAGAGATGCGGGAGCGTTTGGAAGTCTATAAAAACCTGGGATTGGAAACTCTCGGTAGGTACAATGAGTTGTTCTTGGAATTTAAGATGGATGCCCAGTAATCATTAAATCAACTCCCTTTTATAGAGATAAAACCTCTATTTGCTATACGAAACCTGCTCATTTTTGGGCAGGTTTTTGTAATGGCTTTTTATTAATTGTGTGTTAAAATTTTAGATACTCGAAACAGTTTGAGCAAGAAAGTAGGATGTATAATGGCAGGTAAATCAAATCGCTTTGCACTTTTTGTGCTGATGTTTAATATGTTCATTGCCATGTCAGGAATTGGCTTAATTATTCCAATAATGCCAGATTACTTGGAAACCTTTGGTGTGGCTGGTCAGGCACTTGGATTTTTGATCGCCATGTTTGCCTTTTCCCAATTTTTATTTTCTCCTTTAGCCGGAGACTTATCAGATAAATATGGTCGTAAGTATTTAATTATTGTTGGACTTGTCATTTTCGGTTTGTCTCAACTGATGTTCGGATTAGCGTCAGATTTATGGATTTTGTATTTGGCAAGGTTCTTTAGCGGTGTCGGTTCGGCGTTTATCGTTCCGCCAATGATGGCATTCGTCGCGGATATTACGACTGAAGAAGAGCGTGGAAAAGGAATGGGATTGCTTGGTGCTTCAATGTCCCTTGGCTTTATGATTGGGCCAGCAATCGGTGGCTTATTGGCAGAAGTAAGCCTTCGTTTTCCTTTTTATGTGGCAACGAGCGCAGCATTAGTGGCAGCAGTCATATCAATGTTTGTGTTACCTAAGACAGCACCAGCTGTTCAAACTGGTAAGCCAACTAAACGAGAGAACTTATTCAAACAAATGAAACATTCAACGACCACACCGTATTTTGTCATGTTAATCGTAATGTTTGTATTTTCATTTGGTCTAGCAAATTTTCAGTCAACGATTGCTTTATATGTGGATAAAAAATATGCATTTACCCCAGGTGAAATTGCCGTATTAATTACAGCAGGCGGCTTTGTAGGTGTTATTGTTCAGACATTTGTCATCAATAAACTATTCATGAAGTATGGCGAATTGAAAGTGATTCTAGTGAATCTACTTGTGTCTGCTCTTGCTATGATTTCCGTGCTATTTGTTGATGGTTTCTGGCCGATTTTGATTGTGTCGAGTGTATTCTTTACAGCCGCTTCATTGTTGAGACCTGCATTGAATACACTGATTTCGAAACAGGCTGGAACTGAACAAGGTTTTGCAGCAGGTATGAATAATGCTTATATGAGCTTAGGAAATATGGTCGGTCCGGCCTTGGCTGGAATTTTGTTCGACATCAACATGAACTTCCCTTATATGGCCGGCACGCTTATATTGATTGTTTGCTTCTTCATCGCTTCTCTTACCCAGCGAAAATCGGCAGTTGTCATTTAATAAATTGGTTCTGTTTAACGATATTGTTAATCAGTAAGGGAATCATCTATAAACATCTGCTCCTGCATCGCTATGCTAGCTTCGTCGCAAAGATTATACCAATGCTCCTGTTTCTGCATCGCTGCGCTAACTTCGTCGCAAAGACTAGACCAATGCTCCTGCATCGCTGCGCTAGCTTCGTCGCAAAGACTAGACCAATGCTCCTGTTTCTGCATCGCTACGCTAGCTTCGAAACATGAAAGTACGTTGCATCGCTATGCTAGCTTCGTCGCAAAGATTAGACCAATGCTCCTGTTTCTGCATCGCTACGCTAGCTTCGAAACATGAAAGTACGTTGCATCGCTACGCTAACTTCTTCGCAAAGACTAGTGCCAAACTATTTTTGGCCCTAATCTTTCCTGCGGAAAAATGGATTGCCAAGACCCCGCAGCGAAGAACAGAGTCAGAATAATAAATAAGAAAAAGGTTGTTCCAGGAAGGCTTACCTTCCGAGAACAACCTTTTTCATTTATCATCTTGTAAAACTTGATATTCGAAGTAGGGCTCTTCTTGATTAGTGTCATCAAACCACTTCATTTCGATAAACTGAAATCCTGCTTTTTCGAGAATTTTAGTGGAACTGACATTGTGAGGATCAGCAGAGGCAAATATCGTGTCCACTCCATCGGTTTGCTTCGCAATTTCGATGCATGCTACTGCTGCTTCTGTCGCATACCCCTTCCCCCAGCTGTCTTTAGAAAGATGATAAATCAATTCAACTTTTTCCAAGCCGCTCGCTACATTGAAACCAGCTGCTCCAATTACTTCACTGGTCTCTTTTTCGACCACCGCATAAACAGAGAGCCCTTTTTTTTCATGGCATGCTTGATAGGACATTAGAACTTTTCCTAACATTTCATGTGGTGTAGGCCCCCCACAATGCACCATCACTTCGGCATTCCCCCAAAAATTCTTTGCCGCCTCTTCATCTTCAACCGAAAAAACCTTTAATGCCAATCGATCACTTTCATGGACGATCATTTTGTACTCCCCACTTTACCTTTAACGTTTCTTTTTCCCTTTCAGTAGTTGAGCAACATTCGTATCATTAGCTCGTGTAACGTTTTCAACTGTCGATTTTTTCAGATGAGAAGTCACTCCAGAAATCATACGCCAACCAAATCTTCTTAATGTGATATCAATGAAAAATAATAACATCGCGATTAGGACTAACCAATTTTGAATACTTTTACTTTCGAAGCTCTCAAATTGTATATCCCGCATCGCCTGTTCAGGACTGGTAATCACTTTTCCGCCTGTACGCTTGGCGATTTCCTCCATCAGCCCTTTATTAGGCGGCTGAATTTTGTATTCTTCACTGTAAGGAATTGAAATACCCGCCTGATACATGCTGTTTTGTTCATTTGATATTCTAAGGAAAATCAGCCCTGGATCCGCATCGAATGAAACACGGCTTTTGCCAGGTGAAATCGGTTCAGACAGACTTTCGATTTCTTCACCCGCTTCGTTCACCGCTACAATATCCAGAAAGGACGATTGACCGGATGGATCCGTAACCGAATAAGAACCATCTTGGGATTTTCGGATATCGAATGGAACTTCACTATATGATGGTAGCAATCTTGATACCGCAGTGTTCCAGAAATTTCCCCACTCGCTGAAGCGTGCAAAGTCTCCACTCCAAGCACCGGTTGAATCGGATGTGTACGCAATTGTTCTACCTAATCCATACATCCATTCCGCAATAACAGGATCTTCTTTCGTACTTTCAGCGACAACGGTCGCAGTTTGTTTCGCAGTCGTTGCAATATATGCATTTAGTTGTGGAACTCCATCCGAAAATAAACTAGTCCAGGCCGCATCGCCTCGGATAATCGGATAAAAGGGATTATCTTCAATATATGTCCTTGAAATCATCACGGTTTCCCGTGATAAAATGGCCGGAATCGTACTTTCATCACTGACATCATAGAAACGTCCTGTGCCGAATTGTGCCAATTCTTCTAGCAACGCTCGGTCTGCATCTTGCCCAATGGCTACTGTTGATAAAGTAATGTTTTTATCCCCAAGACCTTCTGTAATCAGTTCTTCATAGTCATTTTGAGTAGCAGATTGTCCATCCGTCAACAAAATGATATGTTTGCGTTGCAATTTTAAATCGGATAGTCGTTCGTAAGCAAGTTCGAGACCTGGGTAAATCTCGGTACCCCCGCCTACAGAAACGGACAAGATTTTTTCAAGTGCTTCTTTTTTATCAGTCAGTGTTTTCGCTTCAATGATTTCCCATGGACGATCATCAAAAGCAATAAAGCCTAGTGTGTCGTCATCCCGCAATAATTCAACTGATCGTGCTGCTGCTTCTTTTGCCAGTTCAAATTTATTGCCAGCCATACTACCCGAGCGGTCCATGACAATAATCAGTCCGAGAGAAGGCAATTGTTGCTTACCTTTCACTTCCATTTCAACGGGAAGCAATTTTTCTATCGGTGTTTTAAAATAGCCTCCCAGTCCATAACTATTATCTCCTCCGACCATCATAAAGCCGACACCGAAATTTTTTACCGCTTGTTCGATTACTGTCATTTTGGCTTCGCCTACTTGATAACCTGGAACATTGTCAAAAATAATAGCATCATACGCTAAATAATTCGACAAGTCGAATGGCAAGTCTGAAGCTTGAATTGCATCAACTTTTACCACTTGACCATCGATATAGGATGGTATGGGGGAAGTCAATTTATCACTACTCACTACCAGTAAATGCGGAGCGCTTTCAACCATCGTTACACTTGTTAACTGATTATTCTCAAGTAAAGCATCACCTGTGACATTTAATTGAACCTGATATTTCAACAATCCTTCTCCAACTGATGCATGGCGGAGTGTGAAAGTATTAGAACCAGGCTCGATCTGGACAGATTGTTTTGATAGAAACTGGTCATTTTGAGAAAGAATTAGTTCACCTTTTACGGCTTTCGTTGATTCCACTTGAACAAGCAGTTGTTGCTGTTCTCCTTCAAACGCTACAGGAGGTGTTTCAAAACTAGTGATGGCAACATCTTCCGATTCAGGACGATTTAATATATACGTATCTATTTCCACATTACCGCCTGTCATCCTCGATAGTTGATCGGATACAGATCCGGCATTTTCCAGTCCATCGGATAACAAAACGATGCGCGTCGCTTTTTGTTGATCCGCAAGATTGGTTGCAAGTTGTATACTTTCAGAAATATTGGTTTTGCTATCATTTTCAGAACCGATAAATTCTGGTACATCTTCTGTTAATAGAGATAAAGGTACCTGGGTTTGAAATTTACCGTCAAACGAATAGAGGCCGACCGCTTGATGATCTTTCTTTTCAGCAAGAGCTTTTACGAGAAACTCTGTGTACTGCTTATCAGTCCCTTTGGTCGAGGCCGACCTGTCTACTACAAACAGTAGTTGCTCTTCTTTAATCGGTAATAGTAAAGAAGGCATTGCCAATGCAAAAATCAGCAAACTTACTGCTACTACTCGGATGACAAAAATAAACTTATGCTCCCGAGTCATTCGGTTTTTACTTTTCCACCATGCAAACGCAAAATAGGCAGCTGGCAATATGAATAACAAAAGCCAGACAGGCGATTCAATTCGTAATCCCACGTCGTCGTTGCACCTCCCATTCAATCATTAGCAATAATACAATGAGAAGTAGGAACCACGGAACTAATGAAGTCTTGACGGTCTCCTGTACGTCTACTTGCGAAGCCGAGCCAATTGCAAAAGAAGTTCCTTTTTCAAGGTGTTTCTCTTGTTGTTCCAGTGCAACGGCAAAGTGCTTTTCAATATTTCCTGATTTCAAAACATAAAGTCCTGGTCGACTTGGCGCCGAGAATTGCCCGCCATTTTGTATTGTTTTGATATACTCATTGGATTTCGAAAAAACTTCCCATTCATTCTTCTCTTCATCCGCCACCAACGACAGTGATTTTCGTTCATTTGGTGAAAAAGTTCCGATTTCATTCTCGTTCGTTGCCATTTGTTCCCGTGCACTCCATAAAAACAATGGAAATGATGGATGTAGTGGCCAATCGGTCATCTGTATGTCTGCTAATATGATTAAATCTCCCCTGTCCGATCGTTGGATGAACGGCTGCTCTTCTACTCGGGCGATTGTCTCATATTCAGGAAACGGAGGGTACAAGCTGCTGACGAATATATCCGACATATCCGCATAGGCAAACACATCATCTCGCTCCGTCGCAATCGTGCCATTTACTTCTTTGGCATTTTCATCATTCCGTCCTATTAACAGGACAGGTGATTCAGAAATAGAGAGTTGGGAAGTTTGATTGGTCACCACAACTGCTTCCCCAGGCAAGTCACTTAATTGTTCAGTGGGAACAGAACTCACGGGAATATCCATGGCTTGAAAGGCTGCTGAAACGAGTTCATGGAGATTCCCATCTACGTAAGTTTGAGCCGATTGTTTCTGTAATAAAACGGATGACTCGTTATCAGTTGTGTAATCATCATCTACTAGCAGATTAGCTGTAAACCCTTCTGCATCAGGTAATTCTTTGAATGATAGAGACAGTGTGTCTTTTGCCGGAATTACAACTTCCCTTTTGAGTAAAACCTCTCCATTTTCCAGTGAGCTGATTTCCAATGTTCCCTTCTTATCATCTGCACTCTCATTTTCTAGCTGAATTAATGCTGCAACACCTTTATCGGAAGCGGTTGCACCAAAACGTAAGATGGAGACATTCTCCAAATTCTCTGGTGCTCCTTTTACAAACCACGTAAGGGTTTCGTTCTCCAAGGGGAGTTCGTTTCTTTCAACGTGATCCGTGAACAAGTATATTGCTGTTTCTTTTCCATTTAGAAGTGATTTTGTGAAATCCAGCATTTTAGGTAAGTTCTCTTGTTCATATTGCACTTCCAATTGATCAATCGTCGATTTGATCACATTTTCATTCGTTTCGTCACGCAATAAAATAGTCGGCTCTTCACCCGTCGTGATCATCGTTAAAGGTTTACCGGCCAATTGTTCAGACAGCGCATTCATTTCTTTTTTATGTTGTTCAAAGACCGTCTCCCCATTTGCTGTTGCAAGCATGGTGGCGGAAGTATCCACAACCCAAATAATGTGTTCCCCCGCAATCGCCTGTGATTTGAGATATGGCTGAAGTAATGCGAACATAAGCAATAACAGGGCGAGCATTTGCAAGTAAAATAAGGCATTGCGTTGCAAATATTGAAGATACGGAGAAACTTTTGTTTCTTTCATGACGGTTTCCCAGAACATTGTGGAAGAAATCTTTTTTTCTATATATTTTTTTCGGAAGAAATAATAGAGAAGTACAGTGATCGGGATGATCGCCGTCCATAAAAATACTAGTTGTCCAAAGCCCATAGACGGCTCACCTCAATTTATCCAGTTTGACCGAATCATTTGATGGAAAAGAATATGACTGATATCGTCCTTTGTCTCCACTTTTAAAGTGTGAATACCAAATCGGCGACACAGAATATCAAGTTCCTGAAAATGCTGATGTCTTTTCTTTCCGTAATCTTCCACTATTCTCGAAGAAACGGACACATTCAATCGTTCCTCTGTTTCGCGATCGACCAATTGTAAGTCCCCTGAGAATTGTGGCGCCACTTCATCACTCGATTGTACGAGAATCAACCGTATATCCTGAGAAAATCTTGGCATCGAACGTAAGCATCTTTCCCAGTCAGCAATTGGTTCGAGTCCATCCGTGATGATAAATAATACCGTGCAATCTTTAGCACTGTATTGCGCGGACTGATGAGTGAAAGAGGTGTTCATTGCAGGTTCGGAAAGATTGGTTATGTATGATGTAAAAGCCTTTCTGTACACGGCACCCTTTCGTCTGAAAGGGGCTATCTTCTCTTCAGTAGGCGTCGCAAACGATAACCGATCGTCTCTCCCCAATACAAGTTGTCCAAGTGAAATGGTCAGTTGTTTAGCCAAAAGCCACTTTTTTTCTTCTTGCATCGACTTTGTACTATCCAACAAAATATGCACACGCATTTCTTGCTCATCCAAAAACCGTTTGATGAAATATTTGTCTGTCCTTGCAAAGACATTCCAATCAATTTGCCTTACATCGTCACCCGGGTGATATTCCCTGAAGTCTGAAAAGTCGAGTGAAGAACCAAAACGCATCGAACGATGAGACCCTTTATGCTGACCACGCAATTTAGACTTTGTTGAAATTTGTAAGCGTCCAATTTTAGAGGACCAGTCCTCTGGTAAAATGGAATCTTTTTTCATGAAGTTTGTCCTTGTTTGATGGATTGAAGTAAATCACTGAGAATGGAATCGGCTGTTTTCCCTTCCGCTTCTCCTTCGTAATTTAAAAGCATGCGATGTCGAAGGGCGGGTATGGCAACTGATTTAATATCAGCAATCGACACGTGATAGCGTCCAGCAACGAGCGCCCGGGCTTTAGCCAATCGAATCAGACTTTGAAGGCCACGTGGTCCACTTCCATATTGAACATACTGTTTAACCTCATCTGTTGCCTCTTCATTTGGGTGTGTTGCAGAAGTCAAATCAATTGCGTATGCAAGCATATCGTCAGCGATCAACACTTCTCTGACCATATGTTGAGCAATCATTAATTCTTCAGCATTCATCACTTTTTGAAGTTGTATATTCTTCGCACCCGTTGTTCTTATAACAATCTCTTTTAATTCTTCTTTTGAAGGATAGGGAATTACTATTTTGCATAAAAATCGGTCCATTTGAGCTTCTGGCAGTGGATAGGTCCCTTCCATTTCAATTGGATTTTGTGTGGCCAGGACAAAAAACGGTTTAGCCATTTGTTTCGTATCGCCAAGTACTGTGACTGTTTTTTCACCCATCGCTTCAAGCAAAGCACTCTGTGTTTTCGGCGTAGCGCGGTTTATTTCATCTGCTAAAACGAGTTGGCTAAAAATAGGTCCTTGTTTAAATGAAAATGTTTGCTTGCCATCTTCCGATCGTTCGATTATGCTCGTTCCGGTAATATCTGAAGGCATCAAATCAGGAGTAAACTGGATTCTTGAGAATGATAAATCCAATACTTCAGAAATGGTTCTTATCAACATCGTTTTTCCGAGACCTGGCAAACCCTCCAGGAGGGCATGCCCATCTGCCAAGACCGAGTAAAGAGTAAAATCGACAGCCTCTTGCTGGCCAACGATATATTGACCGATTTCCTGTTTTACTTCGTTTAAACGCTGACTCATTTCTTCATAGTTTGTAGGTGTAAATGACATGGGAAACCTCCATTATTCGCTTGTTTCTAGTGATGAAAAGTAATCCTGTACAATTCGTTGTAAATCTGGTGGTAATTGAAGCCTTTCGGAACTCTTTAAGTACGAATTTCTGTATGAACCAACTACCGCATCATAAGGTTTGACTGTTCCTTTCTTTACTGGAACAGCACTATCTTGTTCTTCCGCTGAAGAACCTTCTCCAATTTTCCCACTATCGACAGTTGACTGGCTCGAACCACCTATTCTTGACGGAACCGACAATAAATTTCGACTTCCCGATCCGGATCCGCCTTTCAAACCACCTTGACCCGAACCTTGCCCTTGTCCTTGACCCTGTCCTTGCCCTTGCCCTTGCCCTTGCCCTTGTCCTTGCCCTTGTCCTTGCCCTTGGCCTTGGCCTTGCCCTTGTCCTTGACCTTGTCCCTGACCTTGTCCTTGTCCCTGACCTTGTCCTTGACCTTGATTTGAACTTTGACCAGGTGAGCCTTGAGTACCCGATGAAGTTTGACCCTGTCCTGTTCCTTGGGTACCTGTCTGGCCGTTACTTGAATTGGAGTTTGATGGATTTGTTTGCCCTGAAGCAGTTTGAACAGGAGTTCCACTCGGTTTCCCTAATTTACTTAAAGCTGTTTGTGTCTTACCTGCCTGTTCAGCAAGATTTTTTGTGGCTTTTTTCAGTGCAGCCAATTCCTCTTTTTCGGCAGACGTCAGTCCATCTTTCGGATCCTCACTTAATTTGGCAGCCTGTTGTTTGTCAGTAAGTTGTTGCTCACGTAACTGAAGTTCTTTTTGCTTTTTAATTAACTCACGCAACGCTTCTTCCGATGTTTCTGTTTTCTTTAAATCATTTTCTAATTTCTGAAGTTCTTTTTTAAGAGATTCAGGTGTTTTTTTCTTTATTGTTTTAGCTACTTCTTTCTTGATTTGTTTCACTAACTCTTTTTCAAGCTCAACGTCTTTCGCTTGAAGCTGTGTTGCAGATGGAAAGGCAATGAGGAAGAGCAATACCATTGACGCAATCCCAATGCCAATCAATGGCTTCATACGCCATAAATCCTTTTTTCTCAGCTTGAATAAATCAAAAGCTGTTTTTGTCATATTTGCTGTTTTTTCACGAAGAGATTGCAGTAACCCGGATTCATTCTCGTTGGAATGTAATGCGGTTATCAGTAAATTCTCCGGAAAATATTGATCAGACTGAAGGAGTGAGGACGAATAAGTTGGCTTTCTATAAACGCCCCAAGCCAACGCAATAGCAAAGCAAATACCTCCAGCCGCCATAGCCCACGATACGTAATAAGGGAATACAAATAACCGAGAAGCTAGAAACACAACCGCGACAACAAAGAGACCAAAACATAATGCAGTTTGTGTAACTCGAAATAAATGTTCGCTAATCAATCTTCTATGAACTTTTTTTACAAAGGCTAATAGTTGATCCCGGTTATTCATGGTGTGCATCTCCTCATTTTTGTTTCTTCATATTGACACGTAATTTCTTGATTGAGACGGTAATCGCAAGTGCAGCTAACAAGACATAAAAAATGGTGTATCCTGCCCAAACCGGGAAATCAACTTTCGTCGCTTCATTGACAAAGTCTCCCGTCATGGGATTTAACAAAGAGAAAATTAATATTCCTGGATTGATGCTCGCCCAGAAGTGAGCAAAAGGTGATGGACTTGGAGTAGCTCCCGAACCCAACATGTTTACTTGTATAGTAATCATGAAGAAAAAGGCTGTAACTCCTGCCAGGAAAATCATCGTCCCATATGTTGCAATCATGGAGACAATTGTCTTTTTGGTGATGGTTGAAAACATAACACCAATGCTCCCTACAGTTATCATGGTTAAAAAGAAGAAAAGGAAAATCAAACCTAATTGCCCCGGTGATATGCCACCGAATAAGAACACCAAACTATAAATTGGCAGTCCTGCAATAAGCATCAACACCAAAAATGCGATGGATGAAGATAATTTACCTAGAATGATTTGTAGGGAACTTTGTGATGTGGTCAACAAAATATTAAGCGTTTGTTTTTCACGTTCCGTACTGATGGTTCCTGCCGTTAAGCCAGGTGTAATAAACAAGATCAACCCTAACTGGATGAACGTTAGTAAGCCAAACAGGAAGAAACTCTCTTCTGGTCTGAAAAAGCCGGTACCAGTAAAAGCTGTCGTCAAAAAGATGAAACCAAATACAAAAATACTCATGGCAATCAAATAAAACAAAATACCGGTGAAACTTTTCAGCGATCGGAAGCGGAGCTTCACTTCTTTAACGAGAACCGGATTATTCACATTGAGTCTCATACTGTCTCCACTCCTTTCGTTATTTCCATAAAGACATCCTCTAAATCTGTTTCTTGCTCAGCAAATGACAAAATAGACAAGTTCTCTTCTATTGCATGCTTCAGTAAGCGCATCTGATCGTCTTCTGACCCGCGATATTTAAACTTAATTGTGTGTTCCTCAGGCAGTAGTTCAATTCCTGTAACAAATGGATCTTCTTCAAAGAACTTTTCTGCACGATCAGGTAACCCTTTAAGTTTTACCGTAATGAGACGTTCTCCTTTTAATTGAGCCTGAATATCTGAGACGGAGCCATGAGCAATCAGTTTGCCTCCATCAATCACACCGATTTCATCACACATTTCAGCAAGCTCAGGCAAGATATGTGATGAAATAAGGATGGTCTTCCCCATTCCTTTCAGTTGTCTTAAAATATCGCGCATTTCAACACGCGCCCTTGGATCCAATCCAGAGGCAGGTTCATCCAAAATCAATACTTTCGGATCATGAATCAATGCCCGTGCCAGACATAAACGTTGCTTCATCCCCCGTGAAAGCAAATCTACGTATTCATATCGTTTATGTGACAAATTCACAAGTTCCAATAACTGAGGAATAAGCTGTGCTCTCTCAGTTTCAGGAATGCCGTAACTTGCTCCATAAAAATCAAGATACTCATCTGCTTTTAATTGGTCATATACACCGAAAAAGTCAGGCATATAACCAATCTGTTTTCGAACTTCATGCGGTTCAGTTTTCACACTCTTCCCATTAATAAATGCATCCCCGGCAGTCGGTTGCAGAAGTGTAGCTAAAATAGAAAAGGTGGTGGATTTCCCTGCCCCATTGGCTCCAACAAATCCAAATACAGTACCTTCACTTAAAGTTAAATTTAAGTCGTTCAATGCGTAAAATGAGCCGTATTTTTTGGTAAGCCCTTTAATTTCAATCATTTTTGGACCTCCCCTTTTAAGCGTAATTCTGGCAAACGAGTATAATCGTCACCGTTTGAAGCTTGTTTATTCACTTTGAACTTAATTTTCCCATCAGCTGAAATATATTGGTCTATATTTTCTTTGATAGAAAACCGTCCGCTTGTAACTTCTTCAAATGCCTTTGTAGCAACATTATAAATTTCTACTGAAATCGAAGAAGTGTCAGTATTTGCCAATTGAAGTTCTTTCCATTTTACATCTTTCACCGGAACGTTACTTGGAATCGTCCATTCATATGAATACGAACCATTTGACATAAACCATTCGAACTTACTTTCACTCATTTGATTATAATAACCGGACGTTTCTTCTGTGTTCACAGCAATATCGAAAGCTGAAGACGGTAAAGTAAATTCACCAGAAAAGATGGTTTTTGGTGAGAATGTCTGGTAAATCATATTGATTGCTGACATTTCTGCACGCGCATCCTTCAAGGATACAGGTACGATTGCATCTTCTGTATGTGCAACAATTGCAGGTTGTGTCTTTTGAACACCTGTCATTTGCGACATGCGAATCAAACTATTTTTGCGTTCTTTAGGTAGGTCAGCCGCTTTCATTGCTGAACCAAATCCCATGGATTGTTGTGAACCGTTGCTCATAGCAATTGGTACCAATAATGCCGAACCTACTGGTTCATTCACCTCAACGGACTCATTTGATTCTAAATCTCCGAGGTTAATCATTTTTGTTCCTGACCAAATGGCAACATCCTTCAGAGCAAATGGGAATTCATTTTTCACAGTTCCCCGAACATTTCCACCCTCAACCGTCAAATCAATAGCAAATTGACCCACTTCTTGTATATTGGATTCTCCAATGACGGATGAAACAGACCAATAACCAACATCTCGTACGGTCAATTGATCCTTATCTGCCTGTTCATTTAAAATCGACATTGCTTGCACATTGCCGGAGTTACTTGTGAATGGATTCATTCGTTTTGAAGCAACCATGGTCGTTCCGTTTTCAGCCTCAAAAGTGAAGTTTCCACTGCGATTGGAAAGCAGTGACTCGACGTAATATCCAGAGAGACTGCCATCGGCTTGAACTTCATAAAAACTTGATTGTTGAATTTGAGGACGCACAAGGCGATCTTTAGCACCGTAAGCAAAAATGGCTAAAGAAGCCAAAATGGATATTGCCGGTATAATCCACCATGCGTGTTCCMGCTTATCTTTTCTTTTTAATAGGAAATACAATAATGGTCCAACCAGAATAATGTAAATGATGACAATTGTAATCATTAAGGGCGTAGATACTTGGAATGAAGGAAACAGTTCGTTCATCTGTCCCACTTCGTATGACATTTGTTCTTTTATATTTTGACCACCATAATTTTGATAAATTTGATTAACATTGGCTTTTTTGATTAGCTCCGTCAATAGGAATGAGTAATTGGCTTGTTTGGAAAGGGGTTCATCACCAAGTGAAAAAGCCGTCTGAATGATTGCACCTTTTCCGATGGAATTTATAGCAGCGATTGGTTCGTTATCAGACTTCATAACGACACGTGATCCCTCATTTGCTTTTGCTCCAAAAATTGCTATGTCTTCTGTAAACTCCTTATTATTGGCGAATACAGTTAATTTTTCTGCTTTTAGTGTTTTTCGTTCATCAGTCAAAGTTAGTGGCATCTTTTCAGATAATAAACCAAGTTCAGCACTTGTATTATCTGATGCCCCAACAAGAACAACCCCTCCGGTTTGAATCCAGTCAAGAATCGCTTGTTGCTGTTCCTGTTCCAAATCTCCCAATACGTACTCATCAATCACTAAATAATTGGCAAGGTCATACGCAGCATTGTCCGTCGGGAATTGGAAATCTTTCATCTGTCCTAAGTGGATAATTTGTGAGCCTCCCATACCCACCATTTTTACAGTGGATAAGGCACGCAAACGGTCTGCGCTCTCAGTTAACGTAAGGAAGAAAGTTGTATCTTGACCAAAAGAATTGGGGCGGATACTTTTATTCCCTTTATATGAAATTTCCTTTCCATTCTCCCAGTCACCTTCGTAAAAATAAAACATTTGATAGTCAGTGGTATAGGCCATATCTTCTGATAATCCTGGTAAAGCCAGATTTATTGTTTTGGTTTCACCTTTACCAATCGTAAATGGAATGGCTTTGGCTGAACCTATTCCGTAGGATTCAGAATAATCAATCACCAAATCACCTGAAAATTCATCCCCCGAATTAACTACGGTGACAGTCAGAGGCAATCCTTCTCCATATTTGATTTTATTTTGAAAGCCTGCAGTAGCTTTTACTTCCAGTTGTGGTGCTGCGTATGCTTCTGTAATCGGCATAAGACTAAGCAAAAATAATATGCTTAATGCAAAACACCACCGAATAGTTTGCTTCATTTTCTTTCCCCCTTATCTCTATATTGATTAGTACGAATTGTCCATCTATAAGTTCCTTAAAAAACTGGAAATATACATTTTTATCAACAAATGTCCATAAAATGGTTATTCTAACGATTTGAGACTTAAAAAAATCATGATAACTAATCGTTATCATGATTCGAAAGCGAACGTATATAAGATCCTGTAAATGGAACGAGATAATCCACTACTTTTTCATCAGGATTCAACTTGGCATTGTGTAGACCATACGATGAATCAACGCCTGCCCAAAATAGGAAGCCTGGAATTTCTTGAAGGAAATAGCCGAAGTCTTCCCCAGTCATAGCTGGGTCACAATGGATTGCATTTGTTGTATCATCATGATTGGCAAATGATAAAAAGTTTTGTGTAATTTCTTCTGAATTAAATACTTGATAGTAAGATGAGCCATAATCAATATGCACTTTACAATCAAAAGCAATTTCAGTCGATTTACAAAGTGCTTCAATTCGTTCTTTAACTGTTTGCATGGTTACTGCATCCATCGTACGGATTGTACCTTCTAAACGGGCATGACCCGAAATGATGTTTTGAACAGTACCGGATGTCATTTTCCCAATTGTCACCACTGCAGATTCCAACGGATTGATTGCTCGACTGACAATCGTCTGCAGTTGGAGCAATAGACTGGCTGCGGCAATCGTCATGTCTTTCGTACGATGTGGATACGCCGCATGTCCTTCGACACCATGTAAATCAATGAATAGCTCTGATGTATTCGCAAACAGTAGACCTGGACGAGTCGCAATCGTGCCGACAGGATACTCCGGGGCAATATGAAAAGCTAAGATCACATCAGGTAGAAATTCTGGATGTTTCTCTTTTAACCATTCCCGCATTGGCAGTGCTCCACCAGGACCTTCTTCTGCTGGTTGGAATAGGAATACCATATCATCATTTATAGGCGTTTGAATAAGCTGTCTTAACAGCCCAAGCGCGACCGTCATATGGATATCATGACCACATGCATGCATATAACCCATATGAGTTGATTGATAGGAAAACCCCGTTTGTTCATTGATTGGGAGTCCATCTATATCAGTTCTCCAACCTATTGTCTTTTTGGGATCAATCCCTTTAACATGGACAACAATCCCTGTTTTCCACTTCACGACAGTTAACCGTTCTTGATTCAGCAATTGAATTTCCTCTAATAAATAGGCTTGTGTTTTAAATTCTTGAAAACCGATTTCAGGAATTTGATGTAAATCACGTCGTATTTGTTGAAGAGTTTTCATCATCGCTTCCTACAATTGGCGAAGTTCGTGCATGATTTCTGTTTTTGATTTTGTTTTATCATCGATTTCTTTGATTACTTTCGCTGGCGTTCCCGCAACTACTGTATATGGAGGAACATCTTTTGTAACAATGGCTCCTGCTGCAACAACTGCACCTTTTCCAATTTTCACGCCTTCAAGTACAACTGCGTTTGCTCCAACCAGTACATCGTCTTCCACAATTACTGGCATTGCTGAAGGTGGCTCAATGACGCCTGCCAGCACAGCTCCTGCCCCAATGTGACAGTTTTTGCCGACAGTTGCACGTCCCCCAAGAATGGCACCCATATCAATCATAGAGCCATCACCAATTACCGCTCCAATATTAATAACTGCCCCCATCATAATGATACAGTTATTGCCGATATCCACTTGATCGCGAATAAACGCGCCAGGTTCAATACGGGAATTGATCCCCTTTAGATCCACTAATGGAATTGCTGAATTACGTCGATCATTTTCAACGACCACATCTGAAATTTGTTCTTTATGCATAGCCAAGGCAGCTTCAATTTCAGACCATTCTCCGAAAAGTACAAGTGAATTGCCTTCGCCAAATATTTTTGTGTTTTCTCCGAAAGAAAGATTCTGTAAGTTCTCACCATTTACATAAGCCTTTACCGGCGTTGATTTTTTAGCGTGTTGAATATAAGAAATAATTTCATATGCATCCATCTGTTTCATTCTTGTTGAACTCCTTTCAATCTTAAAATATGGACTAATTGTACAGGAAATCTGAAAATATTACATCTATTTAATTTGAATAATCATGCAATCTTTTTGCATGTTCTTCCACAACACTCACAAATGCTTCTACTTGTCTCAATTCAAAAGCTGATTCATAACCAATTAACCAAGTATCACGAGTCAATTCAAATTCTTCTGCTTGATTCGTTAAGGCAATTTTATTTACTTTTTCCAATCCACTTAACGTAATTGATGGCAGGATGGCATAGCCAATTCCATTCAATGCCATTTGTTTACATGTTTCTATCTGATCCACCGTAATCTGGCGCCTAGGACTCGAAGAGAAATGGCGTTGCCACCACGCCTGAATTTCTTGATAGTAATTGGAATCACTTTTGAACTGAATAAAAGGTCGGTCGGTTGACAAAACATCTTCTACTTCCTTTAGCTCTTGATCAACCAGATACAAAGTATCCCGGAAAAGATGAATTTTCGTACCTTTCCATTCCGTATGTCCTCTGACGATGCCGATGTGAGCCTCTCCATCGTAAAGAGATTTTACGATTTCTGAACTCCATCCTGTGATAAGGGATATTTTTGCTTCAGGATATTTCGTGACAAAGTCTTTCAAGACTATCGGCAACCAGTTCTGTCCTACAATTGAAGCACACGCAATTTTTAAAGTGCCGTGTACTTTTGATGTCATCGACTGTATGAGTTCAAATGTTTCTTCTTGTTTGGCAATCGTATCAATAGCAAATTGGATGACAATCTCGCCAGCAGGTGTCGCAGTCAAGCCTTTTTGGGAACGAAGAAAAAGTTGAGCCCCCCACTCTTTTTCAATGGATTGAAGGCGCTGGGATAATGCTGGTTGAGATAGGAAAAGTCGTTCCGCAGCTTTTCTCATATTGCGTTCTTCGGCCAGAATTTTGATGATTTGTGATTCATTTGTCGTCACGCGCTTCTCTCCTTTATTCAAAACTGCTTTCATCAAATAGATATATTAAAGTAAAAATTTTGTACAGACGAAAAAAGAAGACCTCCCATGGAGATCTTCTCTTATTTTTGCATATTACTGATTATTTTGATAGATATGTTTTTTCAATTGCTTCAATACAACTCGTCGAGTTAAAATACCTAAAAAAGTTTCTTCATCATCCACTACACATAAGAAAGGATGATTAATCAAAAGATCAAGTCCTTTTTTGAATTTTTCATTAATATGAATGGTTGGAACAGGTGATTGCATTACTTCATCCACTTTTATATCCGGTAGACGTTCGTATTCGATGTGATCAAGTCCCAAAATAGAATCTGTAATCATTTGTGTACTGACTAATCCTTTTAAACGGTACTTGAAATCTAAAACCGGTACGGATGAATAACCTGTTTTTGTTAATACTAATAGGGCATGTTCTGCACTATTTCCAACTTGCACATGTGCTACTTTTTCTGATGAGATGATGAATTCTTCGATTTGCATATCCAAAAAATCTCTGCTTGTAACCGAAATCATACACTTCTACTCCTTTATCTGCTCTACTTGCGAACAGCATACTACTCTTTTATCATATCATATTCTGTGAATGAACATAGACGTAAACGTTTTATCCATAATAAAACTTCTTCCCTGTTTAAGCGGAAGAAGCCATTACGTAATACATGATAATAACGAAGACAAAAGCGCCTGCAGCGACAAATACCCAGAAAATTGGATTAAACGAAATGGGATTATCTTTTACTGATTGTGCAATTGGCGTATCATTCACTTGCTGCCGTCTACTTTCAAGCGTCATAACGCGCCACGTCCCGTACAAACCAATCAAACTTATGATGACGATAACGAATAGCAAAGGCCAAGTCCATATATCCATACTCATCCTACCCTTTCAATGAAGTAAAGTTAGTATGGGTCAAATCATGGATTTTAAGCTTAAAAAGGAAACTTATTTAACCATTGACCACCATCAAGCGTAATGATTTCTCCATTCATATATGAAGCTTTATCGGAAAGCATAAATGATGCAAGATCTGCAATTTCTTCAGGACGTCCGAGTCGGCCAAGTGGAACAGATTTAAGCGTTCGTGCTGCAGCTTCTTCGGATTCCCAAAGTTTTTCAGCACCACCAGTACGTTCTATTGGACCAGGTGCGATACCATTTACCCGAATTCCATATTGTGTACCCCATTCGACAGCTAATGTACGTGTCAATGACATAACGCCCGCTTTAGCTGCTGCAGAATGAGCAACACCAGCACCGGCATTCCACGCATATGTTGCCAGCATATTTAGAATGGCTCCTTTTTGCTCTTTCTCAATCCAATAGTTACCAACTGCTTGCGAACAATAAAATGTTCCGTTCAAGACTATATCGATTACGGATTTCCAGCCGTTCGGTGAAAGCTTTTCCGCATGAACGATAAAATTGCCCGCAGCATTATTAACCAGTCCATCTATTTTCCCATATCTCTCGTCCGTGTACTGAACCATTGCCTTCACATGTTCTGGTTCGCGAACGTCCATTTGAAAAATACCTACACTCTTGGAATCATGTGAAATAGCTTTTTGAGCTGTTTCCAGACGCTCCATATCTCGTCCAGTAATGACAACGTTTGCACCTTCTTCTACGAAACGCTTAGCCATATAGAAACCCATACCACTAGAACCACCCGTAATAATTATGGTTTGATCTTTCAACAACATACTAGACACCCCTTTTATTCTGAATATTCTTTCTTAATCCCAATTATGCCATTACTATCGTAGAAAAGTATATATGTTTTATTATATATTCTTCATTCTTTATCGTCCGGGACCCGATAAGCTAACTTTAAGAGCTCTTCCTGGCTGTTCCAGACAGGTTCATCATTTTTCGGCAATCGGTGATGATACTCACCATATTGATCTTGCTCACGGGCCTTCGCTGTATCATCCATTTGAAATAAAATAAGGTTCATAATCCGTTTTTTTATTGTCTCTTCATAAACAGGAAAAAGAATCTCGACCCGTTTGATCATGTTTCTGGTCATCATATCCGCAGAAGATAGATAAACATGATTTTCACCATTATGATGAAACCAATAAATTCTCGAATGCTCCAGAAATCTTCCCACAATACTAATGACTCGGATATTTTCACTGATTCCCTTAATCTGCGGACGTAAACAACAGATACCACGTACGATTAAATCAATTTTCACCCCTGAAATAGAAGCATCATACATTTTCATAATCAGTTCTTTGTCAGTCAATGAATTCATTTTTGCACGGATATAACCATTCCCGTTTTTTTTATGGAATTCAATTTCCTGTTCAATCAGCTTGATAAACTCATCGCGAATATCATATGGAGCCACAATCAAATGATGAAATTTCGGTTTTTCTGTGTAGCCACTTAAAAAATTAAAGAAATTAGTCGCATCAATACCAAATTTCTTTTCCGTTGTAATAATTCCCATATCCGTATAAATTTTTGCCGTTTGATCATTGTAGTTTCCGGTACCTAAATGGACAAATCTTTCAATCCGTCCGTTTCGGCTACGTACAATCAATGTAATTTTGGAATGGGTCTTTAAATTATGCATTCCATAAATGACGAGGCAACCTGCCTGCTCCAGCTCTTTGGCCCAATGTACATTGTTTTCCTCATCAAATCTGGCTTTTAATTCAACTAATACCGTTACTTGTTTGCCATTTTCTGCTGCACGTTTCAGGGCATTTATCATAGGGGAATTACCACTGACCCTATATAACGTCTGTTTAATCGCAAGGACATTGGGATCTTCCGCTGCCTCAGAAACAAAATCTAAAATGGGGGCAAATGATTCATAAGGATGATGGAAAAATAAGTCCTGGTGTAATGCTTTTTCAAATAGGTCTTCCTCAGATTCCAGATCGTATGGCGGTTGAGGAATAAAGTTTTCAAATTCCAGATGTTCACGACCCTCTCTAATTTCTTTAATGAACGAAAAAAGAAAGGTTAAATCGATTGGGCAATCAATTTCATAAACATCGTCTTTATGAATCTCTAGTTCATCTAATAAATACGCTAAAATATCAGTGTTGATTTCATTTGACCGAACTTCCAGACGGCTTGCGGCTCCCCATTTCCTTTTCTTTAATTCCTTTTCTATTTCCACTAATAGATCTCGCGCGCCTTCTTCATGAATTGTTAAATCTGCATTTCGGGTCATACGAAATGTATTGACTGCTTTCAATTTATATCCATAAAACAATGTATCGATTTGATTGATAATCAAATCTTCCAAGTAAATGTATGAATCACTTTTATCCTTTGAAGGGATTTTTATCATCCTGGCTAGAACAGATGGAACCTGCACGATTGCCACTTTTTTATGAATTTCTTCTTCCCCTTTTTGTTCCAGCATGACAATAATATTCATGGTTTTACTCAACAAGGTTGGAAATGGACGATATGCATCTACTGCAATAGGCGTGAGTACCGGAAAAACATGTTCTTCAAAAAAATGTTGAGCGAAGATTTTTTGAGTTATAGATAACTCTGCAATCGATAAAACTTCCACATTTTCTTTTTTTAAATGAATACTAATTAATTGCTGATAAAGATCAGACTGTTTTTTTACAAGGGAATGCGTTTTCTTGGTAATTTCCTTTAGTTGCTCTTTAGGAGTCAAACCTGCTTTGTTTTCAGGTTTTTGAAAACCCGCCCTCACTTGATCTTGAAGACCTGCGATACGTACCATAAAAAATTCGTCCAAATTCGAACTGAAAATCGCTAAAAACTTCAATCGTTCTGCTAAAGGATTATGTTCATCCGCTGCTTCTTGTAAAACCCGATCATTGAAAGCAAGCCAGCTTAGTTCACGATTGTTATAGTAATCCGGTTGATCAATGTCTACCTTTGGATGTTGTTCAGCCATGAATATGACCATCCTTTTCTACAAATTCCAGTTCGACGTTGCATTTACATAATCGTTCAAGATGCTTCTTCTGTTTCCCTGCCTGATATTCTTCCGCCATTGCATTCCCATTGACATAAATTCTCATAATCAGTCCTTTGCTGGAAGACTCCATCAAAACTTTGTCTACCACCGAACGTTTTGAACCATTCAAACCATAAGCAAATTTTAATATTGCCCCCAAATCCCTTAAATGTTTTAGTTCATCTTTCGTCAGCCATTTTTCAAATGGAACCGCATAACGCTTGAGTGTTTCTTTATTTTTGTAGGATGCTACCAAGGCCAATTTAATTCGATCTAAGTGATCCAAACCATCAATCGACCGATTCGATAATATATAGAAGGTATGTTGACTTGCTGCATCTGCGTCAATGTATTCACCTAAATAAAATAACGCAGCCGCTCTTCTCAATAACTTTAAACTTTCCTGCGATCGTTCAATCATTTGGTGACTCACGCAAGCTTCATAAATTTGTTCTGCCAAAAATTGAAGGTGCTCTGCCTCATGTCGATTCATTTCGAATTCTGCTGCTAGTGCCCCGCTGCTATGGGTAAAAACATCGTACTTGTTCAGAGCATCCGGATGTATTTGCAGCACCCGATTTAACATAATCCCTTCCCTCAGACCTTTGCGACTGAACAGAAACTCCTCGGAATGGACAACTTTCATTAACGCTCTGAACACTTCAAGTGCCGGTAATATAATATCTGCCCTGTCACTCGACAACCCATCTATTTTGTTTAGTTCATTAACCGATAGGTCACCTAATGTATCACTTAAAGTGTATAAATCATGCACTTTCATTTGATATTGATGAACATTGGAAATCGGATATTCCTTCCGTTGTTGATCGATTTGTGCGATGTTCCGTGCACTTCCCCCGATTGCGATAACTGGTAAACTCAGCCCATTTAGCCAAGAAAGAGATCGGAATTGGGCTTCTGCAAACAAAGCTAACTGTTCTCTTTCGACGGGCGTCAACTTCTCATCTTTCATGAATTGTTGCTGCAAGGAAACAACCCCAAAAGGAAAACTATGTGTCTTTTGCAATTTTTTATCTACAAAGTACGTAATCTCGGTGCTGCCACCTCCGATATCAATCGTTACGGCAGATTCAGTCGATACAGAATGAACAACAGCTAAAAAACCAAAATATGCCTCATCTTCTTCACTTAAGACATCGAGATCAAATCCGGTTTCTTTCTTCATGCGTTCAACAATCTGTTGTTGATTGGTGGCTTGCCGAATAGCCGCAGTAGCTGTTGCAAGAACATCTTCGACATCATAGTCTTTAAGCATTTGTTTAAAAGATGTTAATACTTCCTGAAGAAGCAAAATCCCATCTTCAGACATTGACCCATCAGGTAGAATAAAAGTGCGTAAGCGTGCAACTGTTTTTATATTTTCAAATTCCCTAAGTCCTCTGACATCATCATAGGAATATATTACTAAACGAATTGTATTTGACCCGATATCTAAAATGGCTGTTTTCTTTTTTTCCATAATTTTATCACCTTTCCCATAATTTTTTGTTTTCAACTATACAGATTGGGAATGAATTGGTATGATAGTAGTTAATTGAATGCTCTGAATTTTTCTTGATTCTGGCTAATATTCTCAATTTTTCAAGATGTGAAGGGTGGGGTTTCATGAAACAAGATAGGACAGATGGACAACTTGCTTCTGCTATTTATTCAGTTAATCGTCATGCAAAAACTGCTACTGATAATAAATTTCTATATGAATTAAAAAGATTGACCATTGAAAAGATGATTGAAACCGGACGTGCTAAAAAATTGGGATTACACTTTGTGAAAAACCCTCGTTTTAGTCAACAACAATCTTCTGTCTTAGTTCAATGTGCTGATTACTACTTTCATTTATTACCCAAAAAAGAGGATTTTCAAAGCCTTCCACATTTGGGACATCTTGATGAGAACTATCGTAATCCACAAAGACGAATGAGTTTGAATCTTGCCAAACAGCTGTTAAGTGATTACACAGGCTTGCATCAAACGTTAATAAAGAAAAAACCCACACATGCCTCCACCCCACTGTCTCGAAAACAACCAGTTAAGAAACGTTCTTATACTTTTGGCAGCACTTATTTAGATTAAATTATTTTTTAAAAGCCGGAACCATTTTCATGGTTACCGGCTTTTTTTGTTCAGCAGTGTTTTAATCCACTGGAATGGTTGAATCATGCTTTAAGCGTAAATGAATGATTAAACCAATAATCGTCATCACAATTAAAGTAGACAAGGCAATGCGACTTGCAATTGTTCCATAATCCTGTAATTGATACGTAATGGTCCCATAAAGTGCAGGTCCAATAATAGAAGACACTTTCCCAGAAAAAGCAAACAATCCAAAGAATTGGCCTCGCTTATCTTCTGGAGTCAGTTCAATTATGAGTGTACGCGACGTTACCCACATGGAACCAAGTGAAACTCCGAACATACTTCCTGCAATCCAGAACATCCATTGCTCGACTGCAAAAACAGCAACAATGAGGGATACAATCATTAAGACAGCAACAATTGTCACCCCATTTTTTGCTCCTATCCTCTTTGTAATGTATCCAAATACAAATGACCCAATAACAGTGGAAATAGTTGAAATAAGATATAAAATAATGAATTGTCCAGAAGAAAAACCGACTATGACAGTTGCATAAATGGCCATCATGGCAATAGTTGTTGAGATAGCATCATTTATAAAGAAATACGCAATCATAAAAGTGAAAACTGATTTATGGGATTTCATATCTTTGAACGTATTTATTATTACTTTATAGCCATCAAAAAATGAACCTTTGACTCTTTGATTTTTAGGAATCGGTATATCTTTGTTTATGAAAAATAATGGCAGACTGAATAGTAAATATAAAATAGCGGTTGGAATGAATGCTTTATGAAACTCACCATCACTGACAAGAAGATACACAAGTAATCCGACAATCGTTCCAATATAACCGACAGCCACTCCAAATCCGGAAATTAATGGCATTTCTTCTTTAGTCCCCAAATCACTCATCATCGAATCATAAAAGACAAGACTGGAGTTGAAAAAGAATTTAGCTATAACGAAACTTATGACCACCAATGCATAAGTCATTGGCACGCCCCACATTAATGAATTCGATTCAAGCCCCCCGAATACCCCCATCATGAAAGTTGCTAGGATGGAAATAGAAGCGAACCAGACGATGAATCGTTTTTTGTATCCAGTTCGGTCAATCCATACGCCAAACAAAGGTGTAAACATGACCAAGAAAAAACTGGCGACAGCATTTGCATATGATACAAACGTACTGGCAACTTGCTGTCTAGCTACACTTGTGCCAATTACATCATCTGTGTAAAAAGGAAAGAATACCGTGTTGATATTAGACGAGAAAATCGTATTGGCAAAATCATAAAAAGCCCAGGTCAAAATCGGTAACGTTAAATAAAGAGCTATCGGACTCCTTGGAGTCGTTTGTTGTTGGCTCACTCTCAGCACCCCGTTATAATCTATTCTATTTTTTGTAAGCCTTTATTAAACTCTGTGTTCCTTCATTTTCAAATCCTTGATCAGCTAAAGATTGATACATGGCATACGCCATTTCTAAACCAGGTAACTTCAGGTTCATTTTTTTCGATTCATCGAGTGCAATGCCCATATCTTTGATAAAGTGTTTCATATAAAACCCGGCTTCAAAATCATCTTTCAGCATGCGCGGTGCAAGATTAGTCAAAGACCATGAACCTGCTGCTCCTTTTGTAATAGAGTTCAAGACCATTGCTGGATCGAGCTTCGCTTCCTTGGCATAAGTGATTGCTTCACATGCTGCAATCATAGAAGAGGCAATGGCAATTTGATTAGCCATTTTTGTATGCTGACCAGCGCCCGCTTTCCCTTGATAAATGATATGTTCACCAAATAACTCAAATATCGAAAACAGCTTATCGAAAACTTCTTTGTCGCCTCCTACCATAATTGATAATTTGCCTGATTTTGCACCAACATCCCCACCTGAGACCGGGGCATCAAGTGAACTCATGCCCAGTGTTTGGGACTTGTTATAAAGGTCAATCGCAAGTGTCGGAGTTGATGTTGTCAAATCGACTACAACCAATCCGTCTTTTCCATTTTCAAAGATTCCAGTTGCGCTATTATAAACTTCTGCTACGTCTGATGGATAACCGACCATAGTGAAAATAATATCCACTTGGGATGCAACTTCACCTGGAGAATGTGCCCACTTTGCACCCAAATCAAGTAAATCCTCCGCTTTTTCTTTCGTACGTGTATAAATAGTGACTTGATGGCCACCTGTCAGTAGATGTTTAACAATACTTTTACCCATTACTCCTGTGCCTACAAAACCGATATGTGCTTTTTCAATCATTATATGTAACCTCCAAGTTGGAAAATTTCTGTAATTGAATATAAGTTTATCAAAGTTCCTTGATTTAAGCATCGAAACATTTTGAAATAATGAACTATTTTTTGACTTCGAACTTCTTCAATAAACGGAGAGTCATTTCCGACCTGTATCACTTATTATTTGGCTATGTTAATTTTTACGGTATATAAGTAAGTGTTTGAAGACAAAAAAAAGTAGGACACATTCCTTTCGGAAATGTGTCCTATAAAAAGGGGGAAATGAGAATGTTGCTGTGTTCAAATATACTTTCCCCCAATATTTAAAAAGTTAAACCTCATTTTTAAAATATTTTTTCGAAAGATGATTTAATTCTTCAATAAACCATTTACCATCATGTTCATTCATCAACCCTTTACTATAACGGACGACATCGTAAACGTCATAGAAGCGTTCAGAGACGTGCCATCCTTCTCTGATGAACCAATCCCGTATTGTTTCGTTGTGATTGCGTGTATAACCATGTGAGCTTGCATCCATTTCATAAACTCGGTATGCGTCTCGCACTACATTGGTCTCCATTGAATAACTCCATGCCATATCCTTCTGTTCGCTTACTTGCATGGTGATGCTTTGAGTTCTTTCGTATTCCACTTGATTTTCTTTAAGTTCTACAACTTCCGCTCTATTTTTAGCTAATCGCCATACAATAATAATCAATATGATTAAAATAATAATACCCAGAATAGCCACCCAAGGTATATCCAGACCAAGATCAAGATCCTTAAGTTTATCTGCTTCCGTTTGTTCGAATTGCCCTTTTGGTTTTTCCTGGGAATCTCGAGAAATTGGAGGACTAATAAATTTACTAACAAGAGCACGTAACCCTTCCATTAATAATCCAAGCGGATATAAAATTAATTCAATCATATCCCCAAATAATAATACAATGGATACGCGAGCTTTACCTGCAAGACCAGCAATCACCGCAAAAGCAATTGCTGCAACACTTATGATCCCCACATAAAATAAAACAAGTTTATAAAAAGGCACACGATTTTCCTGTTTTGAGCGCTTCCATTGAACAATCATTCGATCCAACATAAATAATAGTAGGCCGATAATGGCCAATAATATTGATTCTCTTATAGCTTCAGGTTTTCTTAATATGGTAGCTAAGAAAAAAGATAATGAGAATAATACCAGAAGAAGCGTCATGAAGTATCCATCATGTGTGGCATCCTCTTGAATTTTAGAATATCGTTCCTGTATTCTCCAGACCGAAAATACAAGTATTGCAGCAAAAAACCACAATGGGGCACCGAAAAGAAATCCTAACAGACCGAAAACTACAGAAACAAATAACGATATTGCTATTTGGTATCCCGTCTTGTAGAAAAACAAATTAACCGCAATCGCTATCAGCAATAAAATACCAATCCATACAAATGGAGAGGAAATCGTCGTATCCACTCTAATAAATATGAAAAGAAAAGACATTAACCAAGCATCTTGCAAAAACTTTCCGATTGACTCAAATTGAACTAACGGCTTAGAAGTGACGGTTGTTGCCATTTCACATCACCTCCAAGACTATTGGATGATCGTACATCCACTTGAGTTTGTTTGGACCATTTCTTAATATATTTATCCAACTCTTGTGAGTCATGAGTGAATATAATGACTGTCATCGGCAGGTTTTCATGCGTATCCAGATGCATTAGCATACGGTTAAACGGTACGGTTAATTCATTATTAGATAGGACCGACAATAATTCCATTGCTTGTTGACGGTGTTTTTGGCCATCTCCAACAGGAAGATGCAAATATGGGACAGCCCCAAAGGATCTAACATTGACCGTCAACGAAAATGGTATGCCTTCTCTATAAAAATAATCCACAAAAGAGGCAACTTCCTCAATTCGTTCTTCCAAATCTGAAATAATTGAATAATGATTAACGACGTTCAATACTAGCAAGACTGATTCGTTTGCTACTTGTGTGAAAACTTTCGTTTGAAATTTTTGCATTCTCGCACTTGCTTTCCAGTGGATATGGTGAAATTGATCGCCTGCCTGATAATCTCTCGTACCTATCGGTGAAAACAAATCTTGAAACAACGAATGCTTATACTCATAATCCCCTGGTTTTAATGGGGAAGGCTTTCTGTTGTCTTTTAATGTATAAATATTTGGATAAACCATTTGTTCCATTAGTAGAAGAGGTTGATGAAGTAAAAAGACAGAGCCTTCACCAAAAAGATGTGGGATAGTCAATTCCAAATTTTTCAATCTGGATAAACCTCTCTTCTGTCCCTCAATCGGTACTTTCACCGTAACAATTTCCTTATATCCGATTGTCAGTGGAACAACGATCTCGATGAGCTTAGTATGACTCATGTCTTTATTATTAAGTGGTTTAACAGCATCGTGAAAATGTAATCTGAGTTGTCCGTTCCAAATCGGGAGCCCTGTATTTTCAAATGTCAGTTCCCATTCAGATTTTCCGCCTTTAAACATCCGACTTCTTTTTTTGTCATTCACTAGTGTCAATTTTTTTCCGACATTTTTTAGATAAAGAATTTGCATGGCAGTAACGACACCAAAGAAACCAAAAACGCCTGCTGCAACATATTGTGCAACTATGACTGACATTGTAAAGCAAAGGGCAATAATTGTAAGAAACCAATTTGTTTTCAAAGCACCATAATATTCCCGTCGCCAAATCATCTTGCCATAGCCTCTACAGGTGTTTGTACGGATTCAATGATATCCTTAAGAATTTGAGATGGTTCACGAATCAATAATCCTTCAGCAGATAAAATGAGACGATGTGTAGCGAGTGGTGCAACCATTTTTTTTACATCATCCGGATTTACATACGAACGTCCATTAATGTATGCATGTCCTTGCGCTGCATGCAATAACGCAAGAGAAGCACGTGAACTTAAGCCTAACTCCACTTGAACATGTTGCCTTGTCGCCTGAATAATCTGTAGAATATAGGTTTCAATATCTTCATGAACCGTTACTTTTCTGACTTCACTGCGCCATAGTTTAACATCTTCAATGTCTATGAGCGATGAAGTTTTAACTTCCCCTGGGTTCTGACTGAACTCTTTCAAAATTCTTCTTTCTTCTTCAAAGCTCGGGTAATTAATTTCAATTCGGAATAAGAAACGATCCAGTTGGGCTGCAGGTAATGAAAAAGTTCCTTGTTGCGATTCCACTGGATTTTGAGTGGCAATTACCATAAATGGTTCAGGAAGAGCAATCGTTTCTCCATCTATTGTTACTTGCTTTTCCTCCATGGCTTCAAGCAAACTCGATTGTGTTCTTGGTGTTGCACGGTTGATTTCATCAGCAAGCAATATGTTGGTGGCTACAGGCCCTGGGCGTAAGACAAATTCCTGAGCTTTCGGATCAAAATAACTGATACCGGTAACGTCAGATGGTAATACGTCAGGAGTAAACTGTAAACGTTTAAAGTTCCCTTTAAATGCATGTGCAAAAGATTTGGCCATCATCGTCTTCCCTGACCCTGGCACACTTTCAAGTAACACGTGCCCTCCCTGAATCAACGCAATCAGCATAAAATCAATTTCTTTTTCACGCCCCACAATTGATTCATTTAAATTCTTTCTCAACAGATTTAATTTGGACATTTTACTTCCCCCTTTAAGTTATATAAGTATACCAAATAAACCCATTATTCCGAAAAAACTTTACAATAAAAAAACTAAGCGAAAATCGCCTAGTTTTTGATTAATTCCTTATCGTTGGACGCTTTATTTGGGAAGTCTTTCAATTGATAAATATTTAACAGACGATCTAACTTTTTACTAAGTCGGATAGTATGAACGTTTCCAAAACCATTTTCAAGCGCTGACTTAATCATTTTCTCTCTCGTAAGTTCCACTTGCTCAAGAATTGATTCCGGCACGTGATACCTCCTTTACCAAACCCATATTATCCATTATTATACACGAAAATCTTCTCGCAAACATAAGTTTATTCCGACAAAATACGACATTCTTGTTAACTTCGTGCATCAAGATCATAAGTATAGATAACAATTCCGCCCTGTTTAGCAGTTCCTCTTATATGTTTAAAGTCTGCTCTTTGAACCAGCACTTCACGAAATGTCAAAAAATCTTCTTTTTCGATTGTAATGGAGGTTAGCTTACCTGCTCTTAAATCCTCTAACTGCTGTTCATATGTATTCATGGAAAGTCTCCCTTTTATTAAAAATTTGAAATGATTTAAATATGTTTTCAGAAAATACTTTACGTCAGAAAAATTATCATGCACACTATTGAATATGAGCGCATTAAGGAGCTGAGTGTCTGTGGAAATAGCAACTGTTGGATCAATAATTGAATTCAAAGATGGCTTGCAAGGGATTGTTGAAAAAGTTAATGAAAACTCCGTAATAGCGAATCTTTCCATTATGGAAAATTTCGAAGAACTCGGAATTGAAGAAAAAACAGTTATCAATCATAAACGGTATAAAATAGTATACCTTAAAGAGGAAGAGTCTTCACCCATTACTGATGAAGAAGAATGAACACTAAATGCTAAAGTACTGGAGGTGTGCAAGTTGAATATTATGGCTTCTCATCTAAGATGGACTCTCAGTTTAGTTCTCGTCTATTTGCTACTTTTTTTCACTTTTTCATTTGAAGTAATTTTTTGGTATATGTACTCATTTACGATGATGTTATTTATGGCCTTATCATTTGTTCTTGGCAAGATGGAAGATGAAATACAAACATGGGAGTACTTAATTTTCGGAATTGGTTATGGTACACTCACTTATGGACTTATTGCAACTGCATATCGCTTCTTTTCCATATTTACGGATCAAGCAGCAATTTCAGTGGAGCAATTCTTAAGCGACTTTGGACCGACTACTGTTTGGCATTATATATTGTTGATGTTAATTATTGCCCCAGGAGAAGAATTGTTTTGGCGGGGCTTTATTCAGCAAAAATTAAAAACTTACATGAGCCCTTTCTTCGCTGTGTTGGTGGCCTCCTTACTTTTCGGGTTATCCATGGCTTTCAGCGGATTTTGGTTAGGAGTGCTTGCAGCAGTCACATCCGGTTTACTGTGGGGGCTTTTGTATGAATGGAAAAAAAGCATGCCGCTCATCATTATCGCTCATATTACAATGACGATTCTACTGTTTCTGGTTTTGCCTCTCAACTCTTGAAACATATGACAACCACATCACGTCTACTACATAAAGGAGGAAATATAACATGAAAAAATCTTGGCTACTATTTGCATCATTGTCTTTAGCAATTTCCATGCTTTCTGCATGTAACTCCACAGATGAATCTAATGGTTCTGAAAGTGATAAAACTACTGTCGCGGATTCTGAAGAAACAACGGTAGAAGAAACAGCTGATGAAGATGAAGCAAAAGAGGATACAGAAGAACCAGCACCTGCTACTGAAATAAGAGGACCTGAAAAGTCACTGTCATATTCGATAAATGACGAAAAGAAAGAAGAAACCGCAAAGTTGACGGATAGTGATGAACAGAACTATTCGATCTATAAATTAGATAGCTATTCATTAACTGGGGAAGAACCTAATAAAGATTCAGTATACTATGACGAAAATCCTGCCGTCTTCATGCGAGTAGAAACGATCTCCAAAGATGAAGCAGACTATGAAATTATTAGAGATACGATGATTGAAAGTATTGCAGCTGTGAGCATTGGCAAAGAACCTGTGAAGATTGACAAACAAGAGAAATTACCTCAAGGCGAAGGGATTTCGAATCAGATTGGATATGAAACTACTTTTGAATTAGGTACTGTTTCAGGAATGGTATTTGAACAAGGCAATCTGATTGTTCGCTTGACAATCTTTGATCAAAACAGTGTGAACTTAACGGATGCATTTTTGAAAATGGGCGAAACAATCGCTGCAAAACAATAAAAAATTCCGGCTCACTTAGTGAGCCGGAATTTTTTTAATATGATAAATCTTTAATTGATAATCCTAATTTTTTCAATAATGTAATCGCTTGCTCTTTCTCATCATTATCCAAAGCACCCATCATTTCATGCAATTGTTTCTCATGCTCTGGGAACAATTGAGCCATGAAAGCCTCTCCTTCAGGAGTGATTTCAGCAAATGTCACCCGGCGATCCGAAGGACATGAAACGCGGTGTATGAAGCCTCTTTTTTCCAGCTTATCAATGACATAGGTAATCGAACCACTGGCAAGCAGTATTTTATTTCCTATTTTCTGCAGCGGTTGTCGCCCCTTGTGGAATAACAATTCCAAAACTGCAAATTCAGTAGGGTTTAGTCCATTTGCTTGAAAAAATTGATTCGTACATTCATGCAATGTTTTATATGCTCTAGAAAGCACGATAAATAATTTTAACGACTGTGTCAGTTCTTCGGATTTCATCTCTATCACCTGTATTCCATTCTCTCTAATTAAAACTAGTATATAGGGAATAGAAGAACTTTGTCAAAATGGTTTGGAATTGATGTGTTTTTGCTCTAAATCGAGCAGATATTGTTTAATCGGTGTAAGAGAACCCGCATAACCTTTCAATGATTTGTCTTTTCCTATAACACGATGGCAGGGTATGACTATCGGTAATGGATTTTTTCGATTTGCTTGTCCTACCGCACGACAGGCTTTTGTGTTGCCAATTCTATTTGCCAACTCTTGATAACTGATTGTTTCTCCATAGGAAATACCAGGCAATTGACGCCACACACTCTGTTGAAATAAAGTTCCTCTTGCAGACAGTGGCAAATCAAATTGTATTCTCTCTCC
Organism: Paenisporosarcina sp. P4_B8; assembly: GCF_056402175.1. NCBI lineage: Bacteria > Bacillati > Bacillota > Bacilli > Caryophanales > Caryophanaceae > Paenisporosarcina > Paenisporosarcina sp. P4_B8. Next base: position 55,048 of record NZ_JBFUHX010000002.1, on the reverse strand, counting down.
CTGAAAATATTCGTTTAATTGCTTCTTTACATTTTCATAAACTGATTCATCTTGCTGGATTGCTACCGTCCCCAAATGCATTAGTGGTTCATTAAAATAAATAGCTGTTAATTTTCCATCATCAATTTGAAGATATAACTTCCCTATAGGACTTTCCAAAGCTTTTATCATATACCGAATGTCCCCCTTTAGCCTCCAAATTATAAACTGGAAGGATAATATGAAAAGTAGTACCGTGACTTAACTCACTCTCTACCTCTATACTTCCCCCATGATCTTCGATTGTTTGAATTGCATGGGCAAGTCCAAGCCCAGTCCCTTGTTCTTTCGATGTATAAAAAGGTAAAAAAATCTTCTGCATCTGCTCCTGAGTCATCCCCCCACCTTGATCTTTTACGGACACACAAACTTGATTGTTATCACGTAAGGATTGAGTTATGGACACTTTCCCTCCATTAGGCATGACTTCCATTGAATTTTTTAAAACGTTCATAAATACTTTTTTTAATTCGTGTGCGTCACCAAGAATCCAATCCGAGTCATTTTCACATGGTACCATTTCAAGTTCAATATTTTGTATGATACCTTGTGGGTGCATAAAATCAACTACTTGTGAAATGATGGAAGAGACAGAAACAAATTGAAGTGATCGAGAAGGCGGTTTAGATAAAACTAAAAACTCATTGAGTGTGGATTCCATTCTAATGAGTTCACTATTGATAATGTCTAGATATTCGTATCCTTTTTCAGTTACTTGAGATGTTAGTAATTGTGTAAATCCTTTCAAAGAGGTCAAAGGATTGCGAATTTCATGCGCAATACTTGCAGCCATCTGACCGAGAGTCGATAACGAACGTGAGTGTTCAATTTGCTTTTTCAATTGAACATTTTCGGTATCATCTCGAATGACCGTCACGTACATGTCCAAGTTATTATTGAACACAGATGTAAAATGATAAAACTTTGGTTCACCAATTGTATCTAGTTTAGATACAATCATTTCGGCAGAACCTTTTAGTGAAAGTGTTTTGAAAAATTGTTCGGAATCAGGTTTTGAATGAGGTAACATGTCAAAAATGATGTGTGCTTTTTTGCCTTTTAATTCATGTGGAGCTACGTCAAATAAGATTGTGGCTTTCTGATTGAAGTCGATAATGGTTCCTTCAGTGTTGGTCAATATCATACCATGCGGAGCATATTTAAAGAGAAATTCATATTTCATTAAGCCATTTACTAAATTATGGCTTAGAACTTCATGCGGGAGTTGTTTGAAGCGGATCAGATATTGGGATGATGATTGATTATAATTGCCCTGGACTTCGATAAATCTTTTGCCTTTCACATTATCCGTTAAACATATTTGACATTTAGCTTTATTTGAAAATGTCGCTTCCTTTAAAAAATTTCTCCAGGTTTTAGAGGAAGACTTGTCCATTTGTGTGATCATCTGTTCAACTGTGTTGTGTGAAAAAAATTCCTTCGCCATTCTATTTAACTTAATAATCCCCTTACCATTCTCGATTAGAATGACTGATTCTTTATCATCCCAAAATAAATAATCGAACATCTCTGTGATTTTTTCGCCAAACATGTCATCCACCGGACCTTTCTCGTTCTTTTTATACAAATTATGCGGTGAAATGCCTTTATATTCTGGATAGCTAAAAAAACAAAGATTAAAATTAATTCAGATTATTTCATATAGATTTTTCTAATATTGACTTATATTGTTTGAATCAACTTTCCTTGTTAAAATAGAATGATGTAAAGAAGGAGAATGCTTAATGAACATCGTCTTAGCAACGCTAAATGCAAAATATATTCATACCAACTTGGCACTAAGGTGTCTTAAAGCAAGTGCACAACCTGAATTTAACCCAACCATTGCTGAATATACAATAAAGGATCCCGCTTTTAATATTGTTTCTGATATATATTTAAAGAAACCTAAAGTTGTCGGTTTCAGCTGTTACATTTGGAACATTGAGGAGACTTTAAAAGTTGTTCGTCTATTAAAAAGAGTGAGCCCAGATACAATTATTGTACTTGGCGGACCTGAAGTATCCTATGACTCAAACTACTGGTTGAGACGCATGAAAGAAATCGACTTTATTGTCATGGGTGAGGGCGAAGTATCGTTCAAACAGTTGCTTCATTTTGTCGAAGGAACCCTTCCTTTAAAAGAAGTACCTGGTATTTGTTATATGCAGGATGAAAAATTTATGATTCACCCGCAAGGACCTAAAATTGATTTACGTGAAATGCCAACACCGTTTCGCTTTGAAGAAGATATTCCTCACTTGTCCAAACGAATTACTTATATTGAAACCAGCCGTGGCTGTCCCTTCTCCTGCCAATTTTGCTTGTCTTCCATCGAAGTCGGTGTCCGTTATTTCAATAGGGAAAAAGTGAAAGAAGATATTCGTTATTTGATGGATAATAATGCGAAAATCATTAAATTTGTAGACCGGACATTTAATATTAGCCGCAGCTATGCGATGGAAATGTTTCAATTTTTGATTGACGAACATCGCCCTGGTGTTGTTTTTCAATTCGAAATTACAGCTGATATTATGCGACCTGAAGTCATTCAGTTTTTAAATGAAAATGCACCTGCTGGATTATTCCGTTTTGAAATCGGCGTTCAGTCAACGAATGAATTGACGAATGAACTCGTAAAAAGAAAACAAAACTTTGCCAAATTAACACGTACTGTGACAATGGTAAAAGAAGGTGGAAAAATTGCGCAGCATTTAGACTTGATTGCCGGGTTACCTGAAGAAGATTATGCTTCATTCAAACAAACGTTTAATGATGTATTTGCAATGGGGCCTGAAGAATTGCAATTAGGCTTCTTAAAACTGTTACGTGGAACAGGGTTGCGTGTTCAAGCTGAAGAATATGGCTACGTATACGTCGATCAAGCCCCATATGAGATCTTCGCCAATAATGTTCTGTCATTTGATGATATGCTCAGAATCAAACAAGCTGAAGATGTTCTTGAAAAATATTGGAATGCGCATAGACTCGATCGTACAGTTGGCTATTTAGTTTCTGAAACGTTTGAAACGCCTTTTGATTTCTTCCAGGACTTTGGCAGCTATTGGGAAGAAAAAGGTTGGTCCCGAATTGGCCACCAACTTGAAGACTTATTTAAACGACTAGAAGAATTTTTACTTCAGGACGGCCGTGCTGACATGGCAGTCGTTAGAAGTTTGATGAAGATTGATTACTTGGTACATCATCAATTCCAACCGCGCAAGCCATGGTGGGAAAAAGAAATGAAAAAAGAATCTCAGTCTGCAATTTATCGAAAAATCATTGAAAATCCAAGTCTAGCCGGTCAAACTTTTGCAGAACTCAATCTTCATGAACGTGAAGTTTACAAACAGACGCTCCTTGTTCCCTTCTCACTTGATTTACAACTGCTTGACCAAGAGCAAGTCGTATCGAAGGATGGCTATTTACTAACTTTCTTCAAATCCGGACAAGCACCACAATTTTCATTTATAGCAAAAGAGCAGGTATCCTGATTTACAGGACCTGCTCTTTTTTTCAGCCTATGATAACACGTTCTTTTGGATAATGGAATTTGGTTTTGGTTGTGCGACCACCGATTGTAAATAGGAAGGAAATTAAACCAACGCGCCCTACAAACATCAAGAGCATAATCAAGATTTTACCGAAAGTCGATAATTTATCCGTGATGCCTAAAGACATCCCGCAAGTTCCAAAAGCTGAGGTAATTTCAAAAATGATTGCCGTCATTGACAATGTGGGTTCTGAAATTGATAAGGCGATGGTTGCAACTAAAACTATGAAAATCGCCAGGATAATAACTGCGTATGAACGGAACACATCAATTAGCTGAATTTCCCGGTTAAATATTTGTATTTCATTTTTCCCACGCGCGAAATTAATCAGGAATAGGATAGCAATTGCTAAAGTGGTCGTTCGAATCCCCCCACCGACTGAACTTGGTGACGCGCCGATAAACATCAATGCACTAATAAATATATTTGTTCCTTGTGCAAACTCTGTGATATCAACCGTAACAAGACCAGCAGAACGTGATGAGACAGAGTGAAACATTGCGGTAAATAATGCTTCATGCCAAGACATTCCACGAAAAGAGTTGAACATTTCCAATGCAAGAATGACAACAGTTCCTACGACCAGCAATACACCAAATGTAACAGTAGTAATTTTCGTAAACAGCGAGAATCGGAAATTTTTATTTTTATTCGATAAAAAGGCTTTAATTTCGATTAAAACAGGGAAACCGATTGCCCCTAAAATGATTAAGATCATGTTTATGATTTGTACAAAATAATCATCATGATACGGGATCATGGATTCGCCCGTAATATCAAAGCCACCATTCGTTGTCGCTGAAACAGAGGCAAACAAACCATGTAGAAAAGCTTCTGACAGTGTTTCATAAAATTGAGTAAAGTAGAACGAAAGAATAAGTGCGCCCATCAACTCGATAAGCAATAAAATCTTTATGATTTCAATAATTAGATGTACCACGCCAGATAGTGAATGCTGGTTATGGTCCATCATAATCAACTGACGCTCGCGCAAGCCGATTTTCTTCCCAACAAGTAACCACACGAATGTACCAAGGGACATGATACCGATACCACCAAGCTGGAGGATAACCATTAACATCACAATTCCAAAAGTCGAGTATGTTTCTGAAACATTCAACACACTTAATCCAGTAACGCTTACACCACTTACTGCTGTAAATAGACTATCAATAAAAGATACTTTGACTCCTTGTTGATGTACGCCCGGTAAACTTAGTAACCCTACTGACATGCCAATAGCGAAAAAATAATAAGAAACGATCGCTTGAGCGGGCGTTAAATTTCGTATGCGGCTAATAATTGGATTCATAACACGGTCAAGTCCTTTCAATAGACACGAATAGGTCATCTTCCTATTCTAAAAAACATTACGTAAAAAAGAAAGAACAAGTCTTTATTCTTTTAAAAAAAGTGCTTCTCGATTGAGAAGCACCCGGATTAATGATTTTTATGATTGTTATTTTTGCCTTATTCTGATTGTTCTTTACCACTTTAGTTTTTCTCTTTTTTTCTTTTTTGATTATTATCTTTTCTTTCATGATCTTTATTTTTCCCTTTTTTATCTTGGTGAGTGTTATCGTGCTGTTGATCAGAATTCGTTTTTTTTTCAGAAGGATGTTTGCCACTTGTTTTTGACTGTCCGTTATCTTTTCCTTCTCTATTCGAATCATTTTGTTGATTCGTCTGATTTTGATGACTTTGAGTCTTTTCTTCTGATTTTGCTGGCTTATCCCACTTCTTGTTAGGCTTAACTTGTTTAGATTCTTGTTTTTGGTGTTGAGGATTTTGTTTACTTTTATTATGAGTGTTCTTGTGATCTTTCATGTCAACAGCAGGTATTTGCGATTCTTTTTTGTTTTCTTTCTGCAATTTATTGTTGTCTTCGTGTTTCTTATTTTCATCTTTTTTCTTTATTTCCTGTTGTTTTTCATCTTTTTTCTTTTTCTTCTGCTGTTGCTTTTCTACCTTATTGTCTTTGAATTGTGCCTTGTATTTCTGTACGGAAATACCTTCATTGTTAGCAGCTTGACGATCCTCTAAAGAGGCTTCATTAACATTTACGGAGTATTTCTGCATCATACTTTTACTGTTGGAATTTGACACTGCCGAAACAATTACTTTTTCCAGCTTTGCATGGTTTTCTTTATTTTCATAGATGGTGGTAATCTCAATCTCCTCTTGTGTCTCGATGGTTGTTTCCGTACGATCTACAATTTGAAGTAAAACCCATGTTAAAGGCTTTCCTTTCCAGAAAGCAATATCTCTCTTAAGTGCCTCTCCATCGTCATTGAGTCCCTTAAAAGAATACACTTTCCCTTCCTGATCAAGACCCAGTTCAACACTCGGATTGATATCAATCTGTACATATGCAGACACTGGAGATTGTGAAGGCAGCAATATTGAAAATAGCAATACAAGTGTCGCCACCATCGAAAGTACCGGCGCTGTCCATGAAGAATTAAATGTTGTTTTATAGCTTCTCTTGTTTAATAAAGGTTTATAAAATGCTTCGTCACCTATTTCAACAGATGCAGAAAGTGGTATGCCTTTTTCAAATACTCCATCTTCCGTGAAGAAAATGCTATATGAAGATGTTGTCTCAAACACGATCCCTCTTCGCGTGTTCATCATGACATCCGTCCTTTTAAATAATCTTTTATGTAGTGCAGGTCACTTTTTAGGAGAATAGCAATTGCTATTATAAATTTTCGTTGTCTCTCCAAGGTTTTACGTGAAACTTTAACTAATTCTTCCAATTCTTTTATTGGCAATTTCTTTTTTGTTTGAAGAACTTCGTAAAACTCGTCCGTTTCCACAATGAGTTGTGCTATTTGGATAGCAGTCTTTCTTGAGTCTTCATGCGATGGAGAAACTTTAACAAGTTCCTGAAAGCTTAGTCCAAATGGTTTTAGCAAAGATTCGTATACAGCAATTTGATGTTTTCTTTCATCTGCCTGCTGCGTCGCTGTAAATTGTTCAAATGAATGAGAAGATTCTAGGATTGAAAAAGAACTTGATTCAATCTCAGAATCAGAAGTCATTTGACCTAGACTAATTTCTTTTCTTCTTGCTTCTTTTCGAATAAAGTCAATCAGTTTACGCCGAATCAGCAAATGAGCAAATGTTAAGAATGATGCATTTTTATCATGTTCAAAATGAACGATGGCTTCATGGAATGCGGACATTGCAATACTGTACTCATCATCTTGCTCTCCAATATATCGTTTGCATATAAACGAAGCAGTTTTTTTCATAAAAGGAGTGTAGGAAGAAAGAAGTTCATGTAGAACTTCTTCATTCCCTTCTTTTGCTTGAATTACTAGCAATTCAAGATCGTTTTTTGATTGTTTCTTAGGAAAAAGTCCTTGAATCGTTACTAGTATCACAAGCTCACCCCATTTCCGCACAATAGTTAAGTCCTATCGATTGTAACGGGTTCTTGATAAAATGAAAAGATGCATTGTATTTCATTTTCTTAACAATTAACCCAAGTGTTATTTGTTTTTATGATCTTCATTATGTTTTTCGCCTTCATGACGATGCTCTTTTTTTGCATGATGCGATGCTTTACGCTCTTCTTTTTTAGCGTGATGTGTATTTTTGTGTTCTTGTTTTTTTGCATTGTGAGCATCTTTACGTTCTTGCTTTTCTACTGCTTTTTCAGCTTTTTTTACTTCTTTAGCAGCTTTATCTGCTGCTTTTACTACTTCTGAATCTTTTTCAGTTTCAGTTTTTTCTTTATCATTCTCTACAGTGTCTTCATCAGTTAGGGCAGGTTCAGTTGCCTCGTCAGATGGTGTGGTTTCAGTAGTTGGAATTTCTTCTTTATCTTCTTCTTTGTTTTTCTCTTCCCATTTGGCAATAGCTTTATCAATATTTCTCTGAAGAGCCGCTTTTGCAGTTGGGTTATTTATTTTTTCAATATTCAGGGAAAGTGCAAAAATATTATTTGCAAGGTAACCCAAAGGAATATTTGTTGAAATAGTTTGCAAATCTTCAACTGAAGTCGTTTGTTCTTTCAAATTGTTCAATGCATCTTGTAAATTTACTGTTTCAAAATTGGATGAATCTACTTTTACGGTGTCGTTGGCAAATGCCGGAAAAGAAGCAGAAGCTACTAATCCTGTTGCTAGCAATGCTGCACTTATTTTTTGGAATTTTTTCAATGTGTGCCACCCCTTGTAAAATGTGTACGCTTTCACGTCATCAAACTATTCGATGCCATATCTAATTTTTTAGGGGGTACAAAAAAAGCTACGTAAAATCTTTTCGATTTTACGCAGCTTACTGTTAAATCCTGAAATTATTGCTTACTATTTTTGTATCGTCCGGCCATTACTACTCCAACCGTCACCAATGCAATCATAATCCAGCCTACGTACGGGTAAGCATCAAAGAAATCGTGTAAGAACGGTTCATGTGTAATCATTCTTGCTGCCGTGAATGCCAAAACAGCAGATCCGATATAAATGATAATTGGGTATTTATCAATCAGTTTCACGAAGAGCGTACTTCCCCAGACCATAATTGGAATACTGATAATCAAACCAATTACAACTAATAAAAAGCTATGGTTTGAAGCATTTGCCGCACCAGCAACTGCTAATACATTGTCTAACCCCATAATTGTATCTGCAACGATTATTGTACCGATAGCTGACATTAAGGTCTTAGATGCTTTATGATCACCAGCATCCCCATCTTCAACTAACAATTTATAAGCTATCCAGATTAAAATAAGTCCCCCTACAAGTTGTAAGCCAGGAATTTTCAAAATCCATACAATGGCAAGTGTCGCAAGAACTCGAATCACTACAGCTCCAGCTGTTCCCCACATGATGGCTTTTCTTCGGTGATGAATGGGCAAGTTTTTCGCAGACATCCCAATAACAATGGCATTGTCTCCTGCTAAAACTAAGTCAATCATAATGATTGATAATAGGGCTACTAAAAATTCAACTGTAAAAATATCCATAACGATCTCCTTTAATTAATATTTTTGAAAACAAAAAAGACCCCTGCCTTATAAAAAGGCAAAGGTCTTGCTAAGCACATTATGTAAATGGCTATCATAACCGATGGTGTATACCATGTAATGACGACTATGAAATAGGTTTCCCTATAGCTACTCCCCTTTGACAACAGTCAAAAGTATATTAAGTTTTCATGTACAATAATTATAACATATTGAAAGGAGTTGTAAACTAAACACTACTTTATCTGAATATGATAGGACTGATCTTTTTTATGAAGCTGATAAAAAGCAATCATACTTGGCAGGGATTCGATAAAATCCGCACATCGAATTCCACTGTCCTTCAAGACAACCTTCGCTACTGTCGAATCGAACTGAGCGTTCCAAGTCAAGTAGTCCAATGTTTCTTTTTCAACACCCAATCTTTTTCTCAGTACCTTCAATTGCATACCCATTTTTGCAAGCGTCAGAGGTATTCGTCCTTTTGGCCATTTTCCGGTTACATGCCAAACCATCTGTCGGTATACTTCTTCCACTGGATGAGGTTTTGGATCCGTTAAATGAATGGTCTTACCTATAGCACCTACATCCTCACTGCAATATACCACTGCTTTAATAACAAAATCGATTGGTACAACATTTATCAATGATTGAGACTTGCCGATGTAAGGGATCACTGGAAGCTTCCTTAGGTTATCAATCATATTGATGAAGAAATAGGGACCGTCGAATTTTATTGTTTCCCCTGAAACGGAATGTCCCCGTACGATGCCTGGGCGGATAATCGTTGTCGGGACTAAAGACTTCATTTTTTCAACAAGAACTTCCGCTTCAAATTTCGTTTCTTCATAATAATTTTTAAACGCCTTAGGACGAATCAATTCATCTTCACGTAGTAGACCTTCTCTGGTCCCCGCTACATATGCCGTACTGAAATATATATACCTCGTTAAGTTCGGTAACGTTTTTACAAAATCATTTACGTGGTACGTACCGTGGACATTTACTTTCCACGCGGTATCTCTAGCAACAGCCAAGTCATAGATTGCGGCTAAATGCCACACCGTGTTGACTTCTCTACAAAGTGTTTCAAGTTCCTCGGTAGCAATATCCAAACCTGGATATGTAATATCCCCTTCTACTAATTTTATCAATACATTAGGAGAATCTTTCATAATTTCCTGGGAAATTTCTATAGCGAGTTTCATTTGAGAAGATAAGACCAATGCGTAAATCGTCTCTACTTTGTTTTGGTCAATCAACTCTTGCATAATCTGCCGTGCAATGAATCCAGGAAATCCAGTAAATAATGGAATCTGCATATATTCTCCTCCGAAACTCTTAATAATTGAATAGTACGAAAATTAACAACAAAAAACAACGTCTATTTATAAATAGACGTTGTCTGTTCAAGATATCGGTTCTTTTGCACTTCGACGTGTTTCACGATCAAATAAACTATAAATCACTGGAATGACATACAGCGTCAGCAATGTCGAACTGATCAGACCACCAATTACGACAATACCCATAGGTTGATTAATCTCAGTTCCTTCACCTATCCCAATCGCTAGTGGCAACAAACCAAGAATCGTGGTTAGCGCGGTCATTAATATCGGTCTCACTCGATCACGTGCTGAGGAAATAATTGAATCATAAGAATTATATCCTTCTTTTTTGCGTTGATTGATAAAATCGACCAGCATAATCCCGTTATTAACTACAATACCTACAAGCACTAATAAGCCAATTACTGCTGTAATACTGATTGGAGTCTGAGTGATAAACAAGCCCAGTGCTACTCCGATAATCATCAGTGGGACTGAGAACATGATGACAAATGGATATTTGAACGATTCAAACTGTGCAGCCATAACAATATAGACAAGTACAATTGCAAGAATGACTGCCAGCAACATATCATTAATGGCATTCTCGAATAATTCACGGTCACCACCGAACTTAATATCAACCTCTTCTGGCAAGTTTAATTTTTCAATTGCCTCGTCAACTTGATCGGACATTTCACCTAAAGTATAAGACGATTCATATTTTAACTTAAAGCTGACCGAAGCTGCTTGGTCAATTCGACGAATGGAAACAGGACCTTCGGCAATTTCTATTTCTGCCACTTCCTGCAATTCAATAAATTGACCTGAAGGTGTTCGCAATTTCAGTTTCTTCAATTGCTGAATGCTGCTAGAGTATTTTTCATCATATTTTACATATACACCATAAACATCTTCATTTTCTGAAATAATTTGTGTAGCAAAATCGCCTCTCGTCACACTGTTCACCGTTTGGGCAATTTGTGCAGGAGCTAGTCCATATTCGGTTGCTGCATCTTTGTTCACGGACACTTGCACTTCATCTATTCTCTCTTCTAAATCGTTCGTGATTTCTGTAATTGAATCAAATTCACTTAAAGAGCCTTGAATATCAGAAACTGCTTTTTCTAAACGTTTGTCATCCGTATCTGTTACGGAAAATGATAATGAATTTGGTGTGGAGCCAGCAGCAGTTTGCAAATTAAAACTTACTTCTGCCTCTTCCCCTACGTCTTTCAATACTTTTGGTTGTACTTCATCAACAAATTCAAATACAGAACGCTCACGTTTATCTAAAGGAATGAGCTTGATATATATTTCCGCTCTATTCGATTCTGAAGTTCCTCGAGATTGGCCTTGTTGTGTTCCACCAACGAGACTCACATATACATCCACATCTTTTTCTTTGTTTAATTGATTTTCTATTTTTTTCACTACTGCTTTTGTTGCTTTTACAGAAGATCCATTATCTAACTCGACATTGACACTAACGAATCCTTCATCAGTAGCCGGTAAAAACTCGGTTCCCACTTGGAACAACCCATATGTTGCAATTATTAGCATGATTGAAGTGATAATCAATACCATTAATCGATGTCCTAGAGCCCATTTAACCGAGCGTTCAAAATTATTATATGATTTTGAACGTCGACGTTTTGCTTCGAAGTCACCTCTAGGTTTTTTCATCATTCTACTTGCAAGCATCGGAATGACGGTCAGTGCCACTACCAAAGAAGCAATTAAACTAAAGGAAATGGTTAAGGCAAACTCAGTGAAAATTTGTCCAATTAAACCTGTGATAAAGATAACAGGAACGAACACAGCAACAGTTGTTAAAGTTGATGCTATAATTGCCCCTGCTACTTCCTTTGTTCCCTCAGAAGCAGCAGTTTTAGAGTCTTTCCCCATACCGAGATGACGTTCGATGTTTTCGATGACCACTATTGCATTATCTACCAACATCCCAATACCAAGTGCAAGTGCACCCAACGTCATGATATTTAGAGCAAAATCAGCAAAATACATTAACACGAACGTTACGATGACTGAATACGGAATAGCAATTCCAATGATAATTGGACTCTTTATTCCGCGTAAAAAAACAAAAAGTACAAGCATGGCGAAGAGTCCACCAAATATGAGCGAAGAACCAATGTTTCCGATGGCTAACTTCACATAATCACCTTGGTCAAACAAAATATCCGCTTCTACCCCTTTATACTCATCCTTCTTTAAAAGTTCATCTAAAGATTCTTTTAACGAAGTTGAAACATCTGCTGTATTGGCTCCAGATTCTTGCAGTACTGACATCAAAACCGCGGGTTCATCATTCGCACGAGTTTCAGTTGAGGTTTCTTGTTCTGCCAACTCAACCGTTGCTACGTCTGCAACGGTTATGTTCTTACCGTCCATAGGATTGACAGTCACCACTAAATTTTTTATATCTTCGACATTTGTCAGTGTACTGACAATACGTGTAGTCAGTTGCTTTCCATCTTGTGTTTCGATTGGATCACCAGGAAACGAAACATTATTTGCTTGAATCAACTGCACGATGTCAGATTGCGCTAGTCCTTTAGCTTCAAGCTTTTGTTGATCCAGTAAAATTTGTACTTCTTCCACTAACGCCCCTGAAACATTGACACTCGCTACGCCGTCTGTGCGTCGCAGTTCTTTTTCCAGTTGTTCTGCGATGATTCGGACGTCTCCCTCATTTTCAGGAGCACGAAGTGATAACTGAATGATCGGGAACTGTGCTGGGTCAAATTTCAAAAAGCGAGGTTTTTGAGAATCGTCAGGTACTGGAGTTTGATCGATACGCTGCATGATATCGTTTTGTATATCATCAATATTGGTTGACCAATCAAATTGCAATACAATAATATTGACGCCTTCTTGCGAAGTAGATTGCAATGTTTTTATCCCCGGCAAAGTTGACAAACTTGATTCAAGTGGCTTTGTCACTTTTTCACTGACTTCAGTCGGGCTCGCCCCTGGATAACTTGTAACTACCACACCAATAGGAGGGTTCAATTCAGGAATTAACGTAACTGGTATTTTGAAGTACGATACCAAACCTAAGATAATAACCAAAAACATAATGACTGTTGTAAAAACGGGACGTTTTATTGAAAAATCGCTGATTTTCATTTCATAATTTCCTCTCCTACAAAAACTTCTCTCTCTATCATATTCGTTACGCCCACTTACTTCAAACGTGAATCGTGTGAAACTTTATTCGGAAACGTGATTGACAATATTTCTGTATTAATTCACGAGGCACGAGTGAGGAGGCTTGCCTGTTCGTCCGCGGAAAGGGAGCAAATTCCCTCTAATTTATATAAAACAGCATTAAAAATTAACATAGCCAACAAAATAAAAAACCTGTCAAAAGACAGGTTTTCTCTTTATAACAAACTATACAGCTCGATATTTTCGTTTTTATCTTGGAACCATCGCATTGCAAAATCATTTTCAAATAAGAACACATATCGATCATAACGATCACGAACAAGCATACTTCGAGGACTTGACATAGATTCTTGAACTTCACTTTCATTCTGAATCCAACGGGCAATTTTATTACCGATAGATTCCATTCGAACCTCTACGTTGTACTCATTTTTCATTCGGTGTTCAAATACTTCAAATTGAAGCTGCCCTACCGCTCCTAAAATGACGTCTTCCGTATGAAGAGTTTTATAATATTGAATGGCACCTTCTTGCACCAATTGCATGATGCCTTTGTGGAAATGCTTTGATTTCATTACATTTTTGGCTGTAACACGAACAAATAATTCTGGTGTGAATTGAGGAAGTCTCTCATAATTAAAGGTCTTTTTACCACCAACAATGGTATCCCCAATTTGATAACTGCCGGTATCATGTAAACCGATAATATCTCCTGCAACTGCGAAGTCCACTGTTTCACGATCGTCCGCTAAAAACTGAGTCGATTGAGTCAGTTTAAACGTTTTACCAGTACGGGATAAAGTCACAGTCATACCACGTTCAAATTTACCTGATACGATACGCACAAACGCAATACGGTCACGGTGAGCAGGATTCATATTGGCTTGAATTTTAAAGATAAACCCTGAGAATTCCTCTGATACTGGATTAATCACTTCTTCAGCATCAGTTTTTCGAGGTTGTGGAGTCGGCGCAAATTGTAAGTAAGTTTCCAAGAATGTTTGGACACCAAAATTCGTTAAGGCACTGCCAAAGAATACAGGTGTCATTTTTCCATTTTTTAATTTCTCAAGGTCAAAGTCATTACCCGCTTCATTTAACAACAAAATATCATCTAAAGCTTGTTTGTAATAAGAAGTTTGTTTCATTGAATGATCGACAGCTAATCCACCATCTTCGTCTAATGGCAAAAAGCGTTCCTTCTCATCGGTACGGAACTGTTCAATACGATTATTGAATCGGTCATAAATCCCTAAAAATTCTTTCCCCATACCAATTGGCCAGTTCATTGCATACGACTCAATTCCCAGCACTTCTTCAAGTTCTTCCATTAGTTCCAGAGGTTCTTTACCTTGGCGATCCAATTTATTGATGAACGTGAAAATAGGAATCCCACGTAAACGACAAACTTTAAATAATTTTATTGTCTGAGCTTCAATTCCTTTTGCAGCATCAACAATCATCACCGCGCTATCTACCGCCATTAATGTACGGTATGTGTCCTCACTGAAATCTTGGTGACCTGGTGTATCTAGAATATTGATACGGCAATTGTCGTAATCGAATTGCATAACTGAAGAAGTTACAGAAATACCACGTTGCTTTTCGATTTCCATCCAGTCCGATGTAGCGAACTTACCGGTTTTTTTAGCCTTTACCGTCCCTGCATCACGAATGGCTCCACCAAAAAACAGCAATTTTTCTGTCATTGTTGTTTTACCGGCATCGGGATGGGAAATAATCGCGAATGTTCTTCTTGCTTGTATTTGGTCTTGAACTTGATTAGTCATTATTAGGTATTCTCCTTCTTTTTTTCCTTTATCATCATATGGAGTTTTTCAAAAAATTACAAGTGAACAAAAAGTCGAAAGAACCGATCGGCAAATGTGATCGGTTCTTTGTTACGATTTCCAGCACTAAGCTCCAGCCCGATTTCTCGCTTCAGTGTAAACTTCTGCTATTTCAAGAACGAGAGGGAGAATCCTGGAATTTCAATTTACCAGCAGCCAATGCTATATCTCCATCGCTATGCGGGAACTTAGTACGTCCAATGATTTGATAATCTTCATGTCCTTTACCTGCAAAAATGATAATATCACCTGGCTCAGCAATCTCGATTGCATGTTTTACAGCCGCTTCACGATTACCAATACACGCATAATTCTTATGCAACATTCCTTTTTCCAAGTCAGTAAGAATTGATTCGTATGGCTCGTCGCGTGGATCGTCCGTCGTTAAAATCACATAATCAGCGACCGAAGCCATTTGTGCCATTGCAGGACGTTTTGATCGGTCTCTATTACCACCCGTTCCGACTAAGAAGATGAGACGATTTGTCTGATACGGTAGGACTGATGAAATCGCTTTTTCAATCGCGTCCGGTGTATGAGCATAATCAATAAAGATGGATATGGGCAACTCACTATCCAACTTTTCCATTCGTCCTTTAACTGGCGGAATTTTTTCAAGTTGTTCAATGATTTGTGGAATTGTATATCCTTGTGTATACAAAGCCGTTGTTGCAGCCAATGCATTATATACATTGAACTCCCCAAGAAGATTCATACGTACAGGAAAAATCCCTTCAGGGGTCTTCATCTCAAATTTTGTACAATTTGATTGCAACAGAATATTACGCCCCTGGAAATGTGCATCCGAATGAATCGCATATGACCATACAGGATAACCCGTCATTTCTTTCAATCGGTTAGACCAGAGATCATCTCCATTAACAATTGCATGTTTTGTACGTTGTAAATCTTGACCCAATTGTGAGAACAATAAACCTTTTGCTTGTCCATATTGTTCCATTGTTCCATGGAAATCCAGATGGTCGTGCGTTAAATTTGTAAAGATAGCAATATCAAAATCTACACCAGTTAGACGCCCTAGTACCAATCCGTGAGAAGAGACTTCCATAATCATTGTCTGACAGCCTTCGCTTTTCGCACGATGAATCATTAATTGTGTGCTTAATGCGTCACTCGTCGTATTCGCAGAATCATACAAAACTCCATTTAAATTAAAACCGATTGTACCAGTCAAGGCAGATTTCACAGCAAGTCCTTGAAGCATATTTTGAATGATGCCACTTACACTTGTTTTACCATTTGTACCGGTTACACCAATCATTGTTAAATCTTTGGATGGATATCCATAAAACTTGGAGGCCAGCAACGCGCCTGCTCGCGTTGTATCATCAACGACTACACAGGCGACTCGGGAATAGTCCAGTTCCAGTTGTTTTTCTGAAACAATTATTTTTGCCCCACTTTCAATTGCTTGTAAGGCATAATCATGGCCATCTACGGTATATCCCTTAACACAGATAAAAATACTTTCTGGTTGAACACTACGTGAATCAACCGCTATATCAAACACTTCGGCTGGAAGTGATCCGTGAATTTCTTTAACCGGCAAGCAACTGATTAAGTCAATTGACTGCATTTGCTTTCCTCCTATTCTGTCTCCATTGGAGAGAGCACATATGCTTCTAGCAGTGCTGAAGTGTTTTTCAATGAATCAATATGTGTCCGTTCGTATGCATGTGATGCTTCAATACCTGGACCGAATAAGGCATGTTTGACGTCGAATCCAGCGCGAATTGCAGCCGAGGCGTCAGAACCATAATACGGGTAAATATCCAGCTTATATTCAATGCCTTGCTGTTTAGCCAACTCAACCAAATGGCGTGTAAGTTCGTAATGGTAGGGACCTGAAGAATCCTTCGCACAAATGGAGACCGTGTATTCATCGGATGTTTGCCCATCACCAATTGCACCCATGTCGACAGCGATATACTCCACTACTTCGTCAGGAATATTCGAATTACCACCATAGCCAATCTCTTCATTGTTCGAAATGTAGAAATGAGTGGTATAAGGAAGTTTCAAATCATTTTCTTTTATGGAAGCAATCAATTGTAATAATAAAGCTGTACTAGCCTTATCGTCCAAGTGGCGTGATTTGATAAAGCCTGATTCTACTTGCTCAAATCTAGGATCAAATGATACAAAGTCACCCACTTCTATTCCAAGTGCTTTTGTTTCCTCTGCGTTCGTCACTTTCTCGTCTATACGTACTTCGATATTTTCAACATTGCGTTCTGCAGAACCGGCATTCTTATRGACATGTACAGTCGTTTGATGCATCAAAATCGTTCCGCGGACTTTTTTACCAGAGGCTGTATGTATGTGACAATATTCGCCTTCTACCGCATTCCAATTAAATCCACCAATCATCGATAGTTTAATTCGTCCACTACCTTTGATTTCTTTGACCATCGCACCGAGCGTATCTGTATGTGCAGTTAACAATCTATGTTTAGAATTATCTTTTCCCTCAATCGTGGCAATTAATGCCCCTTTGTTTGATTGTTGGTATGATACATGCATGTTATCTAAAAGCGAAGCCATAAAACTCATGATTTCTTTCGTATATCCCGAAGGACTTGGAATCTCTACAAGTTTTTTAAGTAATTGAACTGTTTCTTTCTCTTTAAACACACTTGACATGATTAACCCCCTGTATGATAAATATCATATCAAAATTCAGCATGTTCGCACACCGCTAAATCATGTATGATATAGGAATAAATACTTATTAACGAGGTGAAAAATGGACAAATCCATGCTCCTGACAAAACGCAATCGATTGTTCATAAATTTATTTGCAATTGGATTACTTTTACATACATTATCAAGTCTTTTTATCCATTACCAAAATCCAGTTTCCATCCCACTTTTCGCTATCCTATATTGTATCCTGTTATATATTCTTCGTAGAATGAACATAAATAATTATGTGATGCAAACCCTGATTCTGGGCGGAATGAATGGATATATTTTATATCTAATTATTGATACACCTTATTACATACATATTTTACTTTTTGTATATCCACTATTCATCGCTTCATTATACCATTCAATCATTTCAAGTTTAATTCTTTTACCAATTACTGCACTGGAAGTCATTTATATTTTCCAAAAAAACTATATAGATTTTGAAAGTACCATTGAATTCGGTAATCTATATGTTGTCCTTTTGTTTTTGATTTTAATAAGTTTGACGGCTGTTGTCCATTCACTCTTTATGCGCAACACATGGCATCGAATGGAAGAACAGCATTCGACACTGGAAAGAGCCCTAGATTCCAGGGAAGGCTATTTACATATGTTTTTTGAGAATGCCAAGGATGGCATTGCAGTATTTGATTTAGATGCCCGCATTATTGCACTGAATCCAGCTTTTGAGCTGCTCTATGGCTGGAGTCGAGAGGAATGTATCGGCAACCAAATTCCGCTTGTACCACCTGAGAATGTGGCAGCAGCAAACGAAAGAATCGAAAAAGTTTTAAAAGGAGAAAGTTTTTACTCATTCGAAACAATAGATATGAAAAAAAATGGCACTTTCTTTGATGCGCAATTGACGTTAAGTCCCATTTACAACAAAAGTGGAGATATAGTAGCAATGTCCGTTATTACACGGGATATTTCTTATCGTAAAGAAGCAGAAAAACTGATTGTCCAGACTGAAAAGCTGAAACTGGCAGGAGAAATTGCTGCAGGGGTTGCGCATGAAATCCGTAATCCAATGACTGTGATTTCAGGTTTCATTCAAATGATGAATACAGATGATCAACACCCCTATCAAACTTATACAAAGTTAATAGCTTCAGAACTTGAGCGAATCAACTTAATCATCAGTGAGTTTTTAATTCTCGCAAAACCTCATGTCACAAAGGCAAAAGAATTTCATCTTGATAGAATCATTCAAGATGTCGTGCTTCTATTTAGTCCAGAGCTTAATTTAAGAGGTATATTACTGAAAGAATCTTGGAATGCCCAAAATGCAATAGTTATTGGTGAACAGAATCAAATTAAACAGGTAATAATCAATATTGTTAAAAATGCAATTGAAGCACTGACCAATGAAGGCTCCCTAGAAATCTCTACAGATTTGGTGACAGATGGATTCGTCAGTATTCATATTCGTGATAATGGTGCTGGGATGACGCCGGAAGTTGTGAATCAAATATTTGAACCCTTCTTCACGACGAAAACCACAGGTACTGGACTTGGAATGATGATTTCCGAAAAAATCATTCAGGAGCATGCCGGGAAAATTACTATTAATAGCCAACTCAATAAAGGCACTACCGTATCAATCTTACTCCCTTATAATAAAGCAGAAAAATCAGCGACTTCCAATTAGATGAAGGTCGCTGATTTTTTAGTATTAGTATCTTTTTTATTTAGCTTTGTAAAACTGTACTGTTCAAGGTTCGAAGGCTAAGAATATCATAACCCTCTATTTAAGAAGAGTTTTCACAAGTTTCACTTTGTTTTTATATGGTGGAAATACAATATTCACTGGAAATTTGGTACTCTTTTTCAAAATTGATTTGGCATGAGTAAATGCTTCAAAACTATATTTCCCATGATAAGCGTTCAGACCGGATGACCCCACACCGCCAAACGGCAAATGAGCACTCCCTACATGGGTCACTGTATCATTAATACACCCTCCACCGAAAGGCAGTTCATCCAAAAAGTACTGAATGGCATTTTCATTTTCAGAAAATAAATATGCAGACAATGGTTTTGGTAACTTTCTAATTTGTCTTATTGCACTTTCCAATCGATCATAAGTCATGATTGGTAAAATTGGTCCAAAAATCTCATCTTCCATAGAAGGGCTATTCCAAGAAACCCCGTCTAGAATGGTTGGTTCAATATATAAGTCACTTTCATCCATATTTCCACCGGATACAATGTGGGCACCTTCATGTCTGATTAACTGTTTTAATCGATCGAACTGTTTTTGATTAATAATACGACCATAATCCGGACTCTTTTGTAGGTCTTTCCCGTAAAAGTCTTTTATTGTTTTCCTTAATAACTGAATAAATTGGTCTTTCACTTTGTGATGCACCAGTAAATAATCAGGAGCCACGCAAGTTTGTCCGGCATTGACGAATTTACCCCAGACGATACGCTTCGCAGCGACTTCTAAATTTGCGGTATGATCGATGATTGCAGGACTTTTCCCGCCAAGTTCTAACGTCACAGGAGTCAATCTTTCAGCTGCAGCTTTCATGACGATTTTCCCGACTTGAACACTTCCGGTGAAGAAAATTTTATCGAACGGTGCATGAATAAGAATGGATGTCTCATCCCGTTCGCCCTCAACCACACGAATATATTCTGGTGGAAATGTTGATTCAATGATTTTCTTGATAACGACAGCCGTATGAGTAGCCGATTCCGAAGGTTTGACGATAGCACAATTCCCTCCAATCATCGCACCAATCAGTGGTTCCATGACCAGTTGAAATGGGTAGTTGAATGGACCAATAATCAAGACAGAGCCATAAGGTTCACGAATAATGAAACTTTTTGCTGGTTGTAAATGAAGAGCCGTTTTAACTGCTTCCGGTTTCATCCATTCCTCTAGATGTTTCACCATATATCCGATACTATCTAATACAAACCCTACTTCTGTGGCATATGCTTCAAATTCACTTTTATGTAAATCATCATAAAGTGCCCGTACGATTTCTTGTTCATGAAGTTGTATCGCCTGCTTCAGTTTAGTTAATTGCTGCTTTCGAAATGCTGCTGATTTTGTGGCGCCTGTATAGTAAAAATCATGTTGAGATTGAATCATATGGTCAACGTCCTGCACTGTGAAATTCATTCTATCACTCCCGTCATCTATCACTTTATTGTAACGTGTAGTGTGATTGCACGCAAAAAAGACACCTTCAAAAAAGGTGTCTACAGCTTGATGACAAAAGAATAATAATTAAAATAAAAGTATAAAAATTGAGTTCTTATTTTTTGCACTCTATCGAAAAAAACTGTGGTCGGCTATTTCTTCGCTTTCCGCGGACGAAACGCTAGCCTCCTCGGCTCAGCTGTCTATGACAGCTAAGCCTGTGGGGTCTAGCTTGTGTCGTTTTTCCGCAGGAGTCTTCAGAAATAGCCAACCACCTTCCAACTTAAACATTTTGCAGAGATACGCTTATAGAAACAATTTCTTTTGATTGGAGTGGAGGCGGCGGAAAACAACTGCTCCTGCGGTTACTCGTCGCAAAGATTAGGACCAAATTGCCTTTGGTCCCAATCTTTTCAGCGGGAACAGCACGAGCTGAAGACCCTGCAGGAAACGAATAGTGCAAATGTAAGTTTGCACTATTCGTTTCCGACGAAGCTAGCGAAGCGATACAGGAGCACCGGTTTTTCTAGTGACGAGGAGACTGAAGCCGTGCCTGCGAAACGCGTCCGCCGCAAAATGGAAATGAACATATTCTTGCATAAGCTCTTTTTCAATAGTATACAGTTATATTCACTCATCTTTTTCTTTGTCTACAGTCTGAAGACACCTTCAAAAAAGGTGTCTTCATATGTATTCCACTTGCCTAAAAGGAATTTACTTAAGTCAATAATTCATCAATCCAACGCTGTACGATTAACCCTTCTTCAAAGGACACAAGAGAAGCTTCTTTTCCACTTCTCGCATCATGACAAGCATCCCACAAAGATTTGGTTGTTTTATTGATTTCGACTTTCTTCTCCGGCTCATCCTTTTCGCTTATCCATAGTTCTGACCAATTTCTAATTGTCATCACTTTCTTTGTTCCAAACACTTTGAATTCCAAAAGTTCTTCCTGTCCTACTCCACTTAAGCCATTGATTAGAATCGGAATTCCACTGTGAGTTTGACCGAATGCAGAAGTTCCTGTTTCAGATAGACTTTGATCTTCAGGATATTTTGTGTGATGTACTGAAAATGTAAATTCCCCAAAAAGTCGATACATGATTTGCAGATAATGTGGAAATACTTCTCTTATAAACCCACCTTGAGCACGAGAACCAATCCATGGATTCTGTTGCCATTTTCTTGGCCAATGCGGGAAATATGTTTGAAGTTCAACGCGAAGTATTTCTCCAAATGTATTGTCTTCAACTTCATTCATTAACGTTTGAATTGCCGGACTATACATAAGAGGAAAATGCATCGCCGTTAAGACATTTGCTTGTTTAGCACTTTCAACCATTAATTTCCCACTTTCCACATCGTGAGCGAGAGGCTTTTCAGATAACACCAAACAGCCTTTTTCAGCTGCTTGTAAAGCAATTGAGGCATGACTATTAGGAGGTGTACCTATATACACCCAGTGTGGTTTCGTCTCAAATAATTCTTCAATGGAATTTGCTATTGGCAACTCGTATTTACTTTTCATTTCTTGTAATCGTTGTGCATTCTCATCAAACGCACTGACAATTTTGCAATTAGGATTAGCTAAAAGTTGATTGATAATACGTTCTCCTACAATACCAGTACCAATAACCGCAAATGTTGTTTGATTCATATCGCTCACTCCTTCGTATAGTTTTTGCTTCAATTTAAGGTCTTAAGAAGTATTTATCAAAAAAGTTGTTTATATGTGTAACTTTTTAGGGTAAAGAACTAACAAATAATTTAAGACAATCAAAGGAGGAAATAACATGTTAAAAACAGAAACTTGGTGGGAACCTATCTTTTCAGGAAACTTAAGCTTAGGTATCAATAAGGATCGTTTAGCTGAATTAGAAGAAGAATCCTTCATCTACTTCAATGAAATTGAACAAATTGAAACGACGGAACAATAAATTTGAATATAGAATTTCGATTCCAACCTACATAAGACCGCTTCCCCCTCAAGAAGATGATGGAGAAGCTGTCTTTTTTTGTTCGAATAAATAGAACATGCCGTAATATACAAAAGCGCTTACTACAGCTAGTATCGCAATGATGGTAAATGTCCAAAAGAAGCCGAACCAAACTGTTAGTGGAATGGATAATGGGGCAATCATTCGGCCAATTGTGTAACGTAGACTAGCAGCCGCAAAATACTGGCCTCGCATATGTTCTGGTGCCAATTTTGAAATAAAGCTTTGCTGCAAGCCTACAATCATTAACTCACCAAATGTAAAGATTGCCATCGCCAAAAGAAAAATCCAAAATAAATCAAACAACGAAAAAACAATCATGGCCAATGCATACAAAATGGATGAGATGAAGAAAATGTTTTTCTCTTTAAACGACGCAACAAACCGTGTAACAGCAACTGTCAACAAAGCTACAAGTAATCCATTCTCTGAAATAAGTACACTAAAGGCAAGTTCACCTGTAAGCTTTACATCTGTTCCAAACCAAGTTCCTAAAGATTGATGTCCGATTACTTCCTTTATATATACCGGCAGCAATAAATCCAATTGCATAAACGTTTGTGCACTTAGTATTCCTGCAATAATGAAAAGCAGAAACAATTTGTCGTTCAGAATCACACCGTAATCTTTCACTTGTTTTTGAATGGCATGCATAAATCCACGAGGTACCCCTTGTGCCTCATCATCTGAACGAACTGGTTTCGTCTCTTCAGTAAATTTAATGAGGATCCATGCCAGTAATAAACATACGAGACCTGCGGTTACCATCAACCCGAATCTATAGCTGAAAAAGAAAATTCCTCCAAGAATCGGTCCAATAACAACGGCAATATTTATGGAAGTATAAAAAACGGCAAAGACATCACTACGGTGCTCTTCTGGTACTACATCTGCTACCATAGCCTGACTTGCTGGCCAATAGAGAGAGCCAAACATACTTGCGATAGTGAATGCGATAAATCCTAAGCTAGGTGAATCTAAAATAGGTGAATTTGCAAATGCAAACAGGAAAAACGCACCCCCTTGACCAAACGAGGATATGACCATCATCGTTCTTCGACCAAACTGATCAGCACAATAGCCTCCCGCTAAATTGGCTCCTACTGAAAATACTTGCGATAAGATAAGCAATAAACCGGCAGTAGTTTTACCAAACTCCTCTGCAAAATAAATGGCAAGGAAAGGGAAAAACATCCAAAACGTAATGTTCATAAACGCTTCTCCTATTAACCTTGCTTTCAAACTTCGATCCCAATCTCTAATTCTCATGTTGTCTACTCCCCAAGATCATTATCTGATATTTCATAAAATTATTGTATCATTGGGACCCATTAATTAGACATACATAATTCGACTGAATGACAGAATTTACTCAATACTTCTCCATAAATAAAGCGATGCGTAGCTTAAATAAGGAGACCATTCCGGAAAATGTGAAGAAATTTCCGCAGCTTTCGGTTTATCTGCTGTTCCCCAAATTTTTTTCAATGCATTTTGCAAACCGATATCTGCAAGTGGAAATAAATTGGGTCTGCCCAATCCGAAAAGCAAAAAACTTCCCGCTGTCCATGGACCGATTCCACGATATTTCACTAGAGTCTCAATAATTTTTTCATCATCTTGATAAGAAAGTGATTCAAGATCCAGTTCTCCGTTTGCAATAGCTTTTGAAACACCGATTACATATTCTGCTTTTCTCGTACTGAATTGCAATTTCCGCAGATTTTCAACTTGAAGTTCCCCTACTGCAGCAGGATCAGGATACACCCATACTCCTTCCACTTGTTCGCCGAATGTATGAACAAATCGCTCTGTTAATGTATGTGCAAAGGATAAATTCAACTGCTGGTGAATAATGCTTTTCATTAAGGTCGCATACAACGAAAATTCCCGAATGATGGGTGTCCCCCGGTGTTCTTCAAATAGTAAAGCAAGGTTCGTTTTTGCAAAGTGTTCATGAATAGGTTCTAGGGAACGGTCGAAATGAAAAATTTCTTTGATTTTTTGGATTTCTTTATCGTCTTCAGGTCCTATTATTTTGAATGCAGGCTCAACGGTTGTCCCAAAGGCTTGAACCTTATATATTTTGCGCTCTTCAGTTGGCACCATTACATATCGCTTTTCTTTGTTTAAAGAAATTAATGGATCCATTGATAATCGATCGAGCACACGCTCGAAATTATAAGGGAAATCTAAATGAATAGTTTCTGTCATAGTCGTTTCCTTCCTGTTCGGTTATATTTAGTACATACATTTAGACAGTAAAAATCGAGGGATATAAATGAAAAAATGGTTGTGGCTCCTTCTCGTTCCAGTTCTCTTCGCAGGCTGTGATGTGAGTTCGAATTCTACTGATAAATAAACCAGTGCAAACGATACGATTCCAGTCGAATTGATTGCTGTCATTGATGGAGATACCATTAAAGTAAAGTATAACGGAAAGATAGAAACTGTTAGGTATTTATTAATCGATACTCCCGAAGTAAGACACCAAACACTTGGGAATCAGCCTTTTGGTGACGAAGATAGTGAACGGAATGAACAGTTGCTGAAGAATGTTGCTGTGTCTCTCAAATTTGATGAAGGAGACCGCTATGATGATTACGAGCGTCTTTTGGCATATGTTTATGCAGATGGACAATCCGTCCAAGAAATGTTGCTATCAGAAGGGCTTGCTCGTGTTGCCTATGTTTTCCCTCCAAATGATCGTTATGTAGATGCTTACAAAGAAGCTGAAGCAATTGTCCGTAAAAACAATTTGGGAGTATGGGAATATAAAAACTATGTAACTAAAAGAGGATTCGATGAAACAAAAGTTGAAGAAGAAAAAACAGAAGTAAATAAACAGCCGAGCGAATGCTTAATTAAAGGCAATATCAATCGTGAAAAAAAGAAAATTTATCACATACCAACAGGAAAATATTATGATCAAACAAAACCAGAAAAATGGTTTTGTTCAGAGCAGCAAGCATTGGATGCAGGATTTAAAAAATCTGGGGAATAACTAAAGGAGAAATGAATATGCAAGTACTTGTCTTAAGGTTTGATTACAAACTTTCCACAAAATTAGAGCATGATAGCAAAGACTTACACTTAGCTTCAAGACGGGGCAATGAAACGCAAATGCCTCCACATATCAGCCTGTTTTCTTTTGAAAAGATCAATCCGGCGACATTAAAAGAACAAGTAAACAAATGGATAGAACAACAAAAACAACTAGACATTTCTTTTTCTTCATTAGGTTTCTTCAAACAGAATGGTACTTTTTTTGCGGCTCCCGTCGTTACAAAAGAATTGGAGACGTTTCATCGGGAATTATTTTCATTAATTTCGCATTTACATACGAATGAAATATCTCCCTACCTGCCAGGTAAATGGGTTCCTCATTCTTCACTAATTAACAAAGTTCCTCTCACCGCGTGGGGTCCGCTTTTCCAGAGAGCCAGCTTAGCGTTTGAACCGCAATCAGGCAAGGCGGTCGCGATAGAATGCTGGTCGATTGTAAATGGACATGCACAAACTGAATGGACATATTTTTTAAAGTAATTTATTCGCAAATTTCTTCACTAGGTCATTGACTATTAGCCTATGAACGATATAATAGAATTTGTCCTAGTAAAAACGATCTTGTAGCTCAGCTGGGAGAGCGCCACCTTGACAGGGTGGAGGTCGCTGGTTCGAGCCCAGTCGGGATCATTGGGTGCCAAACCCGCAGGAAACCTTTAGGAACAAGGGTTTCTCCAAAAAAGCATCATCTCTTAGGAGGTGGTGCTTTTTCTATTTCTAAAGATATGGGTTGTAATATGGGTTGCGATTTTCAAAAAAAGTACACTCAGAAGAACGTGCTTTTATATTGTTTTCAACTCTTCTTTTCCTTAATGACCTTCACACTGCCAGTGTGAGTGCCAAGTAAGTCTAAATTTGATGATTACCGATATAATAAGGTTTATTTAGTATTCCTTTCGGTTTCATTCGGTATTTACCAAATCCTGCTGGTTTCTTTGAATTCATCTAATTCCTCCAATTTCCCAATTTTCTTCTTCAACTAACCTGCCCCGTTAGTACAATAAAAAAGATGATTTTCAGTTAGTTGAAGAAGAAATGCGTTCAGTAACATATCTATTCTATCGCTGAACGAGTGTGCTGCATTAACAGTAGGTTGACATAACACCAGGATCAGGAAGTGATCATTTTCGGTCAAAAACCATTAGTCTTCCATATTGGGGAATCATAAGCATTTTCTCTTAAGAATTTTACAAACATAAAAAGAAGTCGCCCAAAACAATACAGGTAATGAATTAGAAGCAAATGCATGTTCTCTTAAGAATCCTACAAACATAAAATACCTCCTATATAAAAATATGCAAGAAAATCCGAGCTTATTTCCTTGAAGAAAAAAAGTTTCCTTAATGCAACTATAGAATAACATATGCATTTTCCCTTGAGAATTCTACAAACATAAAAATACTTCCTGGAGGTAGTAAAAAAATGAACTGGCTTGAATGGTGTATGCACAACGCGTTGACATAACATCCGGATGAGGAAGTATTCGACTTCATTACTCCATAAGAAAAAGCCGCCTGTAAAGGCAGCTGGTTATTCAACTAAAGCACCCGTTAGTTGAATACAACATTATTTCTTCTGGACATATCTTAATCTTCATTCTTAACTATATACAACAAATACAGAGATTTTTTCAGCAATCTTTTCATCTGCTTCTTGATTTTCTAACCATACTTCCACGTTGTCTCCCACTTCTAATTTGTCGAAGCTATTTCTTGTACCTTCAAATTCTGTATCATCATTAATAAAAATTTCATAAACAGGATACTCAGCTTCTGGGTCATCTCCAAATACTTCAATTTTTATGCTATTTTCTCCGATCTCATAAATACTGCCTTCGATATCGTTTGAATTAACCGGGTTACAACCACCCAATGCAAATAACGTAATTAAAAGAGTGATAACATGCCTTTTCATCCAAGAAATCTTCTTCAATTCACATCTCCCCCTGTTTTATCATATTATTTTCTTTAT
This sequence comes from Paenisporosarcina sp. P4_B8, assembly GCF_056402175.1. Lineage (NCBI taxonomy): Bacteria > Bacillati > Bacillota > Bacilli > Caryophanales > Caryophanaceae > Paenisporosarcina > Paenisporosarcina sp. P4_B8. Next base: position 27,201 of record NZ_JBFUHX010000002.1, on the reverse strand, counting down.
TSAACTAACCTCCCTCTATAAATATTGATGTATCAACGGTTTGCACCACTTCATAATGTAGAAAAAATATTTTTCATCTAATTTATAAACATTATCTTGAATTTCTTGTTTTTATTACCAAATAGAGCGTACGCTTCGCTAAAACTAATGGAAATCATTAGCTTTTTTCTCCACTATGTGATGCACAATGGATCTCTGCGAAACTTATGATGACGGACCCTCCYATGTCTCTTAGCGTCAATTGCGCTTACATTCCTTCGTTCGGTCTATTCATAAGGCAGAGGCCTGCTTAGCTGCCCCGGGGACTCGTGGTCTTAGTTTAGTTATGATGCTGGCTTCTCCGTGTCATCCTTCTGGTTATAGGTCTCGATGATAAGAAATGTTTACGCTGTCTCTGCGAGACAGTAGAGATCCTTCATCATATATTGCTCATTAAAATGGACTTTCTTTTTACAAATACCATGCAATACTTTTAGTAATTTACCGCAYAGGACCACCATCGACTGCTTACCCCGCAAGGGATTTTGTTGGCGTGTTGTGTAGTATTCATGAAGCCGTTTAAACGCTTCGTWATGACGWATGAGTGGGACGATTACTTTGAAAAGAATATATCTAAGTCTCYWTCTTCCTCGTTTGGAGATATGTTTTTGCCCMTTATGTTGACCAGATGAGTTTTCACGTAATGTCAATCCCGCTAGTTTAATCAATTGGCGTGGATTTTCATAAAGCGAAAAGCTTCCTACTTYTGAAAKTAAATCAACAATTGTTGCATCTCCTAAACCAGGAACAGAAGAGAGAAACTCAWATTCCATAGTTGTTTGTGCCATTTCGGCTAATTGACTATTCACAGATTCAATTTCGTTTTCTAATAAGCGATACTGACSTAGAAGCRTGGCGATTTCATGTCGGGCCATCTGTTCTCCTTCTGTCAGTCCGATTGAGTTCGTCGATGCTTCAATGAGAAGCTTTGCTTTCGGCAACTGTGGTGTCCTCATACCCTCTACCTCACGGTATAAAAAGACCAACTCCTCAGCTGTCTTCCCTTCAATATCCTGTGGAAATGGCGTCATTTCCAATGCCGCCAGCGCCATCTTTCCAAAAGACGGAAAGACTCGAGTAAACTCTGGAAAATAGCGATCAAGCCAACGGATGATTCGATTTTTAATACTTGCTAAATCTTCCGTTAACTTTGAACGGAGAGTAGATCCGATACGCAGTTCAGCTTCTACGTCTTTTAACAAACGTGGATAGCTAAAACGTCCATCTTTCAATAAGCGTGCGATGACCAACGCATCTTTTTTGTCGTTCTTTGTTTGTAAATTATCGTCCAGTTCCTTCGAACGTTTGACGTGCATTGGATTCACCATGACAAGTGGAATGCCGTAGTGGTCTAAGAAATTAGCTAAGTTCATCCAGTAGTGGCCTGTTGGCTCAATTCCGACTATAACGTCTGTTTTCTTAGCTTCTTTCATCGTTTGACGAATCTTTTCATACAAACTATCAAAGCCTTTTTTTGATTGATGTACCGGAAAGGCCTTTTTAATCACGCGCCCTCTTTCATCGACAAAGCACGCGTAATGAACACGCTTGGCAATATCTATTCCGACAACAAGTGTATTTTCAGTCACTTGATTAATTTTTACATTGCATTTAAACTGCATAGAGAAGTCCTCCTTGTTTGATGATGGGTCAATGGTCGTTGACACTCATGCATCATACTAGAGGGCTCTTTTTCTTTCAAGACCTCGAACATCCTTCAAACAGGAATGCTGCCCCGTTAGTTGAATAAGTTCAACAATTATGAGAATTAATCCTTCTGTAATTGCCATAATAAATGAAAGGAGGGTTCTGCTTTGAATAAAAGGTTCATTTCGGTTTTAATTATACTGGTTGTCATTACTTCGACCATTGTGGTTCAAGCTCATAAAGTAAACCAACTTCCGGATAAATTAGAACGCGATAAAATGTATTATGCACTTATGATGAGTCTTTCTCCCTCAATTGATAAGGCTTTATTAGAGATTTATAAAGATGCACCAAAGGGCGTTCCTCAATGGGCAGGATGGGATACAACTATTTTAAAAATTGACCAACTACAAGGTGTGGGAGGTTCTTATGATGTTACTTTACAAGTACGACCATATTATGGAGCACATAATGTTGGGGATTGGATTGACGTTATAAAAATTAGGGTTGAGTCAGGTAGGCAAACAATAATCAGTTTTAAACATTCTGATATGTAGTACTCTTACTTAGCTAGAAACTCCAAACCAAAAACACCGAACCTTATGGTTTGGTGTTTTTGGGGATGAAAGAATTCAAATACGTAGTGAAAAAATAAAATGAGCTGAACACGCAGCTACTTGATCTTGAACTAAAGCACCCGTTAGTTGAATAAGCCTAATCCTCTATTTCAAGAGTTATCATATAAACTTTTGGTATATAAATCTCACAATCATCCATTGTTTTTGATGCTAGAAATTCGTTTGGAAGTTCCAGCCATTTTGATGCTATTTTATTAAGTATAGTTTTTACGTTTGGATTTGAGGATTTATTAATATCCAGACAAACACTAAACATATCATCAATTTTCCAATACTTTTCTATTTCAGTAACAATCATTAAGACATCATTTTTCGTACCAAACTCCTTAAAACCGTCTAAAAGTTCATTAGTTTCCTCTAAACTTTTTGCTTCAAAAAACACTTTAATTTTCATTTGCAACACTCCTTAAATTCAGAAAAAGTTCAGCTGATGATGAATTATATTCTTTAGCTAACCTGCCCCGTTAGTTCAATAAGTTCAACAAAAAAAGCGTTAATCCTTCTTTCTATAGCCTTTACACCTAAACAAAAAACGCCTAAAACCTTTATATATCAAGGGTTTTGGGCGTTACAAGAATGGTGGGATATTTGCGTTAAAACGATACATGCGGAGCATACCTGTAAATCCCGAAAGCTAACGTCTTTTCTCAGACGTTAGCTTTTTTCTTTTTTCTTATTCAACTAAAGCACCCGTTAGTTGAATAAGAAATTTTAAGTTAATTCAAAATCAAGAGAGTTAGCTATTTCTACTAAGGTCTCAGGCGTATAAACTCATTATGATTGAGTTTATCTACTGAATAAATGAACCCACTTCTGTTCTTTTTGTAGCTAAGTTGATAAGTTGATAAGTTAATCTCTTATCACTTCCACTTTTTCGGCTGTTAGTGTGAGAATTGAAGGCTCTCCGTGCATTTTTCCTGGATCCCACCAAACGTTCACTTGTTCCCCATTTTCAATCCCTTGAAAATGGTTTTCGTCGCTTACAAACCAAATGATATTCTCGTGGTCTTCACTTCCAGTTAATTCATAGAATGTCGCTTCTAATGCTTCCTTTTGAGTGATTCCCTTCACTACTAATACTTTTTCGCTTTCGCCTTCCGTTACTTTTTCTACAACTACCTGCCCCGTTAGTTGAATAAGAAAAAAAGCTGCCAAGGCAGCCTAATGATCTTTAACTAAAGCACCCGTTAGTTGAATTAGAACAGGGACGCTTATTAAACAATCGCGCCCGATTGCTTCAAACTTTTATTTATGAGATACATCATAAAAAACGGTGGTATAGTAATCAAAACCTGCCCAGAAATCTCCTTGTAAATTACCTAACATCCTTTGCAAATCACTTCTCGAAAATTTTTTTCCGTTTCTTATAAATCTAATACTTTCTTCTAAGTTAAGGAAATTATTTATGCTGTCAACCAGGTGTACTCTTTCTTCTCTGGAATAATCTCCTTCAGAAACAAGATCTAACAGGGTATTTCTTGCCTGTTGTACATCGAAAAGCATTCTATCCAGTTTATCTTTATCAATTGTTTTGGAGTCCGTGCCGATCAGCCATTCTTGTTCAAAAATCGGAAGAATAAATTGAGTTCGATTTACCGTAGGATTGTAATTATCACTTTCTAAAACCTTTTTTAGATCCTTCTCATAGGCAACTTTAAACTCGCCAATCTCTTCTTCGTAGGTTTTGCCATTATGGATTTCCGAACCAGGATGATATGTAAAGCTTTGATGGATGCTAAAAGGCGATAATGGATAATACCAAGATATGAAAGCTATAACAAGTACAATAAATACTCCTGAACCTATCCCCCAGACCTTCCTTTTACGTTTTGTATTCATATAAATCCCCTTTACCTTCAGACTAATCCGCTTGTTTATTCAGATGGTTATATAACAATCTGGCCCGATTGTTGAACACAAGTTAAACAATACTCTTCAACTAACCTGCCCCGTTAGTTCAATAAGAAAAAAGGCTCCACTCCTACTTGAAGTAAGGCACCCGTTAGCCATCCATGAAGCCCTGCTTCACCACAGAATATGGAATTAAATTACGTTCTTCCATGGTAGTTGAATAAGCAAGATCTCCACTCCTCATCTAAGAGTGCGTAATAATACTCATCCCACCATTCGTTTCCTTGCGGTATACACTTCTTGAAAAAACCTTCTCTTCTCATACCAATTTTCTCCATAACTCGATATGATGGAATATTCTCAGGCTGACAAGTCGCTATAATCCTATGTAATTTCATTGTCTCAAAACCATATTTCAATATAGAATGTGCTGCTTCAGATGCATACCCTTTATTATAATATTTTGGATTGAACACCCAACCTATCTCATACGTATGTTCACCAAAATACTTATGGAACACAATGTGACCAATCAATGTTTGGTCCTTCTTTAACAACACAGGGAAACTCTTAGCATTTTCACTACTGTTTTTAATTACAAATTCCTTTGAATCTTCGTCAGAAAAAACACCTTCTGGCATATATTTCATAACATTAATATCAGATGTATACTCATATACACATCGCCAATCGTCATATGTAAATTTACGTATTATTAATCTTTCCGTTGCTATGTTCATTTGCTTTCCCCCCGTAAATTCCCATTTTCTATCTTTGTCTATTAATGTACTATTCAACTAAACTGCTGCGTTAGTTCAATAAGAAAAAGGGCTGTTTAATCAGCCCGATGACCTTTAACTAAAGCACCCGTTAGTTGAAGAAAAAATGTGATCGAAGAGTTTCCCTTCTCGTATTGGAACTATCCCAATGGTTTCCAATCTCTATCTTTTATGTCTGTATGATTTTAGCTATCCTCACTGCGTCTAAACTTTCCTTATCACAAGCTCTAAATTTCATGAAGTTTTGTTGGGCTTGTCTTAAAGAAACTTCATTCGCCCCTCCCTCAAAATCAGGATCTTGGAATTGTATATCATCATCTTCCCAATAACAAATCTCACATATCTCAAAAGTTCCAGGTGGTTCTTCTTCTAAAGTTTTATAGCCACAACATGGACAAGTAAATTCCATAAAAATTTCTCCTTTAAAGAACTGATATTTATTGTCTATAAAATATTTGATTCCTGCTGAAGGTTTAAAAATCGATGGTTTTTTATTTATCCTTTTTTACTTTAAGTCGATTTACTTTAATTATTGTATTTCATGGACACCTAAAGAGATAAAATATCACTTAATAATAAATATGTATAAATTATATAACGCTCTGCCTTTTGTTTATTATTAAATAGATCCCTTTTAATTTTTAATTTTGGTAATTAAACTTGTTTTTACAATCCTACCCGGTGCTGTCTGGATAACTTCTCCATACCAATAGATTTTCACCTTATCTCCTTGTTTGAAGTTTGTATTAGCAACTTGATTGAATAAGGGTATTCTATAAAAAGATCCTTGAGATACAGAAGCTTTATCTTCTAATATATTTTTAATTTCTGCTTGATTTTTTCCTTTAATATCTTCATCACCGATCTTAATTACCCAAATTTCTGATTCATCAGATGAAAATACGTAACCTTCGCTCTTACTTTGATTCGTCATCCAGAAAGTTGTTCCTATAATAATTAAACAGAATATAACAAAACAAACTTTTTTTATCATTTTACGCCTCCGTTTTATAGGTTAGTAACCAACTATTCATTATACTTAACTTGATTTATAATCATATAGATTTTCTTTATTATTATTGAATTAAGGTTAATTTGAAATTAGTAAAGTACTTTGTTGTCACACCACACCTAACACATCTTCACGGAAGTTACCACTACCTAAACAACCCATATCAACCCTCACTTCTTCCTCTTTTCACCGATCCATCTCATGTTCACCGAATATACATCGTTGATTTGACGGGCTTTTGGCGGTTTCGCTTTCCCAGTCCCATGAATAAATATCCAATCTGACTTGGGGCTTTAGCCAAACAAAAAAGACCGTCTCTGACGATCTTCTGTTCTTCAACTAAAGCAGCCGTTAGTTGAATAAGAAATTACCAGTCTGGTCCATCATCACTATCAGCCACTTTAAGTTTAAATGCATTAGAATCTAAGTTATTCTTTTTAACTATTTCAAAKAAAATTGATTTTACCGTTTCTTGTTCGGATTCAATAGCGTCTTTATTGTTTAAGATAAATTTCACTTGAACGTCATCCACAGAATTTGCCATAACCAACATCTGAAATTTATAACCTTTTTTCACTAATTCATCATTTACTTGTTTTATGATTCCACTTTCTCCATAGAGGAAATTTTCAATCTCAGCCATTTTTTTTTCGTTTTCTGCTTGCTCTTGGGGACTTATCGTAGGTGGAACTTCGGATATATTTCCTTTTGACGAGGCGTTATTGATAAATAAAATGGTTATAACAAATAAAATTACAATGGTCCCAATTAAAGTGACTTTACTCTTTTTCAGTTAGTACACTTCCTTTTTAATTTATATGCCTGTATAAGAGTTCTAAAACGACTTAATACGTTGAACAACCTACTTTGTTACTTTAAGTGTAGTATTTCACATTGATTGCCAAATCCTACTTAATGTTTTGGACGTAAAAATAGACCATCGAAACGATAGTCTTGTTTAACTAAAGCACCCGTTAGTTGAAGAAGGATATGATTATGTAAATCGGTATATTATTCTACAATCAATTACAACAGTTTAAGCCAATCAATTTATCATCTCGAATTATCCAACCATATTTTTTATAATTAATCTTATTCCCACATTGGCTACACTGTTCTTGCCAACCCTCTTTTCGCCATATCGCCAACACACTTAAACTGGCCCCATGACAAAACGCAGTCCATTCGTAACTGTCCATGTTAAGTTCTTCTCTAGGCTGTTTACTTATTTTACCTTCATGAAAGTCTTCGGTAATTTCATCCACAATGTCGTACGCTACATCTTCACTAAATTTTCCATCATTAATCATTTGAAGTATGTCTTTCAAGATTAATCACCATCCTATAAACTTTTTACCTTAAATTATTTAACTAACCTGCCCCGTTAGTTCAATAAGAAAAAGGGCCGCTGATCAGCCCGATGATCTTTAACTAAAGCACCCATTAGTTAAATTAACTTACTCTAATTTTATTATTTCAGATATACAATTTATCTCGTCTCCTGAGTTCAATAAAACTATGGTCTTAATATGCCTATCCGAAAACTCATCAAATTCGATTGAGTTAACGTAAAATCCACTTCCCCAAGGTTCTTTCATTGTAATGTTAAAGTCGTATACCTCTTTAAAAACCCAGAAAATTTGATTCGAATTAACTTCTGGAGTTACGGCTGTAACAAACTGTACTTGTATTTCTTTATTCATATAATCAACCTGTATATTGTGGAGTTCACTATCGTGTAAATTAAGGTTTTTTAATTTCAAGTAATTGTTTATCGAAAAAATAGTCACTTGTAAAGCCACCCCTCACCAACATTCTTCTTAAAAAAATGATAACAATATCTATTTCTTCTTCAATTCAACTGCTGCGTTAGTTCAATAAGAAAAAAGGCTTCACTCCTTATTGAACGTTAATTGAATAAAGAGTTGGCTTAATCAGCCCAAGGCTCTTCAACTAAAGGACCCGTATAAGATTTATTTGATTTTTTGTAACAATAATTCAGAATCATATTTCAAGTTACTTCTTGTTTCTTCATCAAGCTCTCCTGAAACTTTTTTCACAGGGTATTTCTGCTTATTAATTATATAATGCTTCAGTTTAAGGAAGGTACTCAAGGGGAAATCAAAATCATACCATTGTTCTCTGTAGCCAATAATTCCGTGTCTTTTAATTAAGGCATCTAACTCAATTAAAACAATTCTTAAGAATTCATCATATGGATATTCAGTTTTAATTAGTGTTTGAGAGTTATCTTTGCTGCCTAATTCTTCATAATGCACTACCTCAATAAAAAGTATTTGGTTTTCTTTTAATTCAAAAGACCAAACAATTCCCTCTGGCTCACCTTCCCATTCACACTTAGTTTTTTTCATTACCTCATCTTTTGGGACACAAAAAGAGTTTAAATACATTAATGACTTAAGAAAATCATCTAAACAATTAGTTAAATAACTTGTGGTGAATTCTAATTTTTGTGCATTTACTTCAACAATACAAGTAGCCCACCCAATTCCACTAAGATAATATTTGAACTCCATTTCGATCTCACCTTTCCYCATACTTATAACTTCGTTTATCCTTGTTCCACAATCCGTTAGGATAGATATTGTTTATAGCTTATTAAACTAACCTGCCCCGTTAGTTGAAGAAGAAAGAAGTTATAACTGTTCAAAAACAGTGATGAAAAGTTGTTCGTCATATTCTTCAAATACCTCAATTACAATATTTCTGTTAGGATAGTTCAGTTTAAATGTCATTGACCAAAAATGTTTAAGAACTTCCCCTAATGCCCTTAATTGAATTTCTTCTTCATCATCTTTCCTGTTAATGTGAAAGAAATCATTGAGTTCATATAAATTCATCATTTTTTCTATTTCAGTTTTGTTACCTTGGCAATCTTCCATCCAGCTGTTAAACAGGCCATCTTCATATCTATCTTTTAATATTAAACAGTCTTCTTTTTCAATAAGTTCAGGAGAAAAGAATTTAGCAAATGCCAAAGCAGTTTGTAAATCAGCTTTTAGATTAACGTAACTCCACCAATTAAATGAATTTGGATTTGCTAATTTCCATTCTTGGTATTCCTTGATTAAATCATCTTCGAATAGGTTCATCTTTCTCTCCCTCAATTACGTTTAATTTTGTTCATCTTGAACTAACCTGCTCCGTTAGTTAAACAAGAAGTTATGACTGATTATAAATATTTAGGTCTTTCCAGTCTTTAAATGTCCTTCTGAAATTACTGGTAATATTTGTATCTTTACTAAGAAGCAGAATTAATGATGAGTCCCATAATATCAACTCAGCAACGGCTTTTGGATGTTGGATTTCTGGGTTATCGACCCAAAATTTCGGATTTCCGTCAGCATATGGTTCTACTTGAATGCTATCTAAATCAAGACTCTCATTCATTTTGAATGCAGAAAATACACCCCAAATAAAATAAACATCTTCTTGATTAGCAAGTTTTGTTAGATTTTCACCTGTAATCCAGAAATTATTAAGTCGGTCATCGTTATCGTCAAAAATCCGATAATCTTGAAAGTATTCTAGGTGATTTTCAGACCATTCTAAGTCAGTTAATAGCCAATTATAATCTTTTTCTAATCCATTGAACGAGTTCAATATTTCTTTCAAACTTAAGAAATGCTTCAAAATAGTGTTCATTTCTTCCCGCCTTATAACTAATTTTGTATTATCATTTGTTGTTATTGAACTAACCTGCCTCGTTAGTCATTGTTATGGTGTTGTAGGTTGATCCAAATCATACAAGACACCACATTCGTCGAATAATAGTGATAGTCTGTCCAGTTCACTTTCCAACCATATCCATAAGTTTTGCCATTCCTGTAATGGTGTTAATTTATCCCCTTCACACCTTAAAACTTTATGCTGACTGCAATCGTAAATCATTAGCGATCCATCCCAATTGTAACTACCAAAAATAACGGTACTATATGACAATTTAGACTCCTCTTCTTTATGTGCTTGATATAAATCATATGGTTGAAACGAATCTTCTATTGTTCTCAAATACGAGTCTCTAATTCCCCAAACACTAAGACTGTCAGAAAAGATATTAATTCCATTAGCGTAAGAAAAAAATTCTTTCAAGTCCTTAGGTAGGGGCATTCCTAAAGACTGTTCCAAAGCTTGTATCTCTTGAAACTTTTTGGGTGCATAGATTCTGTGTAACCATGCCTGCTCTGCCACATGAGGCACTTTACAGATGACTCTCGCTCCATTTTCCATAGTTTTGAAACCACAATTTTCCCATTTCGTTAACTTTTTATATATCAGATTAAAATCCATAGTCTACTCCAATCTTTATATTCTAGTAATTAACTGTCCATGTATTGAATGTTGAATTTCAAAATCCTCCATAAGTTAATTAAATATGCTTTTGATGCACTTTAACAAACCAAACATACTTATTTAACTAACCTGCCCCGTTAGTTCAATAAGAAAAAAAGCTGCCTAAGCAGCCCGATGATTTTTACTAAAGCACCCGTTAGTTGAAGAAGAACTAAGTTGTTATTTTTTTACTGAAGTTATCTTTACAAGGAAGAAAGAAATTACCAAAGAAATGAATCCAAATATAAAGACATTTAGCCAAGATATTTCTAGATTGAAAGGAGATATTTCCTCCATATTAAAAGTGTATAAGGACCACCATTCATCCCCTGTCGACAGAAAGACAGAAGCAAACAACCAAACACCAAATAACATAACAGCATTTACAAGCCAAAGGATTATATTCATGTTTCACTCCCCAATTTAGCCGCTTTACAATTAATTCATTTTAGCATTCTTATAGAACTAACCTGCCCCTTTAGTTCAATAAGAAAAAAGGCTTCACTCCTTATTGAAGTAAAGCACCCGTTAGTTGAATTAAAATAATCTTCCTACTAAGTTATAAGGATTTACCTCCCAAGTTTCATAAGGGATAAAGTTTTTGGCTTTTATACAATCAATTGTGCGAGACTTCATATGCGGGCGAGTTATGTAATTATCTATATTTTCCTCGGTAAGTTTAATGAATTTAGCCTCTTTAATTTCTTCTGGTTGAATTTTTATTTCTCCACTAACATATTTCGCCTTAAACACCACAGATAATAAATGTTTTGTAGCATTGTAATACACTCCTGTTATTCCAATAGGTGAGATAACTATCCCTGTTTCCTCTAATATTTCTCTACATACAGCTTTATCAAGAGGTTCTCCTTCTTCCACCTGTCCTCCTGGAGCTTCCCAAGTATCAGACCGCCAGTGTGTCTTGACTAATAGAGCTTCTCCATTTTCATTAGTAACATAAGCTGAAACTGCAATTATATGTTTTGGTGTCGTATGCATAATACATCCCCCCATATTTTGTTAATAACATTTTCTTGATAAACCATGTACAATCCTTGTTTTTTTTCATTTCTTCTTCAACTAAACTGCTCCGTTAGTTTAAGTGAAACATTTCACAATGGATGGCCGAAATCTACTTGATGTTTTGGACGTAAAAATAGACCATCGAAATGATGGTCTTGTTTAACTAAAGCACCCGTCTAATCTCCAAGTGTTCTGAAAAAAATTACTCTAATATTAGTCTCAAGAGAGCGAACCTATCAAGTAAATCATGCTCTAATATGTACTATTCAACATAAAAAACTTGTGAACTCCCAACCTCCAGACAATACAACCTTCCACCATAAGCACAGCCGCCATCAATTCCAATGATATTATTATCCCCAAAGTATACTTCGCTGCTTTCGTGCAAATACTTTGTCGGTGTATGTCCGAATACAACGGTCTTTACTCCCTTGTATCCCTTGTGGAACTCCTCACGAATCCACACTAATGTATGAGGTTCTGACGACTTTATTGGTGTTTCTGGATCAACTCCTGCATGAACAAAGATGTGGGTTTCTGTTTCATAGTAGTATGGAAACTCTTTTAGTATTTCAATATGTGTGCGGATGTCATCATTCATTTGAATAGGCTCAGGCATTTCGTCGGTCGTATACCAATACTCAGCATCGTCCTTTTCAATGTCATAGTAGTAATTTTGAAGCGTTTTTATTCCGCCATTGTAATACCATCTTTTCAAGTTCATCAGATCACCATGAAAAGCATCTATCATCATCTTTTCATGATTGCCAATTAAAGCAATCGCTCCCTCGCACTTCAGCTGAATGACTTTATCTAAAACAGCTTTTGAATGGGACCCCCGATCCACAAAATCACCTAATAAAAGTAACTGGTCTCTGTCTTTGTCATATTGAACAAGCTCCAAAAGTCTCTCGAACTTTTCTATATCACCATGAATATCACTTATGGCAAGCATTCGTTTCAACTGCCTCACATCCTTATTAACTGTTAGAATAGTTTGTTTTTATTATTCTATCATATTTATAAATGGACTAAAATTTATTCTCATGTGAAGATATTCATGAGTATATAAACATTACATAGAAATTAATTGATACTGTTATATACTGTTTCACTTAAGGAAGTAATACAGACCACCTGTTTACTCTCTTGTCTGCAATTTGTCCGCAAAATTAATTTTCTGTACTGAACTTAAATAGCTGAATTGATTAACTCAGTCAATTAAACCTTTTTAAATCAGACTTATTTAACCTTAATGAACTCCGTTTAACCAGGTAATTTAAGGGATACAAAATTGACAGGGTGGAGGTCGCTGGTTCGAGCCCAGTCGGGATCATCATCTGAAAGTGCCTTCAAACATTGATATATCAATGTTTGAAGGCTTTTTCTTTTTGTAATTCAGAAAAACATATTTCATTTTTTTATTGATTTGACCGCATTTTGTCCGCAGGATTTTTCAAAAATCATAACTCTTCATTTTGCACAGCATGGTGAAAAATGTCTGCAATATTATTATCGCTGTTTGGTAGTAAGTGTGCATAAAATTCTAATTTGGTTTTAGGACTTGTGTGACCCAATCGATTAGAAATTTTACCAATATCTACACCCTCAGATATGAGAATTGATGCATGTGTATACCGAATATCATGAAATCGAATGTTAGTAACCTCTATGCTTTTTACAATGCGTTTCATAACCCGTATGACATTACGTGGATCTTGAACAGAACCCGTATTCGTGCAGATTACTAAGTCTTGATTCTCGAATAATTCACCCACTCTTCATGTCCCTTCTTAACAACCCGTAATTCATTTAGAACAAATTCTAGGAATTCGTCGAATAGAATGTTTCGTCTTTGGAGTAGTAAAAAGATAACCCACTTTAGGAACTCTACCGAGGGAACGATTAACATGAATCGTTTTTTTATGGAAATCAATATCGCTCCATTTTAATCCTAAAATTTCCCAAGGTCGCAATTATTAAATATCACTCTTAACACTTCTGGTTATAAGTCCATTTTCTGTGATCTGATTAATATTAGACACGATTATTTCACTTCCCTCTTCTAGTTTCCTCTCCCACTCCTCTATTAATGCTAAAGCTTCTTTATGTTTCTGTTCTAAGTCGCGTTTATATTCCAATAAAAAACCTCCTAAAGAATTTTCTTCTTTAGGAGGCTTTCTAAACTATCCATTTCCTTCGGGCACTTTTTTGTCCAAAGAAAATAAAATTTCAACAGTACCAATGTCATAGGTCCCAATAACCATAATTTACAAAATAGTAACATAATTATACATTTTCTTAATTTAGTTTCTATAAAAACCATAAATTCCTTTTGTATGATTAAAGTAGAAATACATAAATCGATTAGGAGGATTCATTATGATGACAAAATATCAAAGACGAAAAGCGGTATCGTTCATGTTAGCTGTTACTTGTGCCATTGTTGCTCTTTCTGGTTTCGGACAAAACTCCTTTGCCGATGAAACCGAGTTCCCACGCGGAGAATCGGTTGACGTTAAGGTAATGTCTTATAACATTCATCACGGTGAAGGGACAGATAGGGTTTTGGATTTGGAACGGATTGCTCAGGTTATTGAAAACTCGGAGGCAGATATCATTGGCTTGCAGGAAGTGGACAATCATTGGTCTAGTCGCAGCAACTTCGAAGACCAGGCTAATTGGCTGGCAAAACGGCTTGGCATGTTTTATGTGTATGGAGCAAACCTTGATAATGCACCATTAATCGAAGGGGAACCGCGCCGCCAGTATGGGACAGCGATTTTAAGCAAATATCCAATCTTAGATTCTGAAAACCACAAACTTACGAAAATTGGAAACACGGAGCAGAGAGGTCTGCTTGAGGCGACAATCAATGTTAAAGGAAATCAAGTTCACTTTTATAATACTCACCTAGCGCTGACTTCCGCAGAACGCGAAATCCAGATTCGGGAAGTCAATGAACTTGCTGGGCAAGTTAAAGGACCTAAAATTATCATGGGAGATCTAAACGCAAAACCGGAAAGCTCGGAAATGCAGCTGATGATTTCCAATTATAGTGATGCTTTTGCTGATCAACCTACAGCTTACACTTATTCTTCAATAAACCCTAATGTGAGAATCGACTATCTTTTCACAACCGATAATATCGAAACAGTCAATGCCGAGGTGATTCGAACTTTAGCTTCTGATCATCTCCCGGTGACCGCTGTTTTCAAACTTGAACGAAACGATCCATTTAATAATGGACAAAAGTAGATGGGTGACAGCTTACTATTTCCGGTAAGAATTTTGGATTTTTGAGCATAGGAAACACTTTATGCACTTAAGAGCTAAATATTCACAATAAGCCAGACAGGAATACTATGAATGAATTCTCTCTTCTCGGATCTGAATTGGAATAAATACCTTGCATTAAAGACACCAGCACCTGCCGATTTTCCCTGATTCCAGAAGAGAGATACATTATTTTTTTGGTTTTGCAGCTAAAGCGCTGTCATAGGTATTGGGATGACGCAGCTTTTTCTTTAAATGAAGTTGCTGACTCATAAGAGACGGAGAATAAGAAAAGGAAAATTTACTAGATTGAAGGGTGTGTAGAGGTGAGAAAGTTCGTTTTATGGAATATGATGCTCTTATTCATTATTACGATAACGTTGTGTCCTGTTAACGCTTCAGCTCACACAGATAACAGCGAGGGATATTCAAACATCACGCTGGATCGAGACACGCTGAATGTAGAGCTTTATATCGACTACTTTGAGCTTGGAAGGTTGATAGATTTCGAGGTTAATCCAGGCTCCTCTAAGGACCAATTGACAAAGGCATTGGAAGATAAACAGGATGCTGTAACGGAATACCTGGCCTCCCATTTTCAGCTATTCACGGATGGAGCTAAATCAGAAGGAATGATAAAGGCAACAGAGGTTGTAAAAAGAACGAACCGAGATTATGCCAAAATCATGCTTGAGTTCCCCCGCTTTGCCAAAGAGAAATCGATCCAAATTCAGTACAGCGTCTTTTTTGACGATAATGACCCCATGCACAGGAACATCGCAACCTATAACTTGGATAAAGCAAAAGGACAATTTGTTTTTCATGGGGGTGAACGGGAACTGCAAATCGGCAAGGAAACCATCATCGGCCAAATCATCCGGTTTATTCAACTCGGATTCCACCATATTATGATCGGGTATGACCATATCCTGTTTGTGATCGCTCTTTTACTTGGTACGCGCCAATTTTCAGATATTCTCAAAATTATTACTGTGTTTACTTTGGCCCACAGTATTACACTAGGTCTCACTGCCTTAAAGCTAATCAATCTCCCTTCCGAGATTATAGAGCCTCTCATTGCGTTAAGTATTGCATTCGTCGCCCTGGAACATTTCTTCGGATTCTCTACGAAGCTCCGTTTTGCCGTCGTATTTGGCTTCGGACTGATCCATGGGGTGGGATTTGCCGGTGCATTACAGCTGTCAAATGATGTAACCTGGCGTTCGCTTTTGTCCATTTTATCTTTTAACGTTGGTGTTGAAGTAGGACAAGCACTGATCATCATTCTGCTATTTCCCATTCTTCTTTATATCCGCCGATTCAAATGGTCAACTGTCGTCTACGGATCGGCAACCGCTGGTATTTTTGGAATGGGATTATTCTGGTATTTTGAGCGATTTCTAGCCTAATGCTGAATTTCTTTCCTTTTCTTATAGGAGGTGGTTTAAAAAGAGTAGCTTAAGGGTGTTAAAAATACGAGATTAATAGGAGGAAGAAGAATGAAGCCTTTAAATGAAAAAGGGAGAACGGTGAAGGAAAAACTTAAACCGATTACCGTAGCCGTGATGTGTAGCCTTGCTTTGGCGGCTGTCGTCAAACCGGTTGTCGCAGATAATCCTAATGCTACTGTTACAGGAATAGTATTCGCAGACAAAAATGAAAATGGAGTCCGCGATAACAACGAACAGGGAATTCCAAATGTGTCTGTCTCAGATGGGAAGAGCATTTCCGTGACCGATGATTCAGGAAAGTATTCACTGACAGCAAACATTGAAAGACGCGAGTCAGATATTGTCTTTGTGACCGTTCCTAGCGGGTATAGCGTCCCAACAGACGAAAACAAAACACCCCAGTTCTATAAGCAACTTGGCAACCTCGAGGCAGGTGAAACACGAGAACAAAACTTCGGACTGCTACTTAAGCCTGAAAGCAATAATCCTAACTTTTCCTTTGCCAACGTGGCCGATGTTCACGTGGAAGCAGGGTCAAATAATAACCGTGAACGATTCACATCACAGCTAGCGCAAATTAACGAATCGACAGGAAACCCGGCCTTTATCGCCGTTAGTGGCGACTTGACCAACCGGGCGACCGATGCAGAATATCAGGATTATACAGCGAGCACAGCTACATCTACTGTTCCTGTCTACCCAGCTGTCGGAAACCATGACTTTGCCCCAGGTTCTAGCTATCAAACAAGAGTGGACCGTTACCGCAAGTATCTCGGACCTGAGTGGTATTCATTCGATTATGGCAACAGGCATTTTGTCACATTGGAAAATACATTGGGCTTCAATGAAACTGACCAATTGGAATGGTTAAAACAGGATCTCGCCCAAAATGCAAAAGACAAAGAAGTAGTAGTATTCGTCCATAAGCCTTTGAATACACCGGAAACCCCGTCACCTGATAACACGAAGAAGTTTATTGAACTTCTTAGCCAGTATCAGACACGACTGGTGATGGTTGGACATACCCATGTTAACGATGTGGCACAAGATACGATTCCAGGTGCTAACCATGTAACGACTGTTTCAAGTGCTTATACGATCGATCAGTCACCGAACGGATTCCGGATGGTTTCTTTCCAGGGCGACCAAAAGAATGCAAAGTATAAGATGTATGACGTTAAACAAAGCGCAGCGATTGTCCATCCAGCGGCCGGAAGCGATGTTCCAAAGGGCAAAGTGGACATATTGGTAAATGCCTATAATACGTCAAGCAATGTCTCTAAAGTGGAATACAGAGTAGATGGCGGCTCATGGAAAAAACTGAAACAAAGCAGCGGAATGGCCTGGTTTAACCAATGGAATGCTAAAGAAGCATCAATAGGCAAGCATGCCATAGAAGTTAGGGTAACCGACGATGCAGGAAAGGTTTGGGTTAAAAACAACACGTTCAACATCGTAGACTCTAAGCGTATCTCACCTAAGGGCGGTTCTGACTGGACGATGTTCCACGGCAATTCCCAGCATACCGGAGAGGCAAAAGATACACTCGAAGCGGGTATGCGATTAGGTTGGACCTACCGGACACCAGGTACGATTCTTACCTCCTCCCCTGCCATTGCAAATGGAATGGTTTATATCGGAACACGTGATGAAAATGGCACGGACCAAAATGCAATCCATGCGGTTGACCTGGAAACCGGCCTAAAGAAATGGGCAGTAAAAGCAGATGCCCAGGTCCAAGCATCCCCAGCAGTAGCAGACGGAGTCGTTTACGCGAATTCGATTCGCGGCACACTTTATGCGATGAATGCAAAAACCGGGGAAAGGATTTGGGAAAAATCCGTTGGCAAGGATCAAGTACAGAGATCCTGGATGTATTATTCTCCAACAGTAGCCGATGGAGTCCTATACCAGGCATACAGCACAGGCAGCGGTGGTGCAATCATGGCGCTTGATGCCAAAACCGGCGAACAATTATGGAATGCTCCTTTAGCAGGCGGCTGGATCGTTGAATCCACACCTGTAGTACAAGATGGCAAGGTATTTGTTGGTGCAGACGGCGGCTGGCTGATCTCTCTTGACGCTGCTACAGGCAAGGAAATCTGGCGCAAAAAACCAGCAGGCGGCTGGATGCACTCCATGCCTTCCATCTCAGATGGCCGTGTGTTTATGGGGTACCAGGGCGGGTTAATCGTCTCACTTGACGCCTCTACAGGCAACGAGCTATGGCGCTATAAGAGCTCCGATAAATCCTACATTCATGGTCAGGCAACTGGTTCCTCCCCTGCTGTAGCGGATGGAGTCGTCTACATGGGATTCCCTGACGGAAACGTTGCTGCAATAGACGCGGGCACAGGTTCCTTAAAATGGAAATATCGTACGGATGGCGGAATCATTTCATCAGCAGCCGTTAGTGGAGAAACCATCTTTATCGGTTCCAACGACGGAAAGCTTTATGCGCTTGACCGAATAACAGGACAGCCATTATGGCATCATGAAATTGGAGCTTGGGTGGCATCTTCCCCTGCGATTTCAGGAAATACGCTTGTTGTTGGTGCTCATGATGGAAACCTTTATGCATACACACCTGGAGGAAAATCTGCCCAAAGATGGCCGCGAGTAACCGGTAAGGTGACGGATGCTGATACCGGAAAACCGGTAGCCGGTGCGACCGTTGTAGTGACCGATACCGCGGGGAACCGCCAGACTTCAGTAGCCAATGCTGATGGCCAATACCTAATCGGATTAAAGCCAGGCAAATATACTCTTTCTACAAAACGAAGAGGGTTTCATTCAGACACTTCTCTTTCTGTCACGATGGTAGAGGGGAAAAATGAAACGAAGGAACTAAAGCTAAACGCTATCACCAAGCCGATTGCAGGAGAATCTCAGGAAGCTCCAGATTTTCATGCAGGAAGCACCCGCTTAGACGCAACAATAGGCAACCCGTACCATTACATCATCAATAACAAGGTAGAGGCGACCATCTCTACACAAGTGGCTGCCAATAATCAGGCAGGTACTTTCCAGCCAGGGTGGCTAGGTGATCTTGCCCTACAGGATGATAATGCCATGGAAACCTTGGATTGGAGCGAGTTAATCCTTTCACCTACAATGAATGATCCGAAAGTTCCATGGAACCGTTCTGGAGAATGGCTCTCTCTTGCTGAAATTAAGACTGTAGGAAACGCGGTAAAGGCTTCAGGAGAAGCACAAATTAATCCGTCAATCAAGACGTCAGTCACTTACCAATTGCTTCCGGATGCACCGGTGGCCATGCTAACCTTGGAATTAGAAAATACCGGAACAAAAGATTTCAAAGGATACTTCCAATATTTACTCGATCCAGACAGTTCTGATGACACGGCAATAGTTCCAGGTTTTGCAAACGTTAATCCCGGCTTCAAGACTTCCGGATGGACGGGGAATTATGTGTATGACGGGCCTAAAACCGCTATAAACAGCCCGGCACATGGGATTGCCTGGGTCAAAGACAAACCAACTGGGATCAGTGCCTTCGGTTATATTTTCGGTGCCTCCTTTGATGCAAGTGTAGCAGCAGGTGAAAAACGGACAATCAGCTGGTACCACATCACCGACTATCCTGCCGAAGGAACGAACCCGGCAGCTAATATTGAGCGGTGGGCAACACAGCTGGAAACATTGGATCCAAATGCAGCAGAGTAATCTCTACATCCACTTTCACTTGACTGTTTTATAGTTTGATAGAATACTCATTAAATTGACCCTAATGAAAGGAGTGCCGGAGTTATCGGCACTCCTTTTTTAAGTGAATGTTAGGCGGTAATTGTTTTATTTGAAAGGGGTTGCCCTTTCGTTCTACATAATGGAATCAATCTGCATTAACTATCAAATGCAACTATAGTGAAGTCATTAACTTCATTACCATTAAGAAAAAGCTCCGTGTACAGGCAGCTTAAACTAAGCAGTTAGCCATCCATGTAGCGCAAAACCAGGCTACTACACAAATGCTGTTTTTAAATAAAGTCATGGTGTTTTTATAGTGAAAAGTGAAAAGAAGATCTGAACGGAAAGCGCGGATTAAGGAGCTATTGAGTAGCAATAAAGTTACTCAACTAAAGAGCCATTTAATTGAATAAATCTAACCGTTTCTAGAGGAAACGGTTAGATTTACGAGAGAAAGTTTATTCACTCGTATTTTTTTAAAACAATAGCCGCATTATGACCTCCAAAACCAAATGAGTTAGATAGCCCCATATTTATTTTCACTTGTCGAGCAACAGACGGTACATAATCTAAATCACATAATGGATCCGGATTTTCTAAGTTAATTGTTGGAGGAACTATCTCTTCCTTTATGCTCATTGCTAAAGCAATTGCTTCAACTCCACCAGCTGCCCCTAACATATGACCAAGCATAGATTTATTAGCTGTTATTGGAATCTGATAAGCTAGCTTTCCAAATAGCTGCTTAATAGCCATCGTTTCAGAGATGTCCCCCACTTTTGTACTTGTTGCATGGGCACTAATAACATCAATTTCCTCAGGAGATATATTGGCATTTTTTAAAGCTGATCTCATTGCAAGATAGGCCCCTCTACCTTCTGGGTGTGTAGCTACCATATGGTGTGCATCTGAACTTGCACCATATCCAATTACTTCTGCATAAATCTTTGCCTCTCTACGTAAAGCATGAGATAAGGATTCTAAGATTAGAATTCCAGCTCCTTCTGACATGACAAATCCATCTCGATTTTCATCAAATGGACGACTAGCTTTAGTTGGATCGTCGTTTCTTGTTGATAATGCTGTAGCATTACCAAAGCTTGCTATTGATAAGTCTGTTATAGCTGCCTCTGTTCCACCTGCAAACATAACGTCAACTTCTCCAGAACGGATTAGTCTAAAGGCTTCTCCGATAGCTGTATTTCCAATTGCACATGCGGAAACAGGAGACATAGAAGGTCCCATGGCGTTCCATTTGATACTAATTTGTGCAGCAGCAGCATTAGAAATCATGGCAGGTACTAGAGTTGGGCTGACTCTTCTTGGTCCCTTCTGTCTAAGCGCATCAATATTTTCAATTAAGGTTTCAAGTCCCCCTATACCTGAACCTACGTATACGCCTAACCTTTCTCCGTCTATACGTTTGAGGTCCAACTCAGAGTCTGTCCAAGCTTGTTCGGCTGCAGCCAAAGAAAATTGAGAAAAGCGATCTAAACGTCTTGCTTCATTCTTTCCAAAAATTTCATCTGCATCAAAATCTCGTATGACACCTGCAATTTTTGCCTTATGATTAGTAACATCAAATGTATCAATAAGGGATATACCAGACTCTCCGTTAATTAGATTGTTCCAAAATGTCTTGAGGTTGTTTCCTATAGGAGAGACTACTCCCATACCTGTAATCACAACTCTTTCCACTGTTCATCACTCCAAATCAATAATATACTTGTATTTTACAGTCACTTTATCCTATTACAAGTGATTGTTTATCCTGGTATAATTACCACTAGGTTAAATTGGTATGATGAGGAGTTTTAAAAATGAATGATAAAACTAGGCTTGAAGCTTTGTCGACATTCTTAAAAGCTAAGCGTGCTCAAATTAAGCCAGAGTCAATTGGTTTGCCTGTCGGAACCCGGAGGAGGACACCTGGGTTACGAAGAGAAGAGGTTGCACAACTAGCAGGTGTAAGTACCACTTGGTATACATGGCTAGAGCAGGGAAGAGATATAAAAGTTTCTTCAATCGTATTTGATTGTATTTCTACAGCTTTGCAATTAAATAATGATGAAAGAGACTACTTATATGACCTGGCATTAGAAGCAAAATCGGAAATTACACATCCAAAAAAGGATCAATCAGAGCTAAGCCCTTCTTTAAAACGAATACTAGCTGAATTAACATATTGTCCGACTATCATTACGGATCGACATTGCCATATTGTGGGCTGGAATCCTGCAGCTGCTCATGTTTTTTTAGATTTTGAACAAATACCGAATGATCAAAGAAATTTGATTCGTTTAGTGTTCACCAGAAAAGAATTCAAAGCATTGGCCGTCAATTGGGAACATTTTGCGAAAGGTTTTCTTGCCATTTTCCGTACCTATTATGGACACTATTTAGGCGATGAATGGTACAACCAATTTATTAAAGAAATGAGTCATTCACATCCAGAATTCCAAGATTTATGGCTAGAAAGTCAAGTGAGTAAGGCTCCAGAAATGATAATTGAATTCAGACATGCTAAAGCAGGCAAAATGTTGTTTAATTTAACTTCTCTCCAAGTTCAAGGTGATATGGATTTACGGTGCAGTATCTATACACCAGTAGAGGAAACAGATACAGAAAATAAATTAAAGCGATTAATGAAGAGGGTTTCCGTTGAAAATTAATAAAGTAATTTCGTTATTCCATTATAGGTCGCGATTGTTGAGCAAACACAGGTAGAAAATGATCAAACTTTTTTATAAAAAATTATTCACTAGCAACAAACAACCCAAGCATTTTGACCAAACTTTTTTCAAAATGTTTGGGTTTCTTCTGTTGAAAAATCAATTTTTGTAGCATGCTTTTGATCAAACTTTATTACAAACCTACACAAGAGAGGATTCGTTTTTAATGAATCCAGATTGGATAGCTTCAGCAACTTCTTTTGCAATCTCTATAATAGTTGAGTTCTTACAAAGCTTTTTGTGCCAAATATGTGCTGATGGTCCTTCTGAATTGAAATCTTTAATTAATAGGAGTTCATAGAATGTACCTTCTTGTTTACACGTAACTATGTATACTGAAAAATTTAATGCTTCAAAAATTTTTTGCTTAATGATATATTGCTTGTCAATTTCTTTAATATTTAGGGTCATTGGTAGCACTTCATTATTATTTTCAGACAACGTTAACATTGTAAGCCCCCCTAAATTTATAATTGACCACCCAATTTTATTAGTAACGAAAGAAACGAACAAAAAAATAAAACGAAAAATAAAAAGGTATTGGCTCCTCCTTCGCCAAATACCATGATAGCCACTCAAGCTATCCCCACTAATATATATATTAAAGCTGTATTGTTAATAAAATACATCTTAGATGTTATAGATTTGTAAATGATCTATTATTAAACATTAAAGACCATAAACCTTTCATTCACAGTAGGTTGACATTACATCCGGATTATAAAGTAATCAATTTCATTTCTCCATAAGAAAAAGCTGCCCTGTAAAGGCAGCCAGTTATTCAACTAAGGGTACCAGTTAGTTGAAGAAGCTAATAGGAATAATGTCATTCACATTCATCTTCTCCCTTAATTTCATCCGAAACATTCCATATTAATTAACCCTACAATTAAGTTTGGTATAGTTCGCTCAGAATTGACGACTTTTATTTTTTTCAATCATTATGCTCGTGATCTGGGTTTTCTTAAAATCAAAACGATTATTATTACTAATAGGCTAACTACAATCGTCTCATATGCATTCTCTCTAATACTAGATCCTACCACCATTAACTCAGGATTAAATAATAGTAAAAGGATACCTATGCCAATCGCTTCTGCAAATTTGTTTATAAACGTTTTCATAAGAGTTATTTCCTCCCTTCTTCTTTTCTCTTTCATATAGCAACGCAAGAAATAACCCTATTACATATTTTATTTTATATACTGTATCTACTATTTGATAAGTTTAAGGACAAATCTATTAATAAAACTATTAATTCAATAATGAAGAAATTGGGTCATTTGCTTATATTATTAGCAACTAACTTGACTTTTATACATACTTTCAAAAAAATTGTAACGAAATACAGTTAGATACATTCATGCCCTTTTCTTCATCCAAGAAATTGTTTCTTGTATTCCTTTTATAAATGGGGGTCAATAGTTAATTTCTTTTTCATTCTTTTCTCCACTTAATTGAACTGGATTTTCTGTTAAATACATCATTTCAACCGCGTTTCCTTCTCTTGATGAAAGAGAAAAGTGAAATAGTATAAGGCAATCAGGTATCTATAAAATGAGCTAAGAATGTTTATACTTTCCTTAGCTCATAAAAACAAGGCCAATCCTCAGAAAGGATTGACCTTGTTTTTTGTGAATTTATTGTACTTAATGTCTAGTAGTACCTGAAGTTATGTGTAATTCATTGTTAACGAATGAATCCGTTTTTCTGGCATTCGGATCTAACAATGCGAGCAGCTTTCCATCTTTAACATCCCGTTCGTATTGATCTGCCTCATCTTCCGGAATGCCCATCCCAATTAATGCTCCAGCTAGTCTGCCTGTACCTGCACCGACTGCAGCTCCCCGTTAGTTGAAGAACGATTAAATTTACAATAATACTATTTTGCCCCTCACTCTTTTGATTCATTTTCATTTGCAACTTTATTTATTCTTTCTAGCATTGTCGGATGTGAATATCGGAACCATTTTACGAGTAGTGGAGGATTCACTTCATTTAATCCAGACTTCGTAAGTTCTTGAAAAGTTTTGACAGCTGCCTCCGGGTCGTCCATTAGTTCTATTGCATACTGATCAGCTCTTGTTTCCTGATATCTAGAAATATAATTTGAAATTGGACTTGAAACGAATAATAGAAAAGATGTAATAAGTAAAAATAATGGCAAAGAATGAATAGCGTTTACTCGTTTAATTTTTAATACACGTCCAAAGCGATGGATAACCCAAGGCATTATTTTAGCGGTTAACCAGAGCCCGACAAGCATCATTAGGATATAACGAGCGATTCCGAAGTATATATGTTTCTCCACATAATGCCCCATCTCATGAGCCATAATGAAGAGAATTTCATCTTCTGATAAGCGGTTTAAAGTCGTATCCCATAATACTATTCTTGAATTATTCCCAATACCCGTAACATAGGCATTAAGAGCATTTGTCTTTTCCGCCATGTTAACTTCATACACATGTTCTGTTGGAATATTTGCTTGCTCAGCCAAGGTGAGAATTTTCGTCTCTAATTCTTTATTTGTTAGTGGATAAAAATCATTATATAAGGGGTCGATCATTACCGGTTGAATAAACATGAGGAAAATGGAGAAAGGAATCATTAGTAACCAGGCATTGAACCACCATCTCTTTGTGCTTTTATTTATAAGCCAATAAAGAACCGTTACAATCACTACAGTCGTTCCTAAGTTAACCCAAAAATCAATGACATTATCACGCATCCAAGAATTGAAACCCTGGGTACTAATCCCATATTTTTTACTTAAGGAATATCTGTAATAGTCTAAAGGAAATAAAACAATAAACGTAAGAACAGACAGTAAAAATACATATACTGCATTTTGCAAAATTGCCCATTTTTTTTGCAAAGGAATCCATCTTTCAAACGCTTGTGAAAGTCCAGTAATCAGTATAAATAAATAGACAAGCCATTCAAATGGGATTGATACAAAAAAGAGAAAATTCTTTATTCTTGAATACTCCTCACTAAGGTACAATTCTCGATCCGACATAAAAACGTGCGGATCTGCAACAGTTCCTTTCAAAGTTGCAGGTATACCCCCACTGCCACTATGGAAGATATAAACATACATCAGGAAAGCATATACCCCAAATAAGAAAAGAGCATTAATTCCCCATTTTTTCGCCAAATCCACTTCACCTCCACTCACTCTTTCTTATATACATTTAGTGTAATCAAAAACGGAAAAGATAGAACCATATTCTAACAAATATGCTTTATTTCCAACTATTCTATTAAGAAAAGCCCACTTTGGGCGGACTTAGAGATATCATCACAGAGTATTTATTAAAATGAAAGGCATGCTGTATTAAAGCCAATATCTAATCCAAACCTAACGAACAATTGGCATGCACATCCGAGTGGACAGATTCTTTTGGTTACTGGCGGAAGAGGCTGGTATTAGGAAAAAGGAACACCTGCTCAAGAATTACATCCAGGAGATGTAGTGGAAATACTTCCAAATGTAAACACTGGCATGGGCTGCAGCTGATAGTTGGTTTGTTCATCTTGCCATTGATCCAGATACAACAGTAGGTCCTCCTGAATGGTTCGAAAAATGCGTTAATCCTTCTTTCTATAACCTTAACACCTAAACAAAAAACGCCTAAAACCTTTATATATTAAGGGTTTTGAGCGTTACAAGAATGGTGGGTTATTTGCGTTAAACGATACCCTGCGGAGCATACCTGTAAATACCGAAAGCTAACGTCTTTTCTCAGACGTTAGCTTTTTTCTTTTTTCTTATTCAACTAAAGCACCCGTTAGTTCAAGAAGGAATATTAATTCTTCAATTGTTTTTCCGTAAGGAACACTTTAGCCATTAAATAAGCATGGGCTGTAAAAAGTTGTGTGTTTATCTGTTTTGTCCTAATTAAATTTCCCATATCCTCAAAATCAATCAATTTAATATTTATCTCTTCTGTATCATCCAAGTCTTGTTCAAATTCTTTAAAGGCATCGAGCATGAGAAATGTAATCACTTTGTTATTTTGTGTGGCTGGATTAACCATGAATTCTCCCAAAAGAATAGGTTTTCTCAAGGAAATAAAGCCTGTTTCTTCCCTTATCTCTCTAATTAACCCTTCCTCGTGTGTTTCATTTCCCTCTTTTTTTCCAGCAGGAACTTCGAAGAAAAAGTCTTTTCCTGCGTAACGATACTGTTTAACAAGAACAATTTGGTTTTCTTTTGTTATAACTACTGCATTTACCCAATCAGAATATTCGTTTACATAATAATCGTCAATCACAATTCCATTTGGAAGCTCGCATTTATCTTTTCTTATATTCCCAAATGGACTTTTATGTATATATTCTGATTTTGAAGTTTTCCATTTATCCATAATATACCTCCACCATTTTTGTTACTTGATTGAACCACCCTATATTTTTATAAATTCTCTAATAAAGGGGGTTTGTCCTTATTTAACTAAACTGCCCCGTTAGTTCAATAATAAAAAAGGCTTCACTCCTTATTGTAGTAAAGCACTTATTCCTTTTTTATCAATATTGTCCTTGAATCTACCCTTATTATTAATTGCCATATTAAAACAACAACTGCCACAAATATAACGGCTACATCTCTACCTACTGGATTAAACCAACCATCATTATGGATAAAATACATAGCCAAAAATATTGATAATAACCCTGTAATAATAT